>NZ_CAXAPD010000002.1:0-326490 GCF_963970515.1 Pseudomonas sp. RL_5y_Pfl2_73 | reverse complement strand
GGTGCAGATGTTGCTCGGCCACAGCGACCTGTCCACCACCCAGATCTACACCCACGTCACCCGGGCGCGGTTGCAGGACTTGCATGCCAAGCATCATCCGCGGGGCTGAAGAAATCCTCAGGGTGAGCCTCTGATTGATGAGTGCTTCAAGATCTCCATGTGGGAGCGTGCTTGCTCGTGATGACAGCGGTATCTTCAGCATCAATGCAGGCTGACCCACCGCCATCGCGAGCAAGCTCAGCTCCACGGGGAATTTGTGGTGGGCGCAAAATCGGCGAGCACCTGGAACGCATGTGAGGGATGTACACCCCTTGTCGCCCGGGCGTGGTGCAGGATCACGCCAAGCATTGCCCAAGTAATCAGGATTCCAGGTTGTTGGATTGACGGAGTATCAAGTCGACGATTTGTCCAATTGTTGTTATGGAATTCCAATCTTCCTGCGAGGATCGCAACTCGAACTGCCATTCCACTTGCATGACAAAGCAAGCCAGGTCGTCATCGATGATCTTGAAGTCATGAATGAAATCGGTCTGCTCTGTCATTTGCGCCGAGTCGATAAAACCGATTGTTTCGACGAACAACTGGATGACTCTCTTGGTGAGTACTTCCCGACTTTGGTTATTTTCCATTTTTTGCCTCGTAGGCACATAGGCCGATACTGACCAGATCAAAGACTGCCAGGCCCGCAGCGACAAACGGGATGCCTCGTCCAATAATGCCGAAAACACGTACAGTACCGAACGTCGCCTTTGCCACTCGAGCCGCGGCAGGTTGCCTGATCAAGGTCCGTGGGAAAAATCTCCAACCGATATAGCTCGCCAAGTTCGTCGTTTTACTGGCGCCGACATGAGTCCAGGCTCCCACCGATACCTTACTGATAGGTATCCCGGCAGCTGCCGTTAAAGCTGTTGCGGCCGTCAGGCCATAATGATCCTGAGTGCATTTCCAGAGATTTTCGATAGTAGTGTCGGGAGTCCGTTGGACAGTACTGAAAGATTCGAAAACCTCGTAGTTGCGTGCAGAAATTGTCCCGATAGGCGTTGGCAACAACATCACGGCGGGGCAGCTCGTCAATGAACTGTTGATGTCAAATGCGATGCGCGTATGAGGCCCCAAATCAATGCCTTCGCGCTTGAGTTCGAAAGTGCTCTGCATGATTGCGGTCGCTAGATCCTTTTCCTGCATTTTGGCGTTCCTTGTCTTTTTGGCCTCGCGTAAATGTTAGGGGAATAGAGAACAAGTATTTCCATGGGCGCCTTAATTAGATGAGTCTGACGCCGCTTGCGGAATCGGCCTACAGCGGCGGCTGACCCACCGCCATCGCGAGCAGCTCAGCTCCCATATCTATGGTTACCCCCTTTTCTGCAACGCTGTTCTTGATGCGTGTTTGGCTTGCTTTCATCTATCCGGCGTCTGAGAGGGGGTATAGGCCCCGCGCTTCGATGAGAACTCGATGCACGACGATCCTTATTTGGGGAGCGGCCTTATGGCCGTGTGGGAGCCCAGGGTTGTCGTCAGACCGGGTGGCCGTTCACGTCATCTGTTATCCAGCATTGCAAAACCAGGTGGGTGGTGCAGATGCTGCTCGGCCACAGCGACCTGTCCACCACCCAGATCTACACCCACGTCGCCCGGGCGCGGTTGCAGGACTTGCATGCCAAGCATCATCCGCGGGGCTGAACGGTGCTCCGTTTTTGTGGCGAGGGAGCTTGCTCCCGCTGGGCGCGAAGCGCCCCTGTTACAGACGCCACTGCTTTCCAAAAAAGAGAGTTCCATTTGCGGCTGCTGCGCAGCCGAGCGGGAGCAAGCTCCCTCGCCACAGGATTTTGATAACTGTTCGTTGTGTGTTGTCGTGCGTCAGCGGCATTCGGTCACGCAGACCTTATGTGGTAGGCTCTGTCAGTTTGCACAGTGGGCGGTTGGAACCCGAATCTGCGGGTCGGCGTTTCCCGTCTCATTTGTTCGCCTCAGGAGTCCCCATGCGTTTGATCCAGATATTCACCGCCGCCGCCATTGCGTTGGCCAGTACCTTTGCCATCGCCGACGACGCGGCCGACAAGGCTATCCGCAAGAGCCTGGAAAACCTTCAGCTCGAAGTGCCGATCGAAACCATCTCGGCCAGTCCCATGGCCGGCCTGTATGAGGTCAAGCTCAAGGGTAGCCGCGTGCTCTACGCCAGCGCCGACGGTCAATACATCGTCCAGGGCAACCTGTTCGAGCTCAAGGGCGGCAAGCCGGTCAATCTCACCGAGATGACCGAGCGCCAGGGCATTTCCAAGTTGATCAACGGCATTCCAGTCGCTGAAACCGTGGTCTATCCGGCGATTGGTGAAACCAAGTCCCACATCACCGTGTTCACCGACACCACCTGCCCGTATTGCCACAAGCTGCATGCCGAAGTGCCGGAGCTGAACAAGCGTGGCATCGAAGTGCGCTATGTTGCGTTCCCGCGCCAAGGCCTGGGCTCGCCGGGCGATGAGCAGTTGCAGGCGGTCTGGTGCTCCAAGGACAAGAAAGCGGCCATGGACAAGATGGTCGATGGCAAGGAAATCAAGGCCGCCAAGTGCGAGAACCCGGTTTCCAAGCAGTTCGCCCTTGGCCAGTCCATTGGTGTGAACGGCACGCCGGCCATCGTTTTGGCCGACGGCCAGGTGATTCCGGGCTACCAGCCGGCGCCACAAGTCGCCAAACTGGCCCTGGGCGCAAAATGATCATCGGCGATCCGCTTCTGAAGATCACGGCTCGGCGAAAACCTTCGTCGGGCCGTTAAACACAAAGTCGCGTTGCTGCGCGGCTGTATTTCACGGCCGACCTTGCGTCGGCCGTTTCATGGGGAGTCAAGAGTGAATCCGGTCAAAGTAGGCATCTGTGGGTTAGGTACCGTCGGTGGCGGCACCTTCAACGTACTTCAGCGCAACGCCGAGGAAATTGCTCGTCGTGCCGGGCGTGGGATCGAAGTGGCACAAATTGCCATGCGCACGCCAAAGCCTCAGTTCCAGACGACCGGTATTGCGATTACCAACGATGTCTTCGAAGTGGCCACGAACCCTGAGATCGACATCGTCATAGAGCTGGTCGGCGGCTACACCGTTGCCCGTGAGCTGGTACTCAAGGCCATCGAGAATGGCAAGCATGTGGTCACCGCGAACAAGGCGCTTATCGCTGTTCACGGTAATGAAATTTTCGCCAAGGCCCGCGAGAAGGGCGTGATCGTGGCTTTCGAAGCTGCCGTGGCCGGTGGTATCCCGGTGATCAAGGCGATCCGCGAAGGCCTGTCGGCCAACCGCATCAACTGGGTTGCGGGGATCATCAACGGCACCGGTAACTTCATCCTCACCGAGATGCGCGAGAAGGGTCGCACCTTCGAAGACGTGCTCGCCGAAGCCCAGGCCCTGGGCTACGCAGAGGCTGATCCGACGTTCGACGTGGAAGGCATCGACGCAGCGCACAAGCTGACGATCCTGGCCTCCATTGCGTTCGGCATTCCGTTGCAGTTCGACAAGGCCTACACCGAAGGCATCACCAAGCTGACCACCGCTGACGTGAACTACGCCGAAGCCTTGGGCTATCGCATCAAGCACCTGGGCGTGGCGCGCAGCACCGCCAACGGCATCGAGCTGCGCGTGCACCCGACCTTGATCCCGGCCGATCGCCTGATCGCCAACGTCAACGGCGTGATGAACGCGGTGATGGTCAACGGCGACGCCTCCGGCTCGACGCTGTTCTACGGCGCCGGTGCGGGCATGGAACCGACGGCCTCTTCGGTGATTGCCGACCTGGTGGACGTGGTTCGTGCCATGACCTCGGACCCGGAAAACCGTGTGCCGCACCTGGCCTTCCAGCCAGACTCACTGTCGGCTCACCCGATTCTTCCGATCGAGGCATGCGAAAGCTCCTACTACCTGCGCATCCAGGCCAAGGACCATCCGGGTGTGCTGGCCCAAGTGGCGAGTATCCTCTCGGAACGCGGCATCAACATCGAGTCGATCATGCAGAAGGAAGTCGAGGAACACGACGGCCTGGTGCCGATGATCCTGCTGACCCACCGTGTGGTCGAGCAGCGCATCAACGACGCGATTGCGGCGCTGGAAGCGCTCCCGGGTGTCGTTGGCCCGGTGGTCCGTATCCGCGTTGAACATTTGAATTAATTTAGCGGCAAGCGGTAAGTTGCAGGTGGCGAACGAAGGCAAACTTGCCTTTGAATGCGTCGCTTGCAGCTTCAACGCTTGAAGCCCAAACCGAAGGTTTGCCCCATGCGCTATATCAGCACCCGCGGCCAGGCACCGGCCCTGAATTTCGAAGATGTCCTCCTGGCCGGCCTGGCCACGGACGGCGGTCTCTATGTGCCGGAAAACCTGCCGCGCTTCACCCAGGAAGAAATCGCTTCCTGGGCCGGCCTGCCGTATCACGAACTGGCGTTCCGGGTCATGCGCCCATTCGTCACCGGCAGCATTCCGGACGCCGACTTCAAGAAAATCCTGGAAGAGACCTATGGCGTTTTTTCCCACAACGCCATCGCACCACTGCGTCAGCTAAACGGTAACGAATGGGTCATGGAGCTGTTCCACGGCCCCACCCTGGCGTTCAAGGACTTCGCCCTGCAATTGCTCGGTCGCTTGCTGGACTACGTGCTGCAAAAGCGTGGCGAGCGTGTAGTGATCGTCGGTGCCACCTCTGGCGACACCGGTTCGGCGGCCATCGAAGGCTGCAAGCATTGCGAGAACGTCGACATTTTCATCCTGCACCCGCACAACCGGGTCTCGGAAGTGCAACGTCGGCAGATGACGACGATTTTCGGCGATAACATCCACAACATCGCTATCGAAGGCAACTTCGATGACTGCCAGGAAATGGTCAAGGCCAGTTTCGCCGACCAGAGCTTCCTCAAGGGCACGCGGCTGGTGGCGGTGAACTCGATCAACTGGGCGCGGATCATGGCCCAGATCGTTTATTACTTCCATGCGGCCCTGCAATTGGGCGGCCCGGCCCGCTCCGTGTCGTTCTCGGTGCCGACCGGCAACTTCGGCGATATCTTCGCCGGCTACCTGGCGCGCAACATGGGCTTGCCGATCAATCAATTGATCGTCGCCACCAACCGCAACGACATCCTGCACCGCTTCATGAGCGGCAACCAGTACGTCAAGGAAACCCTGCACGCCACGCTGTCGCCTTCGATGGACATCATGGTGTCGTCGAACTTCGAACGCCTGCTGTTCGACCTGCACGGTCGCAATGGTGCGACGATTGCCGGCCTGATGGACAGCTTCCGCCAGGGCGACGGTTTCAGCGTCGAGCCTGAGCGCTGGACCGAAGCTCGCAAGTTGTTCGACTCCCTGGCCGTAGACGATGAGCAGACCTGTGAAACCATCGCCGAGGTGTTCGAGCAGAGCGGTGAACTGCTCGATCCGCACACGGCCATCGGTGTCAGGGCCGCCCGTGAATGCCGTCGCAGTCTGGACATTCCGATGGTGATCCTGGGCACGGCGCATCCGGTCAAGTTCCCGGAAGCCGTGGAGAAAGCCGGTGTAGGAAAAGCGCTCGAACTGCCTGCGCATCTTTCTGATTTGTTTGAGCGAGATGAGCGTTGCACCGTGTTGCCCAACGACTTGAAAGCCGTGCAGGCCTTTGTCAGTCAGCATGGGAGCCGCGGCAAGCCGCTCTGACCGCGCAAACCTGTCACATTTTGAAGCCCGTCTCCTGACGGGCTTTCTTGTTTCTGCATGCCAAACTGATCGGGTTTTCGCCCTTGGAGGGACGGGCGAGTCATCTCGAAGGAAATGCAGATGTCGTTTTTTAGCAAAGGCAAGCCCGCCCTGGGCTGGCTAATGGGGCTGACCCTGATGTACTGGGTGCAGGGGGGGAATGCAGCGCAGTTGGCGGCTTTCGAAACGCCGGCGTTCAATCCTGGCGAACGGCTGGAGTTGGATGCGCAGGAATTGAAGTGGATCAAGGAGAACCCCCGGGTCATCGTGGCCACGATGCAGTTTCCGTTGTACCTGTTCAAGAATGAGCTGGGGCAGTGGAGTGGCCTGAACCACGACGTCCTCCAACGCATTACGCAAATGACCGGCCTTGAGTTCGTGCATCGAGAGTCGTTCTCTCCCGCTGAGTTGCTGACGATGCTGGAGAACGGCGAAGCCGACATGACGACCCTCTTGGCGATGAATGACGAACGCAGGGATTTCCTGAGTTTCAGTCACGCATTTGGCGGCTCTGGCTGGGTATTCGTCGGCCGTGACGGAGAGTCGATCCTTCATTCGCTGGAGCAGTTGGAGGGTAAGGTCCTGGTATTACCGGCACGGCATGCATTGGAGGCGGAGATCAGGCGCGATCACCCGGCCATCGAATTGCGCACGACCAAGACCTTTGGCGAGGCGCGGGCATTGGTCGAGAGCCGGGAAGCCTATGCCACCATCGAAAATGAAACCGGGGTGCATCTCTATCCGGCGGGGCAATTGCAGGTAGGAAGGGGCCTTGAGGGCAAGTGGGAACCCGATTACCTCGCGGTACGCCAAGACCTGACCGTGCTACTGAGTATCTTGAATAAAGCCCTGGAAGCCTTCCCGGCCGAGGACATGCGCGCGCTGCGTTCCAAGTGGATGGCCGGCATCACTCCCGTACAGACGCCATCGGTGTGGGAGCGGCTGTCTCGCTGGGGTTATTGGTGTGTGACCGTGGTCGTGATGTTCGGCCTCTTGTCCCTGTTGTGGAACCGCCGGCTGCAGATACAGGTTGACCAGCGCCTAAAGGCCGAGGCGGTTCTAAAGGACCAGTTGATGCTCCAGCGGGCCTTGATGGATGCCATTCCCGACCCGGTTTTCATCCGAGATCTGGAAGGGCGCCTGATCATGTGCAACAAAAGCTATGAGGACCGGTTTGCGACCCGCTTCGAAAAGCTGCGTGGCACGCGGCTAACGGATTCGGCGGCATTTCCGGCGGCCACCGCCGAGTTGCTCCATGGGGAGGTGATGGAACAATTGCGCACCGGCCAGTCTCGGTTTGCCAACCGGCAATTGATGTTCCGCAGCGGGTTGCGGGAAATCTATCATTGGTCGGTGCCTTTCTATGGGGCCGACGGGCAGTTGCGCGGCATTCTGGGGGGCTGGACTGATGCCGGGCGTCGGTGGCGCCGTTGCGACATCACGGCCTGATGCCGACCGTCACCACATCAAGTCATCAAGAGAAGGTTGTTGTTTGCCTGTCATATTGGGCGCGCATGCTCGGTTGAACAGGTTGAAGGCGTGCCGGTTCGGTGCGTTGACGAACTTTCTGCTGCGGCCAACGGTCACTTGTTTTGAGCACGCAGTTGTTTTCGGACTATTGAAGGGTGAGCGAATGGAAAGTATCCGCCTATTGCTGGGTGAGGCTTTGAGCCCGTATCAGGTCACGCTGACTCCCTCCGACGCCAAGGGCGAATGCCTGGTGACGCTGAAGAATGCTTCCGGGGCCATCATGGTCGAGCGAGTGTTCAATCAGGCCCAATTGACCGACAAGCGTCAGTTGACGGATGTGGTCGATGGCCTGCATCGCGATGTGCTGATTGCCGAGGGCCGCCTGGAGCCCAGTGTGATTGCGGCGTTGCGCAATCTGGCGCGTGACAAGGTCATGGTCGGGGGGAATGGACCGGGCTTTCGTGGGAACCTTCCTACGCTCTGATGAGTCAGATCTTTTACAACAAGAGCGAGCATTGTGCTCCGGTGCTTGTCGCTTGTTGTACGGACCATGAGTGGTCACGTTTAACCCCGAGTTGTCTCCCCACTTCTCGGGGTTTCTTTTTGCCTGACGATTGTGTTTTTAGCGTGTTCTGTCAGGCGCTGGAGCCGTTGTGGGAGCAAAGCTTGCTCGCGATGGCGGCCTGACGGTCGGTACATATCCATTGCTGCGGTAACGGCGGCTTAGGGTTCCGCCCTGACGGCGGGTCACTTTTGGAAGAGCGCCAAAAGTAACCAAAAACGCTTTGCCCCACCACTCGGTGCCTCGCTTAGGCTCGGCATGCCCGAACGAAGGCATTGCTCCGTGGGCCCGCCGCGAAGGGCCATCCATGGCCCAGCGCGGCTATCCCGGCATCCATGCCGGGATGCCCGCTGCGCAATGCCTGCGTTCGGCCAGCGTGGTTAACGGGGCGCCGAGATCAACGTCCACCGCGAGGCGGCCTAGTAGCCGGCCTGGCTCTCCTGGTCGTACACCCCTCAGATCTGTTTGAGCAGGACCTGTGGGAGCAAAGCTTGCTCGCGAAGGCGGCCTGACAGCCGACCTGATTCTCCCGGGTGAAACCAATCCTAATGTGGGAGCGAGCTTGCTCGCGATTGCGGTGTGTCAGTCAACATCAAGTCGACTGAGCGGACGCTATCGTGAGCAAGCTCGCTCCCACCGTTTGATCTTCGGTGACAGGCCCCTACAGGGCGTCAAATCGCCCCGTCGGTGCGCAGCTTGGCGATCTGCTGTGCATCGTAGCCAAGCTCACCGAGCACTTGTGCATTGTGTTCACCCAGCGCCGGCCCGACCCATTCAGAGGTGCCCGGGGTGTCGGAAAGTTTCGGTACGATCCCCGGCATCTTGAACGCCTTGCCGTCCGGCAACTTGGCCTGCAGGAACATCTCACGGGCCAGAAACTGCGGGTCGCTGAACATGTCCTCGGCACTGAAGATCCGACTGGCCGGCACCCCGGCCTGGTTCAATTGGTCGATAACGCTGTCGAGCGGTAGCGAGTTGACCCAGCGATCGATGACGCCGTACAGCTCGTCGCGGCGGCTGTCACGGCCATCGTTGCTGGCCAGTTGCGGGTCATTGGCCAGGTCGTCACGGCCAATGATCTGCATGAAGCGCTTGAAGATCGCGTCGCCGTTGGCACCAATCTGCACGTGCTTGCCGTCGGCGCTGGTGTGGATGGACGAAGGGGTGATGCCGGGCATGATGTTGCCGGTGCGCTCACGGATGAAACCGAACACGTCGAACTCCGGCACCATGCTTTCCATCATGGCGAAAATTGCCTCGTACAAGGCCACGTCCACCACTTGCCCGGTTCCGCCATTGATCTCGCGGTGACGCAGGGCCATCAATGCGCCAATCACGCCCCAGAGGGCGGCGATGGAGTCGCCGATGGAAATCCCGGTGCGTACCGGCGGACGGTCCTCGAACCCGGTGATGTAGCGCAGGCCGCCCATGGATTCGCCCACCGCGCCAAACCCCGGTTGATCCTTCATCGGCCCGGTCTGGCCGAAGCCCGAAAGCCGCACCATCACCAGTTTCGGGTTCAGTGCATGCAGGACATCCCAGTCCAGGCCGAGCTTTTCCAGTACGCCGGGGCGAAAATTCTCGATCAGGATATCGGCTTCGCCGATCAGTTTTTTCAGGATCGCCAGGCCTTCGGGATGCTTGAGGTTCAAGGTCAGGGACTTCTTGTTGCGTGCCTGGACGAACCACCACAGCGAGGTGCCTTCGTACAACTTGCGCCACTTGCGCAGGGGGTCACCGCCGTCGGGCGATTCGACCTTGATGACTTCGGCACCGAATTCGCCGCAGATGCGCGAGGCGAAGGGCCCGGCGATCAAGGTGCCGAGTTCGATGACTTTGACGCCGGCAAGGGGTTTGACAGTAATCGACATGACAGATCCTGTAGGACAAAGGCAGAACGAATAGAGCGTTTTATCATAGGCCAAGGCTGGTCGCCGCAGGTTGATGGTCGGCAATTCGTGGATTGTCCGTGTCATCGGTTAGACTTGCCGCCTTTCCTCGTATCAAGAAGCCCGTTCATGGCCCAGCCGTCCACGACTTACAAGTTTGAACTGAACCTCACCGATCTCGACCGCAATGTGTATGAGAATGTGAAGCAGACCATCGCCCGCCATCCTTCGGAAACCGAAGAGCGCATGACCGTGCGCCTGCTGGCCTACGCGTTCTGGTACAACGAACTGCTGGCGTTTGGTCGTGGTCTGTCAGACGTCGACGAGCCTGCGCTGTGGGAAAAAAGCCTGGATGACCGTGTGCTGCACTGGATCGAAGTCGGTCAGCCGGATGCCGATCGCCTGACCTGGTGCTCGCGCCGGACCGAGCGCACCAGCCTGCTGGCCTACGGCAGCCTGCGGGTCTGGGAAGGCAAGGTGATCCCGGCGGTCAAGAACCTGAAAAACGTCAACATCGCCGCCGTGCCCCAGGAAGTGCTCGAAACTCTGGCCCAGGACATGCCCCGGGTGATCAAGTGGGACGTGATGATCAGCGAGGGCACGATTTTCGTGACCGACGACCGTGGCCAGCATGAAGTCCAACTGCAATGGTTGCTGGGCGAGCGTGGTTGAGCCCACTGGGCCCTGTAGGAGCTGCCGAGCGAAGCGAGGCTGCGATCTTTCCCCTGGGGCTTGAGTCTCGCGAAAGATCAAAAGATCGCAGCCTTCGGCAGCTCCTACGGGGTCCAGCGTGAGCAAGCGCTCTTGTCACAGTCTGCGATTCCTACAAAAAAATAGAGAAACGTCCGTTCCCCATGCGCATAGAACCCCGCCCACTGCCCGACACCCTGCCATTTCTCGGTGACCTGCCGCCCCTGTTGACCCGCCTGTACGCGGCGCGTGGTGTGCAGTCAGAGGCTGAACTGGACAAGAGCCTGGCGCGCTTGATTCCCTTTCAGCGTCTCAAGGGGATCGAGGCCGCGGTGGATCTGCTGGTGACGGCGCTGGAGCAGCGCCAGCGTATCCTGATCGTGGGGGACTTCGATGCCGATGGCGCGACCGCCAGCACCGTGGGCATGCTGGGGTTGCGCCTGCTCGGTGCGGCCCATGTCGATTACCTGGTGCCCAATCGCTTCGAATATGGCTACGGGCTGACCCCGGAAATCGTCGAAGTTGCCCTGGCCCGCGAACCGCAGTTGCTGATCACCGTGGATAACGGCATCTCCAGCGTGGAAGGTGTGGCGGCGGCGAAAGCGGCAGGGCTCCAGGTACTGGTCACCGACCACCACTTGCCCGGCCTCGAACTGCCGGCTGCCGATGCCATCGTCAATCCGAACCAGCCGGGTTGCGAGTTTCCGAGCAAGGCCCTGGCCGGTGTCGGCGTCATTTTTTATGTGCTGATGGCGCTGCGCGCCCGTTTACGCAGCCTGGGGTGGTATGCCAGTACACCTCAGCCGAACATTGGTGAATTGCTCGACCTGGTGGCCCTGGGCAGCGTGGCCGACGTGGTGCCGCTGGACGCGAATAACCGCATCCTGGTGCACCAGGGTCTGGAACGGATTCGCGCCGGGCGTGCCCGGCCCGGTATCAAGGCGATCCTGGAAGTCGCCAAGCGCGACGCGTCGCGGATTACCTCCACCGACCTCGGATTTATCCTCGGGCCACGTCTGAATGCGGCGGGGCGCCTGGACGACATGAGCCTGGGCATCGAATGCCTGCTCACCGACGACCCGGCCCTGGCGCGGGAGATGGCGGCGCAACTGGACGGCATGAACCAGGACCGCAAATCCATCGAGCAGGGCATGCAGCGCGAAGCCCTGGCTCAGCTCAAGGACCTGCCGGTGGAGTCGATGCCATTCGGTTTGTGCCTGTTCGATCCGCAGTGGCACCAAGGGGTCATCGGCATCCTCGCTTCGCGGATGAAAGAGCGCTATTTCCGGCCGACCATTGCCTTTGCCGATGCCGGGGACGGTTTGCTCAAGGGCTCGGGGCGCTCGGTGCCGGGCTTTCACATTCGCGATGCGCTGAGCGTGGTGGCGGCGCAGCATCCCACCCTGATCAGCAAGTACGGCGGTCACGCCATGGCGGCGGGGCTGACGCTGCCGGAAGCGAATTTTCCGTTGTTTGCCGAGGCGTTCGACGCGGAGGTGCGCCGGCAGTTGCGCGAAGAAGACCTGACCGGCCGACTGTTGTCGGATGGCACCTTGGCGGTGGAGGAATTCCACCTGGAGCTGGCTCGGGCGCTGCGTCATGCCGGTCCCTGGGGCCAGCATTTCCCGGAGCCGATGTTTCATGGCGTGT
Source organism: Pseudomonas sp. RL_5y_Pfl2_73 (assembly GCF_963970515.1). Lineage (NCBI taxonomy): Bacteria > Pseudomonadati > Pseudomonadota > Gammaproteobacteria > Pseudomonadales > Pseudomonadaceae > Pseudomonas > Pseudomonas sp. RL_5y_Pfl2_73. The sequence continues at coordinate 314,527 of NZ_CAXAPD010000002.1, read as the reverse complement.
TCCAGTTGGTCGAACAGCGCGTGGTGGGCGAACGGCACCTGAAGGTCATCCTCAAGAGCGAGTGCGGCTCGGTGAAACTCGATGGTATTGCCTTTGGCATCGACCGCGAGATCTGGCCCAACCCTACGGTGCGTTGGGTGGAACTGGCCTACAAACTCGACCTCAACGAGTTCCGCGGTCAGGAAACGGTGCAGTTGATGATTGCCCATATCGAGCCGCGATAGGCACAGCCCTGATCTGGCGTCCGGACTCTGTGGCGAGGGAGCTTGCTCCCACTGGAGGCTGTAGGAGCTGCCTCACGAAGCGAGGCGGCGATCTTTCCAAATTCAATTGAGTATTCAGTAAAGCTCAAAATCAGAAGATCGCAGCCTTCGGCAGCGCCTACAGACCCAATGCGCCACACCGTCGATTTTTAAGTTCTGAACCCTCCGTCCTTGCGGGTTGTCGACTAGGCTCTAAGCACTGCTTGATAGCCCTTGTGACGTCTTGTCGAGTTTTTTGCCCGCGGGGGCGGGTGTTGCACCTTTTGTCACTCGTCGACTTTTCAAACAGAACCCTGGAGCCTGCCCACTGATTCGAGAGGTGCCCCATGAGTCTGCTGCTGGAACCCTATACCCTTCGCCAATTGACCCTGCCCAATCGTATCGCGGTATCGCCGATGTGCCAGTATTCGAGCACCGATGGCCTAGCCAACGATTGGCACCTGGTGCACTTGGGCTGCCGTGCCGTGGGTGGTGCCGGCCTGGTGTTCACCGAAGCCACCGCCGTCACCGCCGAGGGGCGCATCACCGCCCAAGACCTGGGGCTGTGGAATGATGAGCAGATCGAACCCTTGCAACGCATCACCCGTTTCATCACCGCCCAAGGGGCCGTGCCGGGCATACAACTGGCCCATGCCGGACGCAAGGCCAGCACCTGGCGACCCTGGCTGGGCAAGCATGGCAGCGTAAAACCGGCGGACGGCGGCTGGGTTCCGGTCGGCCCATCACCGATTGCCTTCGACCCGCAACACACTCAGCCGGTGCAGTTGGACGAAGGGCAGATCGCCGGTGTGATCCAGGCCTTCGTGGAGTCGGCCAAGCGCGCCCTCACGGCCGGCTTCAAAGTGATCGAGGTCCATGCGGCCCATGGTTATCTGCTGCATCAATTCCTGTCGCCCTTGAGCAATCAGCGGCGCGATCAATACGGTGGCTCGTTCGAGAACCGCATCCGCTTGGTGCTGCAAGTCACCGAGGCGATCCGGGCCGTATGGCCTGAACAGCTGCCGGTGTTCGTTCGCGTCTCCGCCACCGATTGGGTCGAGGACGGTTGGAACCCGGATGAGACCGTGGAGCTGGCGCGGCGATTCAGGGCATTGGGGGTGGACTTGATCGATGTGTCATCGGGTGGCACGGCCGCCAATGCGGAAATTCCAACCGGCCCGGGTTACCAGACACGCTTTGCCGAACGGGTGCGCAAAGAGTCGGAAATCGCCACCGGCACCGTCGGCATGATCACCGAGCCGGCCCAGGCCGAACACATCCTGCGCACCTGCCAGGCCGACATCATTTTCCTGGCACGCGAATTGTTGCGCGATCCGTACTGGGCCCTGCATGCCGATGATGACCTGGGCGGCCGCAAGGCCACGTGGCCGGCACAGTACCAGCGGGCCACGCATCGGGACCAGCCGATTCATGAGTCGGATTTGCGCGATTGAGTGTCACGCTAAAACAAAAAGCCCCGGTCGATTTGGCCGGGGCTTTTTGTTTATTTGATTGAAAGATTTAGTGCTTGTACCGGCCTCATCGCGAGCTGGCTCGCTCCCACAGTGGATCTGTTGTGTGGCGCAGAGAGTGTTCACAACAAGACTCAATGTGGGAGCGAGCCTGCTCGCGAAGGCGTCATTCCTGACGCAGCAGGGCTCAGGGATACTTACGCTTATCCGGCGCCGGCGGGAAGTACTGGTACAACCAGGTCTCGCTCAAGGTGCGGTCCTCGGTGCGAATGAACAGGCGCATCTGCACTGGCTCCACACTGTCGTCGGTCGGGTGCCAGTCGAAGGTGATGCGGTAGCCCTTGATCGCATCCAGCACTAACACGTTGAAGTCCTTCACTTCACCGTGGGAGCAGGTCACCACCGGTTCGATGCCAGTGCCCGGCGGCAGTTGGTCGAGGCCGCCGCCGCTGAAGTCCACGGCAAAGCGACGGGCCCAGACGGTTGGGTAATGCTCGCCCGGTGCCCAGCCTTCGACGAAGCCGCCCATGCCTGAGCGGGTGGCGTCGACGCGGGCCAGGTCCGTGCTGACCGGCGGCAGCGCACTCCAGTAGAGCTTGTAGCCATAGTTCAGCGAGTCACCGGCGGCCACCGGCTTTTTCGGCGTCCAGAACGCGACAATGTTGTCCAGGGTTTCGCCGGTGGTAGGAATCTCCAGCAAGTCCACCGAGCCTTCGCCCCAGGCCGTCGTCGGTTCGACCCACAGGCTTGGGCGCTTGCTGTACCAGTCCACGGTGTCCTGGTAGCTGGCAAAGTCGTGGTCGGTCTGCACCAGGCCGAAGCCTTTCGGGTCCTTGTCGGCGAAAGCGTTGAATTGCAGGGTGGCGGGGTTGTTTAGCGGACGGCACACCCACTCGCCGTTGCCGCGCCACATGGCCAGCCGGTCGGAGTCGTGGATTTGCGGGTGAATGGTGTCGCACATGCGCCGCTCGACGGTGCCACAGCTGAACATGCTGGTCATGGGCGCGATCCCCAGTTGTTCGATGGCGGTACGGGCATTGATGTGTGCGTCGATCTCCATCACCACCCGGGTCGGCTGGCAATCGATGTCAAACCGATAGGCACCGGTGGCGCTGGGGGAGTCGAGCAGGGCATAGACCACGAACTGGGTGCTGTTCTTTTCCGGGGTTTCGAACCAGAACTGGGTGAAGTCCGGGAACTCCTCATGCTTCTTTGCATAGGTGTCAATGGCCAGGCCGCGGGCCGATAGCCCGTACTGGCCGCGGGCGTCCACGGCACGGAAGTAGCTGGCCCCCAGAAACGAAACGATGTCGTGCCGGTCCAGCTCCGGCGCCTTGAAGACGCGAAAACCGGCGAAGCCCAGGTCACCCGTCAGTTGCGCGGTGTTGACCGTGGTTTTCTCATAGTTGAACAGTTCCGGACGGAAGTGCACCTCACGGGCCATACGGGTCTTCGTATTGACGCTGTACATGCGCACCGGCTGTTTGAAACCCATGCCAACGTGGAAGAACTGCGCGTCCAACTGCCGTCCGTCCAAGTCATTCCACAGGGAGTGGTTGGCGTCGTACTGGATGGCGTTGAACTGCAGCGGCGACATCAGGGCCAGGGTTTCTGGCAGTACTTGCTTGGTGTCGACATAGCGGCTCTCGGCCAGCCGTCGGGCCTGATCCTTCAAACCGTTGAAATCGAAGGGACGGGCTTCGCCGTCGGCCGTCTGATCGGCGGCCCAGGCGCGTGCGGCCATGAGCCCGGAGGCCGACAGCCCGGTGTAGGCGGCGAAGGCCATGGAGGCCTTGAGCAAATTCCTGCGGTGCATAAATACAACCTTTCTCGAAACAATCCCGAGCCGATCCTGGCAATAGAGACTGATAAGGGAGTTCGGACATGCCTTTGGCCAAACGCGACGAACGTAAGAACAGATGCCTGAGCGCTGGATCGGTTCACCGAGGCGAAAAATCATAGGTGAAAGTCGGGCTTGGAGAGAAAGGAAAGCGTGGCGTGGTCAAATTTTCTTACAGTTATTTCTTTTTTTATGTCGTTTTCGACTTTTTTTGACTAATTACTCTAAAACCCTCTTTTCACGCTTTGAATCCTCCCTATTCTTTAGCGTGATAAGCGATTTAACCCGGGTTCAGCAGGCGCTATCAGGCCAATCACGACGTAAAGAAGGACGACTCATGACAAAAATACAGGGCATTACCGAAATGCTGGGGATCTTTCCAGGCCTGACCAACCCGCGCAGGACACGCCGGCTCAGCCTGGAAGAATTGAGACTGGTGGAGCGCTATCGGGAGTTGTCGGAAAACGACCGCATCGCCATGCGCTATCTGGTGGATGCAATGCGCAGTGTTTCGCGGTTTTGAAGCGTGACGCAGGTGCGCGGTCGGGGCAGGAGCGCCGGCCGACATCACTCCACCGACCAGTCCTGGGGACGTTCGGCGCGTTGGTGCAGTATTCGCAGGATTTGCAGTTGCCCCTGCTTGAGCCGGTAGGGGGCTACGAATGGGTAGCGCGTCAGCACCAGCTCTCGAATATCGGGAGCGACCGAAGGACGGCCCGAGCCGGGAAAGCGTTGCAGTTGGCGCAGTGTATCCAGGATGGCGCTGATGACGTCATCGGCGCCTTCTGCACCGATAGCGTTTAGGTAATGTCCGTGGATCGAGTCGAGGTCACTCTGTGCTCTGTCGGTCAGTACGATGCTCGGCACGTTTTGCCCACTTAGCCTTCACGGCGTCCAGATCGGTCAGGTTTCCAGCGTCGGCATCGGCTATGCCTTCGCTGATGGCTTGCAGATGCCAGGATTCGGCCTCCACATATCGGACCAGTGCACGCTTGAGGTGATATTGACGGTCGCGGTCGGTGGCGGCGGCCAGTAAGTCCAGCTGTTGGGCCAGACCTTCTTCCACACGAAAGGACAAAACGGGCGAGGCCATGGCTGATCTCCAAGGTGTATACGTTGTAGACACCCTAGGTGCTGCCAGGATTTCCGTCAACCGGCGAGCGTGCACCGATCGACGAAAACCTTAGTAGGACGAACACAGGGCAAGCGCGAGCCTGTGTTGTCAAGGTTGTCTGGTCGTCAATGCTTGAACATCACATGCCGCACCACCGTGTAATCCTCCAGTCCATACATGGACATGTCCTTGCCATAGCCGGAACGTTTCTGGCCGCCATGGGGCATTTCGCTGACGAGCATGAAGTGGGTATTCACCCAGGTGCAGCCGTATTGCAGGCGTGCCGATAGGCGATGGGCACGGCCGATGTCGGCGGTCCACACCGATGAGGCCAGGCCATAGTCCGAATCGTTGGCCCAGGTCAGTACTTGTGCTTCGTCGAGGAACGGCGTGACGGACACTACTGGCCCGAAGACTTCCCGGCGAACGATTTCGTCGTCCTGCTGGGCGTCGGCCAATACTGTCGGTTCGAAGAAAAACCCGTTGCCTTCCACGGCCTTGCCACCGGTGATCAGGCGGATATGCGGCTGGGCGATGGCCCGTTCGACGAAACCGGCCACGCGGTCGCGGTGCTGGGCGGTGATCAGAGGGCCCATCTCGGTGTCTGGCGCGGTTTGCAGGCCGTACTTGATGCTGCCCACCGCGGCGCCGAGCTTCTCGACAAACTGGTCGTAGATGCCCTGCTGGGCATAGATGCGGCAGGCGGCGGTGCAGTCCTGGCCGGCGTTGTAGAAACCGAAGGTGCGGATGCCTTCCACCGCCGCGTCAATATCGGCGTCGTCGAAAATAATCACCGGGGCCTTGCCGCCCAGCTCCATGTGCATGCGTTTGACGCTGTCGGATGTGCTGGAAATGATGTTCGAGCCAGTGGCGATGGAGCCGGTCAGCGACACCATGCGCACTTTCGGGTGGATGACCAGCGGGTTGCCGACGGTTTGCCCACGGCCGAAGATCACGTTGAGCACGCCGGCTGGGAAAATCTCCGACGCCAGTTCCGCCAGGCGCAACGCGGTCAGTGGGGTCTGCTCCGACGGCTTGAGCACCACGGTATTACCGGCGGCCAGGGCCGGGGCGATTTTCCAGGCGACCATCATCAGCGGGTAGTTCCACGGCGCGATGGAGGCGATGACGCCCACCGGGTCGCGGCGGATCATCGAGGTGTGCCCCGGCAGGTATTCGCCACCCGCCGAACCGCTCATGCAGCGACTGGCGCCAGCAAAGAAGCGGAACACGTCGGCAATCGCCGGGATCTCGTCATTCAGCGCGGCACCCAAGGGTTTGCCGCAGTTGTCCGACTCCAGCTTCGCCAGTTCCTCGCCGTGGGCTTCGATGGCATCGGCCAACTTGAGCAGCAATAGGGAACGGTCCTTGGGCGGTACTTGCGACCAAGACTCGAAAGCGGCGTCCGCGGCGCGCACGGCGGCATCGACCTGAGCTTCGCTGGCTTCATTGATCTCCACCAGCACCCGCCCCAGCGCCGGGTTGAATACCGCCTGGCCAGGGCCTTCGCCGTTCACCAGATGGCCGTTGATCAGCAGTTTGGTTTGCATGTCCATGTCCTCTTGAATCTTGTTTGTGACGCCTGTGGGAGCGGGCTTGCTCGCTCCCACAGGGGATCCGGTTTCACAGTGACATCTATTTCCCGCCGCTACCGGCCACGCTCTCACCGCCTCGGGTCAGGTAATACGCGCCCAATATCGGCAACATCGTGACCATCATCACCAGCATCGCCACCACGTTGGTCACAGGCACGTCGCGCGGACGGCTGAGCTGGTTGAGCAGCCACAGCGGCAAGGTGCGTTCGTGGCCGGCGGTGAAGGTGGTGACGATGATCTCGTCGAATGACAGCGCAAACGCCAGCATCCCCCCGGCCAGCAGCGCCGAGCCGAGGTTGGGCAGGATGATGTAGCGAAAGGTCTGCCAGCCGTCGGCCCCCAGGTCCATCGAGGCCTCGATCAGGCTGTGGGAGGTGCGGCGCAGGCGGGCGATGACGTTGTTGTAGACGATCACCACGCAGAAGGTTGTGTGACCGACGATGATGGTGAACATGCCCGGCTCGATCCCCAGGGTCTTGAAGGTGGCCAGCAGCGCAATGCCGGTGATGATACCCGGCAAGGCAATCGGCAGGATCAGCATCAGCGAAATGCCCTGCTTGCCGAAGAAATCGCGCCGGTACAGCGCCGCGGAGGCCAGGGTGCCAAGCACCATGGCGATCAGCGTAGCGATGGCCGCGACCTGCAACGACAGCTTGATCGCCTCCAGCGCATCCGGGCGCGAGAAGGCGACGCTGAACCACTTCAGGGTCAGGCCCTTGGGCGGGAAGCTGAACGCCGCGTCCTCGGTGTTGAAGGCGTAGAGGAAGATGATCAGGATCGGGAAATGCAGGAACACCAGCCCGCCCCACGCCGCGATCCGCAAGCCCCACGAGGCCCGGTCTTGAGAGTCAGAGCGCATCGAAAGCTCCCAGTCGCTTGACGATGGATAAATAGAGGGCGATCAGCACAATGGGCACCAAGGTGAAGGCCGCGGCCATGGGCATGTTGCCGATGGCGCCTTGCTGGGCGTAGACCATGCTGCCGACGAAATAGCCCGGCGGGCCCACCAGTTGGGGCACGATGAAATCCCCCAGGGTCAGCGAAAAGGTGAAGATCGAGCCGGCGGCAATGCCGGGGATCGACAGCGGCAGGATCACCTGCATGAACGTCTGGTGTGGCCTGGCGCCCAGGTCTGCCGAGGCTTGCAGCAGCGATGGCGGCAGACGCTCCAGGGACGCCTGGATCGGCAGGATCATGAACGGTAGCCAGATGTAGACGAATACCAGGAAACGGCCCAGGTGTGAGGTGGACAAGGTGCTGCCACCCACGCCCGGGATCCCCAGCACGAACTGCAACACCGGCCCCAGGCCCAGGTGCTGGACGAACCACTGCGTCACGCCGCCCTTGGCCAGCAGCAGCGTCCAGGCATAGGCCTTGACGATGTAGCTGGCCCACATCGGCAGCATCACCGCGATGTAGAAAAATGCCTTGGTCTTGCCGCTGGTGTAGCGCGCCATGTAGTAGGCAACCGGGAACGCGATGATGGCGCTGGCGATGGACACCGCGATCGCCATGCTCAGGGTGCGCAAAATGATGTCGAAGTTCGACGGCTGGAACAGCGCCGCGAAATTCGCCAGGGTCAGGTCCGGCGTGACCGCCATGGTGAAGTCGTCGAAAGTGTAGAAACCCTGCCACAGCAAGGTCAGCAGTGAGCCCAGGTAGATCGCGCCGAACCAGATCAGCGGCGGCACCAGCAACATCAACAGGTACAGGTTGGGGCGCCGGTACAGCAGGTTGGAAAACCGTCGCAACGGTGAGCCGGGCGTGGGCGTTTGGGTGATGGCCTGGGTGTTCATCTCAGACCTCGCCACTGACGGTGTCGTGCAGCGCGACCATCGCCTCCCGCGCCCAGCGTACGCTCAGGTGCTGGCCGGTCTGGTGCTGGACTGTGTTGTCGAGCCACTGGGTGTTGGCCTGGCTGAGGTTCAGGGTCTGGCCATTGGCAAGTTTCAGCTCGTAGCGCGTGGCGCTGCCCTGGTACTGGATGTCGTGCAGCAGGCCGTGGACTTCGATCTCACCACTGGCCAACGGGCCCTCGGCGAAACGCACGTGTTCCGGGCGAATCGAGAACGGCTGTGGATAACCGCTCAGTTCCCGGGCCAACTCGCCACGGATCACGTTGGAGGTGCCAACGAATTCGGCGACGAAGGTGGTCGCCGGTTTCATGTACAGGTTGCGTGGGGTATCGACCTGTTCGATGCGGCCCTTGTTGAACACCGCTACGCGGTCGGACATCGACAGCGCTTCGGTCTGGTCGTGGGTGACGAAAATGAAGGTGATGCCCAGCTGGCGTTGCAGCTTCTTCAATTCGCCCTGCATCTGTTCGCGCAGCTTCAGGTCGAGGGCGCCCAAGGGTTCATCGAGCAGCAACACCCGCGGGCGATTGACCAGCGCTCGGGCCAAGGCCACGCGTTGGCGTTGGCCGCCGGAGAGCTGCACCGGCTTGCGTTCGCCGTAGCCGCCCAGGGCAACCATCTCCAGCGCTTCGTTGGCACGCTGGATGCGCTCGGCCTTAGCGACGCCTTTGACTTTCAGGCCGTAGGCCACGTTGTCGCGCACGTTCATATGGGGGAAGAGGGCGTAATCCTGGAACACCGTGTTGACGTCCCGCTGATAGGGCGCAAGCCCGGTGGCCTCTTCGCCGTGGATGCGGATCGAGCCGGCACTGGGTTGTTCGAACCCGGCGATCAGCCGCAGGCAGGTGGTCTTGCCGGAGCCGGACGGGCCCAACATGGAAAAGAACTCGCCGTCCTGGATGTCGATGCAAACCCGGTCAACGGCCTTCACTTCGCCAAATTGACGGGATACCTGGGTGAACTGGACTGCAAGCGTCATGGTGCGGGGCTCCAAAAGGCGGGGCGGGTATGAACCTTCAATGATTGGAATTCGATCCTGTGGCGAGGGAGCTTGCTCCCGCTGAGTGGCGACGGTAGGGGCTGTCGAGTACAACGAGGCTGCGATCTTTGCACTACCCATTGAATCGAGAGCGAAAGATCAAGATCAAAAGATCGCAGGCTTCGCCAGCTCCTACACACCAGCGGGAGCAAGCTCCCTCGCCACAGGGTTGCTCCGATTTAGCGCCCGCCCATGATCGCGATGTAGTCCTGGGTCCAGCGGCTGTACGGCACGAACTTGCCACCTTCGGCCTGTGGGGTTTTCCAGAAGGCGATCTTGTCGAACTGGTCGAAGCCGTTGGTCTTGCAGCCCTCGGCGCCCAGCAGTTCGCTGCCTTTGCACGCCGCCGGCACCGCCGGCAACGAACCGAACCACGCGGCGACGTCACCCTGGACTTTCGGTTGCAGTGACCAATCCATCCACTTGTACGCGCAGTTGGGGTGCTTGGCCTCGGCATGCAGCATCGTGGTGTCGGCCCAGCCGGTGGCGCCTTCTTTCGGAATGGTCGAGGCGATCGGTTGCTTCTCGTTCATCAGGCCGTTGACCTGATACGGCCAGGCGCCGGACGCGATCACGCCTTCGTTCTTGAAATCGCTCATCTGCACGGTGGTGTCGTGCCAGTAGCGGTGGATCAGCGGTTGCTGGGCCCGCAGCAATTGCAACACGGCCTTGTACTGGGTTTCGTCGAGTTGGTACGGGTCCTTGATGCCCAGCTCAGGCTTGGCGGTCTTGAGGTACAGCGCCGCGTCGGCGATGTAGATCGGGCCATCATAGGCTTGCACGCGCCCCTTGTTCGGCTTGCCGTCGGGCAAATCCTGGGCGTTGAACAGCACGCCCCAAGTGGTGGGTGCCTGCTTGAACACATCGGTGTTGTACATCAGCACGTTCGGGCCCCATTGGTACGGGGTGCCGTAGGTCTGCTGGTTGACCACGTACCACGGCGCATCCTTGAGGCGCGGGTCGAGGTTTTTCCAGTTGCTGATCAGTGCGGTGTTGATCGGCTGCACGCGCTTGCCGGCAATCAGCCGCAACGAGGCGTCGCCCGAGGCGGTGACCAAATCGTAGCCACCCTTGCTCATCAGGCTGACCATTTCGTCGGATGTCGCGGCGGTTTTCACATTGACCTTGCAGCCGGTTTCCTTCTCGAAACCCGTGACCCAATCGTAGGCCTTGTCGCTTTCGCCGCGTTCGATGTAACCCGGCCAGGCGACGATATCCAATTGGCCCTCACCAGTGCCAACGGCCTTGAGCGGTTCGGCGGCCTGGAGGCTGACGCTGGTCAGCAGCGCCGTGGTGATTGCACTGAGCAATACGGTCTTGTGCGCGTACATGGAAATCCCTCTTGCTTTAATTATGGTCGGGGCAGTGTTCGAACAGTGTGAAGCGCCATGGATGGCCTGTTATTAGAGTAGTGCTGTTATCTACAGATGCTGGCCGTGGCGGGCCATGATGTGGCGCACCACGCTGTAGTCCTGGAGCGAATCGCTGGAGAGGTCTTTCCCGTAGCCCGAACGTTTCAGGCCGCCGTGGGGCATTTCGCTGACCAGCATGAAATGGCTGTTGATCCAGGTGCAGCCGTATTGCAGCCGCGCCGCCACCTGCATGGCCTTGTCCAGGTTCTGGGTCCATACCGAAGACGCCAGGCCGTACTCGGAATCGTTGGCCCAATCCACCGCCTGGCTGAGTTCGTCGAAGCGGGTCACGGTGACGACCGGGCCGAAGACTTCGCGCTGGACGATTTCATCGCTTTGCTTGCAGCCGGCCAGCAGCGTGGGTTGGTAGTAGAAACCGGCGCCGGAATGCACGGCCGCGCCGGTGATGCGTTCGATGTGTGGCTGGCCGAGGGCGCGTTCGACAAAACTGGCCACTCGGTCGCGCTGGCGGGTGCTGATCAGCGGGCCGATCTCATTGTCGGCGTCGCGCTTGCCGGCAAAGCGCAGGCTGCTGACCGCCGCGTCGAGTTCGGCCACCAGGCGGTCGTGAATCCCGTCCTGGGCGTAGATCCGGCATGCCGCGGTGCAATCTTGCCCAGCGTTGTAATAACCGTAGGTGCGCACGCCTTCGACCACAGCCTGGATGTCGGCGTCGTTGCACACGATCACCGGCGCCTTGCCGCCCAGCTCCAGGTGCGTGCGCTTGAGGGTTTTTGCCGCTGCCTGGAGGATCTTCTGTCCGGTGACGATATCGCCGGTCAGCGAGACCATGCGCACTTTGGGATGGCTGACCAGATGGCTGCCGACCCCTTCGCCGCCCCCGCAAAGGATGTTGATCACGCCCCGTGGCAGGATCTGGGCCAGTGTCGGCGCCAGGGCCAGGATCGACAGTGGCGTGTGTTCCGATGGCTTGAACACCAGCGTATTGCCGGCGGCCAGGGCCGGGGCGATTTTCCAGGCAGCCATCATGATCGGGTAGTTCCATGGCGCAATGGACGCCACCACGCCGATCGGGTCGCGGCGCACCATACTGGTGTAACCGGGCAGGTATTCGCCACTGAGCTGGCCGGTCTGGCAGCGCACGGCGCCGGCGAAGAAACGGAATACATCCACCGTCGCACTGAGGTCGTCCTGGCGCGCCAGGTGCAGCGGCTTGCCGCAGTTCAGGGATTCGAGGCGGGCCAGCTCATCGGCGTTCTTTTCGATGGCGCTGGCAATGTCCAGCAGCAGGTTCGAGCGTTGTTGCGGCGTGGTGCGCGACCAGCCGTCGAAGGCCTGATGGGCGGCGAGGATCGCGGCTTCGACCTGCTCGGTGCTGGCCTCGGCGATGTGAGCCACTACTTCACCGGTGGCCGGGTTGAGGATCGGCTCGACAATGCCTTCACCGGGAACGAGTTCTCCGTCGATCAGCAGCGCGGTGCACAACGGGGTTTGCGTACCAGCCATGTTCGCCTTCTCTTTTAAGGGGGATGACTACTGCTATCAGTTACAACACAAAACCTGTGGGAGCGAGCCTGCTCGCGATAGCGGTCTATCTGTACCGCCGCTTCGCGAGCAGGCTCGCCCCCACAATGGATTGCGGCGATGCAGCAAGACTAGTGCCCAGCTTTAAGGCCGACAAATTCGAAATACTCAAGGCTGCGTTCGATTAAATAGATGGCTTGCGCCCACCATGGGGTTGTTCCCGGGCGACGGCCAGGAATGGGTCGACCGAGGCCGGTCGCGCCGTGCCCCGGCGCCAGGCCAGGCCGACGTCGAGGGTCTGGTTGAGATCGGCAATCGGTCGCGCTTCGATGATGTCGCCTTCCAGCGACCAGGGGCGGTACGTCATGTCTGGCTGGATCGACACCCCCAACCCTGCCGCCACCAGGCTGCGCACCGCTTCGGTCGAGGCAGTACGCAGGCTGATCTTCGGTTGCAGGCCGGCACCGCGCCACAGGCGCTGGGCGTTACGGTCCATTTCGTCGACGTTCAGTTGGATCAACGGCTCGCGGGCCACGTCGGCCAGGTTGATGCTGTCGTGTTCCAGCAGTGGGTGCTGCGCCGGCAGCCACAAGCGGTGTGGTGAGTGCGTCAGGACTTCGGTCTGCAAGGCGTCGCGGTCTTCCAGGTTGGACAGGATCAACACCCCGACGTCGATTTCGCCGCTGACCAGCAAATGCTCGATGTAGGGTCGCTCGTCCTCCATCACCCGGATTTCCACATTGGGATAGGCGCGCTGGAAGCGGGTCAACAGGTCCGCCAGGTAATACCCGGCGACCAGGCTGGTGACGCCAATGGTGACCTGGCCGGCGACTTGGTCGGTGCTCTGTTGCAGGCTGCGCTTGGCGTTCTCGACGGTGGCCAGGATCAGGTGGGCCTGGCGCAGGAATTGATGCCCCTGGTGGGTCAGGGTCATGCCCTTGGCATGGCGGTTGAACAGGCTGACGCCGATTTCCTGCTCCAGTTGCTGGATGGCCAGGGTCAAGGTGGACTGGGAAATGAACGCCGTTTGCGCAGCGGCAGAGATGGAGCCGGTTTCGGCCACGGCGATGAAATGGCGGATCTGACGCAGGGTCATCATGGTCGAATCCCCGGTGGGCGATTTTATCGATGTACTGGAGTGTATATCGTTTTTTTAGAAGGGCAGGTGAGCGCTTCGCTGAAGGCGTCAGGCAACATCTGGAAGCAATCTCGCCCGCGGCGCCAAAGCATTTTCGATCTAGGCTGGTGGCCTCAAGTTGACCCGAATAGGTGGAGGCAACAAATGAACACCCGTGGATTGCTCGATCAGCTTCTCAAGTCCGGCCAGGAAATGTTGCAGAACAAGGCCGGCGGCGCCCAGGGCAAGTCGTCCGGCGGCCTGGGCGGCATGCTTTCCGGTGCGAGTGGTGGGGCACTGGCCGCCGGGGCCATGGGCCTGTTGCTGGGCAACAAGAAAGCCCGCAGTTTCGGCGGAAAGGCCCTGGCCTACGGTGGTCTCGCGGCCTTGGGCGTGATCGCCTACAAGGCCTACGGCAACTGGCAGGCCCAGCAAGGCACCGCGCCGAAAACCGAACCGCAGACCCTCGACCGCGTCCCCCCGGCGCAGGTTGAGCAGCACAGCCAGGCGATCCTCAAGGCGCTGGTGGCGGCGGCCAAGGCCGACGGCCATGTGAACGAGCGCGAGCGCCAGTTGATCGAAGGCGAATTCACCAAGCTCGACAACGACCAGGAACTGCAACACTGGCTGCACGCCGAACTCAACAAGCCCCTGGACCCCACCGACGTCGCCCGCGCCGCCAGTACCCCGGAAATGGCGGCGCAAATGTACATCGCCAGCGTGATGTTGGTGGATGAGGAAAACTTCATGGAGAAATCCTATCTCGATGAACTGGCGCGCCAACTCAAACTGGAGCCAGGGCTGAAGGTGGAGTTGGAGAAACAGGTACGCCAGGCGACTGTATAGAACAGTCCCAAGCTAGCTCCCACAGTGGTTTTGTGTCGTCTGATACTCCTGTGTCCAACGCATTTCCTGTGGGAGCGAGCCTGCTCGCGATGGGGCCCGGTCAGTCACAGCTTCGTTGCCTGACACTGCGCTGTCGCGAGCAGGAGACATTGCTCATCTTGAGAAAACTACGAGGCTTCGCCTTCGTCAAAAATCTTCTCACACCGCCATACAGGCCTGACACCGCCCTCGGCTATACTCCCCGGCATTTCAAGTGCCTGAGGTTTTACTGTGAAGAATTGGACATTACGCCAACGCATCCTGGTGAGTTTTGCAGTGATCATCGCCATTATGCTGTTGATGGTGGTTGTCTCCTATTCACGGTTGTTGAAGATCCAGGACGGTGAAGAAAACGTCCGGGTCGAGGCGGTGCCAGGGGTGTATTACAGCTCCATGATTCGCGGTGGCTGGGTTGACAGCTACGTCTTGACCCAACAAATCGTCGGCCATTCGGGCAATCGGGAAATCACCGCTGAGGACAAGGCCCTTTACCAGGGCTTCGAGCAGCACCTGCGCGAAGAAATACAGAACTATCAAAAACTGATCCAGAACCCGGCCGACCAAGTCTCTTTCGACGAGTTCGAGGCCAATCACCTGGCGTTCAATCAGGCCATGGCAAAGGTCCTGGACTTGTACCAGCGCAAGGATTACGAAAGTGCGCGGCAGGCTCTGGACAAAGAGCTGACGCCAGCATGGATCGGCGGCCGCGAGCATTTGAATCACATCATCGAGCGCAATCGTGAGCTGGCGGAAAACGCCACCCAGACCATCGACGATGCAGTAACGGCGGCCAAGGTCGCCATGGGCCTGTCGTTACTGGTCGCGCTGATCATTGCTGTGCTCTGTGGCCTGTTGCTGATGCGGGCGATCATGGGGCCGATGAACCGCATCGTCGAGATCCTCGAGATCATGCGCAGCGGCGACCTGAGCGGGCGCCTGAACCTGGCGCGTAAAGACGAATTCGGTGCCGTGGAAACCGGCTTCAACGACATGATGGCCGAGCTGACCTCACTGGTGTCCCAGGCCCAACGCTCCTCCGTGCAGGTCACCACCTCGGTCACTGAAATCGCCGCCACCTCGCGCCAGCAACAGGCTACGGCCACCGAAACCGCTGCCACCACCACCGAGATTGGCGCGACGTCCCGGGAAATCGCCGCCACCTCCCGAGACCTGGTGCGCACCATGACCGAAGTGTCCACCGCCGCCGACCAGGCCTCGGTGGCCGCCGGTTCCGGTCAGCAAGGCCTGGCGCGCATGGAAGAAACCATGCATTCGGTGATGGGGGCCGCCGACCTGGTGAACGCCAAGTTGGCGATCCTCAACGAGAAGGCCGGCAACATCAACCAAGTGGTGGTGACCATCGTCAAAGTGGCCGACCAGACCAACCTGTTGTCCCTCAACGCGGCCATCGAGGCCGAAAAGGCCGGCGAATACGGTCGCGGTTTTGCCGTGGTCGCCACTGAAGTACGACGCCTGGCTGACCAGACCGCCGTAGCGACCTATGACATCGAGCAGATGGTGCGCGAGATCCAGTCCGCGGTGTCGGCCGGGGTGATGGGCATGGACAAGTTCTCCGAAGAAGTGCGTCGGGGCATCGCCGAAGTGCAGCAGGTGGGTGAGCAACTGTCGCAGATCATCCATCAGGTCCAGGCCCTGGCACCGCGGGTGTTGATGGTCAACGAAGGCATGCAGGCCCAGGCCACCGGCGCCGAGCAAATCAACCACGCCCTGGTGCAACTGGGCGATGCCAGCAGCCAGACCGTGGAGTCCCTGCGCCAGGCCAGTTCCGCCATCGACGAGCTGAGCCAGGTAGCCGTGGGGCTGCGCAGCGGCGTCTCGCGTTTCAAAGTCTGATGGGCGAACTCGAGACCCGGCGTGGCGTCGCTCCGACGGCCCGCCAGACGTTGTTCCTGGTGTTCAGCATCGACAACGAACGTTACGCCCTGCAGGCCATCGATGTGGTGGAAGTGCTGCCGCGCCTACCCCTCAAACCGATCGCCCGGGCGCCGTCCTGGGTAGCGGGGGTGTTTGCCTGGCGTGGCACGGTGGTGCCGGTGATCGACCTGTGCGCCCTGACCTTTGGCCAGAGCGCCGAGGCCCGGACCAGTACGCGACTGGTGCTGGTGCGCTATCAGGGCGACACGCAACAAACGGGACAGGTGCTGGGCTTGATTCTGGAACAGGCGACCGACATGGTGCGCTGTGACCCAGCCGATTTCAAACCCTATGGCCTGGACAACCACCAGGCACCGTACCTTGGCCCAGTACGCGAAGATGCCCAGGGGTTGCTGCAATGGGTAAGGGTCAATGACCTGCTCGATGAATCCGTTCGAGCGCTGCTGTTCCCTGCGCCGCCGCTGAGCCTCGACGACCTCGAGGCAACGCCATGAACAACGACCAACGTTTTTTTGATTTTCTCAAGGAGCGCATCGGCCTGGATGTGACCTCCGTCGGCACCGCGATCATTGAGCGAGCTGTGCGCCAGCGCATCGCTGCCGTGCCCGGGCGAACCGTCGATGAATATTGGCGCGGCCTACAGCATTCGGCCCAGGAGCAGCAGGCGCTGATCGAAGCGGTGATCGTCCCGGAGACCTGGTTCTTCCGCTACCCGGAATCCTTCGCGACCCTCGCCAGGCTGGCCGTCAAGCGTCTGTCCGAGATCAAGCACCTGCGCGCGCTGCGCATTCTCAGCCTGCCGTGTTCCACCGGCGAAGAACCTTATTCGATCGCCATGGCCTTGCTCGACGCAGGCCTGGGACCGCATCAGTTCAAGGTAGACGGCCTGGACGTCAGCCCGCTGTCGGTGGCGCGGGCCAAGGAAGCGCGTTACGGCAGGAATTCCTTCCGTGGCGCGGAGCTGGGTTTTCGCGAGCGGTACTTCGACGCCGAAGACGAGGGTTACCGCCTCAGCGAGCGGGTGCGCGAACAGGTGCGTTTGCAAGTGGGCAACCTGCTGGATCCGGCTTTGCTGGTGAACGAGGCTCCTTATGACTTTGTGTTCTGTCGCAACTTGCTGATCTATTTCGACCAGCCGACCCAGCAGCAGGTGTTCGAGGTACTCAAGCGCCTGACCCATCAGGACGGTGTGCTGTTTATCGGCCCCGCCGAGGGCAGCTTGCTGGGACGCCTGGGCATGCGCTCGATCGGGATCGCCCAATCGTTCGCCTTCAGCCGCCAAGGGGCCCCTGAGCCACAATCGTTGCCGGCCTTGATGCCGACCCCGTTGCCGGTTCGTCAGCCACCGCCCCGCGTCGTCCCGCCGGTGATTCGACCGCGGCCGTTTACGGCGAGCGTGACGCCGATTGCCGAACCCAAAAGCAGCGACACCGCGACCTTGCTGGCCAATATCGCCGCCCTGGCCAACGGCGGCAAAAGCGCCGAGGCCCGCGAGGCTTGCGAAGCCTACGTGCGCAGCCACGCACCAAACGCCCAGGTTTTCTATTGGTTGGGCCTGCTCAGCGACATGGCCGGCAGCGCCCTTGAAGCCCAGGGTTTTTATCGCAAGGCGCTTTATCTTGAACCGCAACACGCCGAGGCACTGGTGCATCTGGCGGCGCTGCTGGCTTCCCAGGGAGACGCGGCCGGAGCCCGTCGATTGCAGGAACGCGCCGCTCGCAGCGGACGCACGGCAGACAGTGAGCATAAACAATGAGCGGTTCGGCTTCTTACACCGTCACCCATGACGATGCCCAAGCTATCGACGACTGCTGGAATCGCATCGGGGTGCATGGCGACAAATCCTGTCCGTTGTTGGTCGAGCATATCCACTGCCGCAACTGTTCGGTGTATTCAGCGGCCGCTACCCGGCTGCTCGATCGTTATGCCTTGCCGCAGGATCAGCGGGATCTGTCCCTTGCCCCCGTGGACACCGATGTGGTCACGCGCTCGCTGCTGATGTTCCGCCTCGGCGAGGAATGGCTGGGCCTGACGACGCGCAGCCTGGTGGAAGTGGCGCCGTTGCAGCCGATCCATTCCTTGCCCCACCAGCGCTCGCGGGCCTTGTTGGGCGTGGCGAATGTACGCGGGGCGCTGGTGGCCTGCCTGTCGCTGGTGGAGCTGTTGGACCTGGAGCCCGGCGCGGCGGTGGTTTCCGGCGCACGGGTCATGCCGCGCATGTTGATTGTCGCGGCCAAGGGCGGGCCGGTGGTGGTGCCGGTGGATGAGGTGGACGGCATCCACGCCATCGATGAACGCATCCTGGCGAGCGCTTCGCAATCGACGGGCAAGTACACCCGTGGCGTGCTGCCCTATAAGGGCCGCAGTCTGCGCTGGCTGGATGAAGAACAACTGCTGTGCGCCGTGGCTCGGAGCCTGTCATGACCCCTGATCAGATGCGCGACGCCTCGTTGCTGGAACTGTTCAGCCTGGAAGCCGAAGCCCAGGTCCAGGTGCTGAGCGCCGGCCTGCTGGCCCTGGAGCGCGATCCGACCCAGGCCGATTACCTGGAGTCGTGCATGCGCGCGGCGCATTCCCTCAAGGGCGCGGCGCGCATTGTCGGGGTGGACGCCGGGGTTAGCGTGGCCCATGTGATGGAAGATTGCCTGGTCAGTGCCCAGGAGCGGCGTCTGGTCCTGGGCGCTGAACACATTGATGCCTTGCTGCAAGGCACGGACCTGCTGACGCGCATCGCCACCCCGGGCAATAGTGTCGGCGCCCCGGACATCGACGCCTATGTAGCGTTGATGGGGCGCCTGCTTGATCCCAACGCGCCACAGGCGCCGGCAGTGGCGTTACCGAGCGTCGAAACACCGGCCGAGCCGCTACACGTCGAGCTACCGGAAGTGGAACTGCCCACAGCAACGGAGCCGCCCGCCAAGCGCAAACGGGTCACCGAAGGCGGCGAACGGGTTTTGCGGGTCACTGCCGAACGCCTCAACAGCTTGCTCGATTTGTCGAGCAAGTCCCTGGTAGAGACCCAGCGCCTCAAGCCCTGGCTGGCGACGTTGCAACGGCTCAAGCGCCAGCAAAGCACAGGCCTGCGCGCCCTTGAAGAGCTGAACCTACACCTCAAGGACCACGCCCTGAGCCTGCAAGCCCAGGAAGCCCTTGGCGATGCTCGCCGTTTGCTTGCCGAAACCCAGCAATTGCTGGCGCAGAAAACCGCCGAGCTGGATGAGTTCGCCTGGCAGGCCAGTCAGCGGGCGCAGGTGCTGTACGACACGGCGCTGGCCTGTCGTATGCGACCGTTCGCCGATGTGCTTTCGGGCCAGGCACGCATGGTCCGGGACTTGGGCCGCAGCCTGGGCAAGCAGGTGCGCCTGGAGATTGAAGGCGAGAAGACCCAGGTCGACCGTGATGTGCTGGAAAAACTAGAAGCGCCGCTGACCCACCTGTTGCGTAACGCCGTAGACCATGGCATCGAATCCCCGGAGCAACGAATACTGGCCGGCAAGCCGGCCGAAGGCCTGATCCGCCTGCGGGCTTCCCATCAGGCTGGCTTGTTGGTGTTGGAACTGGCGGATGACGGCGCCGGGGTGGACCTGGAGCGGGTGCGCCGCAGCATCGTCGAGCGCGGGCTTTCCCCTGAGCAAACCGCCGCCAGCCTGAGTGAAGAGGAACTGCTGACCTTCCTGTTCCTGCCCGGTTTCAGCCTGCGCGACACAGTCACCGAAGTGTCCGGGCGCGGCGTCGGCCTGGACGCCGTCCAGCACATGGTCCGGCAGTTGCGCGGTGCGGTGGTGCTGGAGCAGACGGCGGGCGAGGGCAGTCGTTTCCATCTCGAGGTGCCGCTGACGCTGTCGGTGGTGCGCAGCCTGGTGGTGGAAGTCGGCGATGAAGCGTATGCCTTTCCCCTGGCCCACATCGAACGCATGTGCGACCTGGCGCCGGAGGACATCGTCCAGGTTGAAGGCCGCCAGCATTTCTGGCACGAAGGCCGGCATATCGGGCTGGTCGCCGCCAGCCAATTGCTCAATCGGCCGGCGCCGCAAGGCAGTAGCCAGACCCTCAAGGTCGTGGTGATACGCGAGCGCGAGAGGATCTATGGCGTGGCGGTGGAGCGGTTCATCGGCGAGCGGACCCTGGTGGTTCTGCCCCTGGACGAACGCTTGGGCAAGGTCCAGGACATTTCCGCTGGGGCCTTGCTCGACGATGGCTCGGTGGTGTTGATTGTCGATGTCGAAGACCTGCTGCGTTCGGTGGACAAGCTGCTCGATACCGGGCGCCTGGAACGCATCGCCCGGCAGAACCAGGCCCAGGCCCCGCGCAAGCGGATCCTGGTGGTGGATGATTCCCTGACCGTGCGCGAGCTGCAACGCAAGTTGTTGCTCAATCGCGGCTACGACGTGGCGGTGGCGGTGGATGGCATGGACGGCTGGAACGCCTTGCGCTCGGAGGATTTCGACCTGCTGATCACTGACATCGACATGCCGCGCATGGACGGCATCGAGCTGGTGTCGCTGTTGCGGCATGACAACCGCTTGCAATCGCTGCCGGTGATGGTGGTGTCCTACAAGGACCGCGAAGAGGATCGCCGTCGTGGCCTGGATGCCGGCGCCGACTATTATCTGGCCAAGGCGAGCTTCCACGACGACGCCTTGCTCGACGCCGTGGTTGAATTGATCGGAGGGGCTCGCGCTTGAAGATCGCCATCGTCAATGACATGCCCCTGGCGGTCGAGGCCTTGCGCCGTGCCCTGGCGTTCGAGCCGGCGCATCAACTGGTCTGGGTGGCCACCAACGGGGGCGAGGCGGTGCAGCGTTGTGCCGAATACACCCCGGACCTGATCCTCATGGACCTGCTCATGCCGATCATGGATGGCGTGGAGGCCACCCGGCGGATCATGGCCGCCAGCCCATGCGCTATCGTTATCGTCACCGGTGACAGCCAGCAGAACGTCCACCGGGTGTTCGAGGCCATGGGTCACGGTGCGCTGGATGTGGTCGATACCCCGGCCCTGGGCGTCGGCAACCCGGCGGACGCGGCGGCGCCGCTACTGCGCAAGATCACCAACATCGGCTGGCTGATCGGTGAGCGCAACAAGCGTGAGCGACCCGCGCCGGCGGCGCAGCGTGCGGCGGTGTCGCGCAAGAGCCTGGTCGCCATCGGGTCGTCGGCGGGCGGGCCGGCGGCGCTGGAGGTGCTGCTCAAGGCGCTGCCGCGTGACTTTGCCCCGGCCATCGTGCTGGTCCAGCATGTGGACGAGGTGTTCGCCGCAGGCATGGCCGAGTGGCTGGGCAGTGTGTCGGGCCACACGGTGCGCCTGGCCCGGCACGGCGAGACGCCGCAGAGCGGCACGGTGTTACTGGCGGGGACCAACCATCATTTGCGCTTGTTGAAGGACGGCACCCTGGCCTATACCGCCGAGCCGGTGAACGAGATCTACCGGCCGTCCATCGACGTGTTTTTCGACAGTGTCGCCCGGTACTGGAGCGGTGACGCGGTGGGCGTATTGCTCACCGGCATGGGTCGCGACGGTGCACAAGGGCTTAAACTCATGCGCCAGCAGGGCTATGTGACCATCGCCCAGGACCAGCGCAGCAGTGCGGTGTACGGGATGCCCAAAGCGGCTGCCGCCATCGACGCCGCCGTCCATATTCTCGCCCTGGACGCTATCGCGCCTCGGTTGTTGGAGATTTTTACCCCATGAAGAACCCCGTCAGCGTTGCCCCAGGCCGTATTCAGGTAAGCCACCATGAATGATCTGCAGCTCGACGAATTCAAACGCGATGAAAACGCCGCCATGGTCTTGCTCATCGACGACCAGGCGATGATCGGCGAGGCGGTGCGGCGCGGGCTGTCAAATGAAGAAAACATCGACTTCCACTTCTGCTCCGACCCTCACCAGGCCATCGCCCAGGCCGTTCGCATCAAACCGACGGTGATTCTCCAGGACCTGGTGATGCCCGGCCTGGATGGCCTGAGCCTGGTGCGCGAGTACCGTAACCATCCCGACACCCGCGATATCCCGATCATTGTCCTGTCTACCAAGGAGGACCCGCTGATCAAGAGCGCGGCGTTCGCCGCCGGGGCCAACGACTACCTGGTCAAGTTGCCGGACAACATCGAACTGGTGGCGCGCATCCGCTATCACTCGCGTTCCTACATGATGCTGTTGCAGCGCGACGCGGCCTATCGGGCACTGCGGGTCAGCCAGCAGCAACTGCTCGACACCAACCTGGTGCTGCAACGCTTGATGAACTCCGACGGCCTGACCGGGTTGTCCAATCGTCGGCACTTCGACGAATACCTGGAGCTGGAATGGCGCAGGGCAATGCGCGACCAGAGCCAACTGTCGCTGCTGATGATCGATGTGGACTACTTCAAGGCCTATAACGACAACTTCGGCCACTTGGACGGTGACGAAGCGCTGCGTAAGGTCGCCACGGCGATCCGCGAGGCGTGTAGCCGTCCATCCGACTTGCCGGCCCGCTACGGCGGCGAGGAGTTCGCCCTGGTCCTGCCCGGCACCTCGCCGGGCGGTGCCCGGCTGATGGCCGAGAAACTGCGCCAGGGCGTCGTCGCCCTGAAAATCCCCCACACCACGCCCGACGGTGGCGAAAACCTGACCGTCAGCATTGGCGTCTCGACCTTCATCCCCCAGCAGGGTAGCGATTGCCGGCAACTGATCTCGGCGGCGGACAAGGGGTTGTATACGGCCAAGCACAATGGGCGCAATCGGGTGGGCGTCGAATAAGCCCTTGAGAGGCAGGGCGTTTGCTCCCACCGGATTGCACCTGTAGGCGCTATGGCTGTGTAGCTGTGTAGGAGCTGTCGAGTGCAACGAGGCTGCGATCTTTCCCCAGCCAATTGAGTCCCAAACGAAAGATCAAGATCAAGATCAAAGTCAAGATCAAAAGATCGTCCGAACGCGGCCCGAGCCTTCGCCAGCACCTACAGGGTCAGCACGAGCTTGCTCCCTTACCACGGAGCGCGAACGCTGAATCTCATTGCCCCTAAAGCCGCCAGGCGGGCTGCCGCTGGCGCTTGATTACGTTATACTCGCCGGCTTTCAAAAGTTCGCCAACGAGTGCTGCCCGCCATGGAAATCAACCCGATCCTTAACACCATCAAGGACCTGTCCGAGCGCTCCGAAACTATTCGGGGGTATCTTTGACTACGATCAAAAGCATGAGCGTCTGACCGAAGTCAATCGCGAGCTTGAAGATCCGAATGTCTGGAACAACCCTTCGTACGCCCAGGAGCTGGGCCGCGAGCGTTCTGCGCTGGCGCAGATTGTCGAGACCCTGGACGAGCTGTCCAGCGGCCTGGCCGACTGCCGCGACCTGCTGGACATGGCCGTCGAAGAGAACGATGAAGGCGCGGTCGGCGATGTCGTCGCCGAGCTGACACGCCTTGATGAGAACCTCGCCAAGCTGGAATTCCGTCGCATGTTCAGCGGCGAGATGGACATGAACAACGCCTACCTGGACATCCAGGCCGGTTCCGGCGGCACCGAAGCCCAGGACTGGGCCAACATCCTGCTACGCATGTACCTGCGCTGGGCTGACAAACGCGGTTTCGACGCCACCATCATGGAACTGTCGGCTGGTGAAGTCGCCGGGATCAAGGGCGCCACCGTGCACATCAAGGGCGAATACGCCTTTGGCTGGCTGCGGACCGAGATCGGCGTGCACCGCTTGGTGCGCAAGAGCCCGTTCGACTCCGGCAACCGCCGCCACACCTCGTTCTCGGCCGTGTTCGTTTCGCCGGAAATCGATGACAACATCGAGATCGAGATCAACCCGGCGGACTTGCGCATCGACACCTACCGTTCCTCCGGGGCCGGCGGTCAGCACGTAAACACCACCGACTCGGCCGTACGGATTACCCACGTACCGACCAACACCGTGGTCAGTTGCCAGAACGAGCGCTCCCAGCACGCCAACAAAGACACCGCGATGAAGATGCTCCGGGCTCGCCTGTACGAGCAGGAAGTGCAGAAACGCAACGCGGCGTCCCAGGCACTGGAAGACACCAAGTCGGACATCGGCTGGGGCCACCAGATCCGTTCGTACGTGCTCGATGCCTCGCGGATCAAGGATCTGCGGACCAGCATCGAACGCAGCGATTGCGACAAGGTGCTCGATGGCGATATCGATGAATACCTGATCGCCAGCCTCAAACAAGGGCTGTAACGCGACACCCATGCGGCGGGCAGGCCACGCTTGCACCAAGGAGCGCGACTCGCCCGCAAACTCCGGCCCGGGGCCGGAGGCAACGAACCTGTGATGGAATCCTTAAAGACATGAGCGACCTAGAACTCGACCCGCAAGCCCTGCAACAGGAAGAAAACTCCCTGATCGCCCTGCGCAAGGAAAAGCTTGCTGCCGAGCGCGCCAAGGGCCAGGCCTTCCCCAACGACTTCCGCCGCGACGCTTATTGCGACGTCTTGCAGAAGCAGTATGCGGACAAGACCAAGGAAGAGCTGGCCGAGGCGGCGATTCCAGTCAAGGTGGCCGGTCGTATCGTGCTCAATCGTGGTTCGTTCATGGTGATCCAGGACATGACCGGGCGCCTTCAGGTCTACGTCAACCGCAAGACCCTGCCGGAAGAAACCCTGGCAGCCGTCAAGACCTGGGACCTGGGTGACATCATTGCCACCGAAGGCACCCTGGCCCGTTCCGGCAAGGGCGACCTGTACGTCGAGATGACCAGCGTGCGCCTGCTGACCAAGTCCCTGCGCCCACTGCCGGACAAGCACCACGGCCTGACCGACACCGAGCAGCGCTATCGCCAGCGCTACGTCGACTTGATCGTCAACGAAGACGTGCGCCAGACGTTCCGCGTGCGCTCGCAAGTCATCGCCCACATTCGCAGCTTCCTGATGAAGCGTGACTTCCTGGAAGTCGAGACACCGATGCTGCAGACCATCCCCGGCGGTGCGGCGGCCAAGCCGTTCGAAACCCACCACAATGCCCTGGACATGGAAATGTTCCTGCGCATTGCGCCGGAGCTGTACCTCAAGCGCCTGGTGGTGGGCGGCTTCGAGAAAGTGTTCGAGATCAACCGCAACTTCCGTAACGAAGGCGTTTCGACCCGGCACAACCCCGAGTTCACCATGCTCGAGTTCTACCAGGCCTACGCCGACTACGAAGACAACATGGACCTGACCGAGGAACTGTTCCGCGAGCTGGCTCAGCTTGTTCTCGGGACTACCGACGTGCCGTACGGCGACAAGGTGTTCCACTTCGGCGAGCCGTTCGTGCGCCTGTCGGTGTTCGACTCGATCCTCAAGTACAACCCAGAGATCACCGCCGCTGATCTGCAGGACATCGAGACGGCTCGCGCCATTGCCAAGAAAGCCGGGGCCAAGGTGCTCGGCTTCGAAGGACTGGGCAAGCTGCAAGTGATGATTTTCGAAGAACTGGTCGAGCACAAGCTGGAACAGCCGCACTTCATCACCCAGTACCCGTTCGAAGTGTCGCCGCTGGCCCGTCGTAACGACGAGAACCCAAGCGTGACCGACCGTTTCGAGCTGTTCATCGGTGGCCGCGAAATCGCCAACGCCTATTCCGAGCTCAACGATGCAGAAGACCAGGCCGAGCGTTTCATGGCCCAGGTGGCTGACAAGGACGCCGGCGACGACGAAGCCATGCATTACGATGCCGACTTCGTGCGTGCCCTGGAGTACGGCATGCCGCCGACCGCTGGCGAAGGCATCGGCATTGATCGCCTGGTGATGTTGTTGACCAACTCGCCGTCGATCCGGGATGTGATTCTCTTCCCGCACATGCGGCCTCAAGCGTAAATGTTTCAAATAAAAAGCCGCCTGGAAGGGCGGCTTTTTATTGCCTGTCTGGTACAAACGTATCAATTGGTTACTTTTGAAAAAAAGAGGAAGACCTGTCGTGAATCGTGCAATGGCTTCAGAAGGTGCAGCGGGCGTCGCCACGGCTGTCGCTGAAAGTGTTCAGTACCAGGGCCGCAAGGCCAGCCGACAGGGCAGTGAGCAGCGTCGCCAGGAGATTCTCGACGCGGCGATGCGCATTGTGGTGCGCGATGGCGTGCGAGCCGTACGCCATCGCGCTGTGGCCGCCGAAGCCGGCGTGCCACTGTCGGCCACCACGTATTATTTCAAGGACATCGATGACTTGCTCACCGATGCCTTCGCCCAGTATGTGGAACGCAGCGCGGCGTTCATGGCCAAGCTGTGGGCCAACAACGAAGGCCTGCTGCGCGAGATGGTCGCCTACGGTGACGGCAGCGCCCAATCACGCTCGCAACTGGCGGACGACATTGCCCGGATGACCGCCGACTACGTACAACACCAATTGGACAGTCGTCGCGACTACCTGATGGCCGAACAGGCCTTTCGCCAGGAAGCGCTGCTCAACCCGCGTCTGGCGGTGTTGGTGCGTTCCCATCAGCAGATTTTGCTGCACGGCACGTGTCAGTTTTTCCAGGTATTGGGCTCTCGTGAGCCGCAACAGGATGCCAAAGTGTTGACGGCGATTATCGGACGGATGGAATATCAGGGTTTGCTCAATAGCGCCGAGCTGGAAGCCGATGAAGATATGCTCGGTATCCTGACCCGCTACATGCACCTGGTACTGGCGTCGGTGTAACCCCCTTGTGGGAGTAGGCTATGTGGGAGCAAGCGTTGCTCCCACACACACCTGCTCCCCTATGTAAGGACGAGGCACTGTGCCATAGGGAGTTCAAATGAAAGCTTGGCGTGCCGTTGTACTGACCGTGTCGTTGCTACTGCTCAGTGGCTGCCTGGTGTCGTTCAAGGCGCCATTGCCTGACAGCGAAGCCGCGCCTGAGGGCTTGCTCGGTCACTGGACCAGCGCCAATGCCTGGGGCGAACCGTTGAACCTGGAGCTGAGGAAGGTCGGCAAGCACCGCTACCAGGCCATCAGCTACTTCAGGGCCAAGCCCCATGAGCGCGAAGCCATTCCTCTGACTGTTTCCCGTCATGGCAGCCGCTGGTACGTGTCGGCCAAGGTACCGGTCCGGTTTGGCGGTCATTATTTGATCGCCGGTTTCGAGTTGACCGACAAGCACGAGCTGGTGGTCTACAACCTGGACCTGGAGCAGATCAACCAGGCCATCAGCCAAAAAATCCTCAGCGGCCAACCGAATCCGAGCGAGCAAGGCGACGGTGTGCTGGTGGACAGCGACATGAACAAGGTTTTCGGTTACCTCGACGATCCGGCCAATTCCGATGTGTTCTCGGAGGCCGTGCGCTACCAGCGGCTGGTCAAATCCCAATAACAGCAATAAGCGGACGTTTTTTCACAGGAGTTCCGGGTGGACGATTACCAGCAGACGATACGCACCTTGTCCGATCGCATTGTGCTGGCGCAAACGCCGATTCGCATCCTCGACGCGGTGAAGTGGGACGAGAGCATCCGCAAGGGGTTTCTCAAGGCCAAGGGCAAGGAAATGCCTGCGGTGGATCGCGACTATTACCTCAACCGGCCACTGTCTTTCGATTCGAGCAAGGTGAAGCTGGAGTTCCAGAACATCGAGCGCGACATCACCCGTCAGCTTGGGCAGTTCAACCCGGTTGGCCAGATCATGCGCCGTATGTGCAAGGAATACCGCATGGTGGTGCGCATGCTCGAGGCGCGTGGCACCGAGGATTTCGGGCTGATCTCCCAGGAGCTCTATGGCGCCGCCTCCGATGCTTTCCACGCCGGCGACCCGACCCTGGCCGACCTGGGCCTGATGCTCTCCGATTACCTGAACAACATCGATGGCCGTGGCGACCTCAAGGACGAGCCGAAGACGCTGGTCGCCAAGGACGCGGTCAAGCTGCTGCAACACCGCCTCAATCGGGTGTTTGGCGAAGCCGAGGAAACCATCCGGGTGTTCGAGTCCGATGGCATCGTGGCCGACGCGGCGGCGGGCGCGGACTACATCAAGATCCGCGCCGATGCGATGTTCAACGAGCGCGACGTGCGGGCGCTGGAAGTCCACGAGGGGCTGGTGCACGTCGGCACTACGCTCAACGGCCTCAACCAACCGATCTGCACCTTCCTGTCCAAGGGCCCGCCCTCGTCCACGGTGACCCAGGAAGGCCTGGCGATCCTGATGGAAATCATCACCTTCGCCTCCTACCCGAGTCGCCTGCGCAAACTGACCAACCGTACCCGGGCCATTCACATGGTGGAGGAGGGGGCCGATTTCCTGCAGGTCTTCGAATTTTTCCGCGAGCAGGGTTTTGAAATGGCCGAAAGCTACGGCAACGCCAGTCGGGTTTTCCGTGGGTCGGTGCCGACGGGTCTGCCATTCACCAAAGACTTGTCCTACCTCAAGGGCTTTATCATGGTTTACAACTACATTCAGTTGGCCGTGCGCAAGGGCAAGCTGGAACAGGTGCCGTTGATGTTCTGCGGCAAGACCACCCTCGAGGACATGCGCACGTTGCGACAATTGGTGGACGAAGGCCTAGTCGTAGCGCCCAAGTACCTGCCCGAGCAGTTCCGCGACATGAACGCCCTGTCGGCCTGGATGTGTTTCTCCAACTTCTTGAACCACCTGAGCCTGGACCGGATCGAAGCGGATTATTCCAATATCCTTTGAGCACAACACCGTCCAACGGTGGGAGCGGGCTGTGTATAACTTCTGATTTTTTGCGAGGCTTCACCGGATGCGAACCCTCGGCATCATTTGCCTGTTGCTGGCCCTGAGCGGTTGCAGTTCCCTGCTGTTCTACCCCGAGCACGGCCTGGCGTTCACCCCGGAGCGGGCCAGGCTCGAGTACCGCAACGTCACCCTGACCACCGCCGATGGTCTCAAGCTCCATGGCTGGTGGCTGCCCGTCAAACCGGGTGTGGAGGTCAAGGGCACGGTCCTGCATTTGCACGGCAACGGCGGCAACCTGGCCTGGCACCTGGGCGGTAGCTGGTGGTTGCCGGAGCAGGGCTACCAGGTGTTGATGCTCGACTACCGGGGTTATGGCCTGTCCGAAGGCGAGCCGAGCCTGCCGGCAATTTACCAGGACGTCGACGCCGCGTTCCAATGGCTCGACCAGGCGCCCGAGGTGCAGGGCAAGCCGCAGGTGCTGCTCGGCCAGAGCCTGGGCGGCGCGCTGGCGGTGCATTACCTGGTCGAGCACCCGCAGCGCCAACGGCAGCTCAAGGCCCTGGTGCTCGATGGCGTGCCCGCCAGTTACCGCGAGGTCGGCCGTTTTGCCTTGAGTACGTCCTGGCTGACTTGGCCGTTCCAGGTGCCATTGTCCTGGCTGGTGCCGGACGGTGACAGCGCGATCAGTTCCGTGGCGCACTTGAATGGTGTGCCGAAATTGATCTACCACAGCCTGGACGACCCCATCGTGCCCCTTTCCAACGGCATCCGCCTGTATCAAGCTGCGCCGCCGCCACGGGTCTTGCAGTTGACACGCGGCGGCCATGTGCAGACGTTCGCCGACCCGGTCTGGCGCACCGTGATGCTGCGCTACCTTGACGACCCCCAGCACTTCGACGGCCTGCGCCGCCTGGGCGAGGTCCCGAATTACCCGAAATCACCCGTTGAATTACCAGAGAGTCCGCAATGAGCGAAGAACGTAACGCCATCCCCCTGATCATTACCGGTATCTGCAGCATCCTCGGCACTGTTGCGACGCTGTGGTACTACGGTTACCTGCACTTCGCCAAGCCCGAGGACGCGTTGCTGCTCAACCAATTCACCATGCTCAAGACCGTGCCGGGGGAGGACTACAAGGTGTCCCTGGACCCGGCCCCTCAGGTCGCCCAATGCATCGACGGCGTGCTGGTGCTGTTCGACACCGAGCAGAAAGGCCTGACCGGCGTGCTGATCAACGAGAAGAAACGCGCGGTGCGCTGCATGGGCCAGGAAACGCCGCAAAAATTGCAGCCATAAGTAACCCCCTGTGGGAGCGAGCCTGCTCGCGATGGCGGCAGATCAGCTGACATAGGTGGTGACTGAACCACCGCTATCGCGAGCAGGCTCGCTCCCACAGGGGATATGGCCGGCTCGACACAATGTGTGCGCCATGAAAAAGCCCCGCCTGATTGAAGTCAGGCGGGGCTTTTGCGTTGCACTCAGCCGATCAGTTGGCGCTCATGGTCGAACGCGGGGCCACTGGCTGGTTGTCGTTGGAGATGGTCACTTCCACACGACGGTTCATCGCACGGCCCGAGACGCTGCTGTTGTCGGCCACCGGGAATTCCTTACCGTAGCCCTGGGTCACGATGCGAGCCGGGTCCACGCCCATTTTCACCAAGGCAGTGCGCACCGAGCTGGCGCGGCGCTCGGAGAGCGATTGGTTGTAGGAATCCGAACCGGTGCTGTCGGTATAGCCCTCGATGATCACCTTGCGGTCCGGGTTTTCCTGGAGGAACTGCGCCAGTTTGCTCACATTCGTCATGCCGCTGGCGCGCAGTTCGGACTTGTTGGTGGCGAACAGCACGTCGCCGAAGGTCACCAGCGTACCGCGTTCGGTCTGCTTGGCGTTGAGGCTTTCCTGCAACTGCTTGATCTGCGCATTGCGCGCATCGAGCAAGGCACGCGCACGTTCGTCACCGGCATTTTTCAGCTCGGCTTCGGCCTTGCGCAGGGCGATGGTCTGCTTGGCTACTTCAACGCGTTGGTTGGTCAGGTAGGCCAACTGGTCGACCTTAGCTTCGTCTTCCTTGTCCAGATAGGCCTTGTCAGCCTTGGCCAGGAAGTCGGCGGCGTCCTTGGTTTCCAATGCTGCCACTTTGGTCGCCGCCGGGTCAGCCTGTAGGCCGTTGTAGTTGGTCCGTGCCTGTTCCAGGTTCGCGTTCGGGTCGTGGGAGCAAGCGGCCAGGGCTACGCAGGCAGCGAGCAGGGCGGGCATCATCAAGTGTTTGTGCATCATAGTCTGTCGTCCTTTTATCAATGAGAAGTACGTCGTGGCGTGAACGGTTTACTGAACCTTGTTCATGCCTTCCTGACGCAGTTCCTGAACCCCTTTCTGAGAATCCTTGAGTGCTTGTTCGGCCTTGGCGGCCTGAGCCTTGCGCTCGGCGACGCGGGCATCCCACTCGGCCTGTTCGGCCAGACGCTTGGCTTCGCCGTAGTTCTTGTCATGCATGGCGATTTCGGCCTGCTTGAGTTTGTCCTGGGCCGATTTCATTTCCACAGCAGCGAATTCGGTACCGCCGGCGCTGACGGCGCTGTTGACCGCCGATTGGGTCACCGCGTACTGCTCCGAGGGTGGATTACCGGCGCAACCGGCGAGAATGAAGCTGCTACCGATCGCCAGGGCAGCCAACTTCAAGCCACGCAGGCCAGTGGATGAGGGTTTGGCAGTGCAGGTATTCATAGGCTTCAACTCCATTGGAAAACTCCTGAAAAAACTACAAATCCATGCTGGGACCGAAGCCGTGACGTCCGGTTTGACGCTGGCGCCAAGGCGCGTTTATTTAAACAACCGTTCCAGTATGGTTACTCGGTGTGACCCGAGGCGTTTTTCAAAAGTTCAGCGAAGATGGCCATTCGCCAAAAGAATTACTGACTGATTGGTCAGTGGTAGAGAAGCTGAACTTTCAAGGCGCGCAGCAGTACTCCCGGTGTAGGGATACGTGCGTTTTTTGGCGGGCGCGCGCGTAGGAGCTGCCGAAGGCTGCGATCTTTTGCTTTCGCTTGAGACTCAAGCGTCAGGGGAAAGATCGCAGCCTCGCTTCGCTCGTCAGCTCCTACAGGCGTCAGTGTTTGGATTTGTCGTTCTGCGAGGAAAGTTCGTGCAGGTGCCGACGGGACAGTGCGAGGAATCGCGGGGTCGGACCCACGTCTTCGTACAATGGGTCGCCTTCTTCATCGGTGGCCACGACTTGCGAGCCTTTGATGTAGGGGAAGCTGGCTTCCAGCTCTTCCAGTGCGGCCCCGATCAGCTCGCCGAGCAGTTCCTCGGGCTGGCGCTTGGGGTACATGTCGCAGATTGCTGCCAGCCGGGCGGCGGCTTCCACGTCCAGATGAATCATGTAGCCAGTCTGGGTCAGACGGCCCTTGGCGTTTTCTTCCCAATGCTGGGCAAGCTCACGAATTTTCATGATGACCTCGATAAGCCTGCTCGTGGCGGGCGCGGAGAGTGACAAGCCGTTGTGTGGCTTAATCATGAGACTAGCTTTGTCGTCCAAGGTTTAATGTCCCTTCATCGCTTGTCAGAAACGGTGGGCATCGGCACTCTCTAGTCCAAGAGCTGCCCGGACTTTTTTGCTGGAGAAATGCTGATGACCGATATCGATGCACGCTTGCGCGAAGACGTTCACCTGCTCGGTGAGCTATTGGGCAACACCATCCGCGAACAATACGGGGACACGTTTCTCGACAAGATCGAGCAGATCCGCAAGGGCGCCAAGGCTGACCGACGCGGTTCCGTGGACGCCGAACTCAGCGCCAGTCTCAATCAGTTGAGCGAGGACGAACTGCTTCCGGTGGCGCGGGCGTTCAACCAGTTTCTTAACCTGGCCAACATCGCCGAGCAATACCAACTTATCCACCGCCGTGAAGCGTCGCAGCCGGAGCCCTTCGAGGCGCGGGTGTTGCCCGAGCTGCTCGCCCGGTTGCGGGCTGAGGGCCATGGCGCCGAAGCCCTGGCCCGGCAATTGGGAAGGCTGGAGATCGAACTGGTTCTCACGGCCCACCCCACGGAAGTGGCTCGCCGTACGCTGATCCAGAAATACGACGCCATCGCCGCGCAATTGGCCGCCCAGGATCACCGCGACCTGACCAGCGCCGAGCGCGCACAGATTCACGAACGCTTGCAGCGCTTGATCGCCGAAGCCTGGCACACCGAAGAAATCCGCCGCACCCGGCCGACCCCGGTAGACGAGGCCAAGTGGGGGTTCGCGGTAATCGAGCACTCGTTGTGGCAGGCCATTCCCAATTACCTGCGCAAGGCCGACCAGGCCCTGCATGCCGCCACCGGCTTGCGCCTGCCGCTGGAGGCCGCGCCGATCCGTTTTGCCTCCTGGATGGGCGGCGACCGTGACGGCAACCCCAATGTCACCGCCACCGTGACCCGCGAGGTGCTGTTGCTGGCGCGGTGGATGGCAGCGGATCTGTACCTGCGTGACGTTGATCAACTGGCGGCCGAACTGTCGATGCAACGCGCCAGCGAAGCCTTGCGTGCCCAGGCGGGCGACAGCGCCGAACCTTATCGCGCCGTGCTCAAGCAACTGCGTGAACGCCTGCGCGCCACCCGCAACTGGGCCCACGCTTCCCTGAGCGCCGCCACGCCGCCAAGCACCGACGTGTTACAGCACAACCGCGAGCTGCTGGACCCCCTGGAGCTGTGCTACCACTCGTTGCACGAATGCGGCATGGGCGTGATTGCCGACGGGCCGCTGCTCGATTGCCTGCGCCGGGCGGTGACCTTCGGCTTGTTCCTGGTGCGCCTCGATGTACGCCAGGACTCGACGCGCCATACCGCCGCCATGACGGAAATAACTGACTACCTGGGCCTGGGACGCTATGAGGATTGGAACGAGGAGCAGCG
The DNA here is from genome assembly GCF_963970515.1 of Pseudomonas sp. RL_5y_Pfl2_73. NCBI lineage: Bacteria > Pseudomonadati > Pseudomonadota > Gammaproteobacteria > Pseudomonadales > Pseudomonadaceae > Pseudomonas > Pseudomonas sp. RL_5y_Pfl2_73. Next base: position 281,095 of record NZ_CAXAPD010000002.1, on the reverse strand, counting down.
CATCAGCTTCTTGCTGGCGGAACTGAGTAACCGGCGTCCGCTGCTGCCGGCCCATTTCAAGCCGTCGGCCGATACGGCGGAAGTTTTGGCGACGTGCCGGGAAGTGGCCGCGGCACCGGCGGCGTCCCTGGGGTCCTACGTGATCTCCATGGCCGGTGCGGCTTCCGATGTCCTCGCGGTGCAGCTGTTGCTGAAGGACGCCGGCGTGTTGCGGCCAATGCGGGTGGTGCCGCTGTTCGAAACCCTGGCCGACCTGGACAACGCCGGGCCGGTGATCGAGCAGCTGTTGCTGTTGCCCGGTTATCGCTCGCGGCTGCAAGGTCCCCAGGAAGTGATGATCGGCTATTCCGATTCGGCCAAGGACGCCGGGACCACGGCGGCGGCCTGGGCGCAGTATCGGGCCCAGGAACGGCTGGTGGACATCTGCCGCGAGCAGCAAGTCGAATTGCTGTTGTTCCACGGTCGCGGCGGCACCGTGGGCCGTGGTGGCGGTCCGGCGCATGCGGCGATCCTGTCCCAGCCACCGGGTTCGGTGGCCGGGCGTTTCCGCACCACTGAGCAAGGCGAAATGATTCGTTTCAAATTCGGCCTGCCGGACATCGCCGAACAGAACCTCAATCTTTATCTCGCCGCCGTGCTTGAAGCGACGCTGCTGCCACCGCCACCCCCAACGCCACAGTGGCGGGACCTGATGGACGAACTGGCGGCCGATGGCGTCAGTGCCTACCGTGCCGTGGTGCGGGAGAGCCCGCAATTTGTCGAGTACTTCCGCCAGTCCACCCCCGAGCAGGAACTGGGGCGCCTGCCCCTGGGCAGCCGTCCGGCCAAGCGACGGGCCGGCGGCATCGAAAGCCTGCGGGCGATCCCATGGATCTTCGGCTGGACCCAGACCCGCCTGATGCTGCCGGCCTGGCTCGGCTGGGAAACCGCACTGAGCAAGGCCCTGGAGCGCGGCGAAGGTGAGTTGCTGGGGCAGATGCGCGAGCAATGGCCGTTCTTCCGGACCCGCATCGACATGCTGGAGATGGTGCTGGCCAAGGCCGACGCCGATATTGCCCGCTCCTACGACGAGCGTTTGGTGGAGCCTGGGCTGCTGCCTTTGGGGGCGCATTTACGCGACCTATTGTCGCAGGCCTGCTCGGTGGTCCTTGGGTTGACCGGTCAGTCGCAGCTACTGGCACATAGCCCTGCCACACTGGAATTCATTCGCTTGCGCAACACTTACCTCGACCCACTGCACCTGTTGCAGGCCGAGCTGTTGGCGCGCTCACGGCAGCAGGATGTGGCCCAGGGCAGCCCCGTGGAACAGGCGTTGCTGGTGTCTGTGGCGGGGATTGCCGCCGGTTTGCGCAACACCGGTTAAGGTTAGGCAGCGCACCGAAACGGCTCGCCCGGTGTTCCCGGGCGCTGTCCGCCGGGGGAGAGAACAGGTCGACCTGGCCACAGTTCGTTGCCCGGTTGCGCCTCTCGCCACCCCCTCCGAAGGTCGTATCGGGCGCGGGTTCCTCCGACTTTCGGCGGCTTGTGTGGGTCGAGCCTGCTGTGTATCTTGATCAGCCTTTGGCCGTTTGGGCGGTCACGATTCTGTTTTTCGAAGATTGGCCCCACGAGGCGAATCCGAGCGTTTTACATAAAAAAATTGAGGAGCACATCGATGCGCGTCATTCTGCTGGGAGCTCCCGGGGCCGGTAAAGGTACTCAGGCAAAGTTCATCACCGAAAAATTCGGTATCCCGCAAATTTCCACCGGCGACATGCTGCGTGCCGCAGTCAAGGCGGGCACCGAGCTGGGCGTCAAGGCCAAGAGCATCATGGATGCCGGCGGCCTGGTGTCGGATGACCTGATCATCGCTCTGGTCAAGGATCGCATCGCTCAAGCCGATTGCGCCAACGGCTTCCTGTTCGACGGCTTCCCGCGCACCATTCCCCAGGCCGAAGCCCTGGTGACAGCCGGTGTGGAGCTCGATCACGTGGTCGAAATCGCGGTCGATGACGAAGAGATCGTTCAGCGCATTGCCGGTCGTCGCGTCCACGAGGCGTCCGGCCGTGTCTACCACACCGTTTACAACCCGCCGAAACTTGCGGGCAAGGACGACGTCACCGGTGAAGAGCTGGTGCAGCGCAAGGACGACACCGAAGAAACCGTGCGTCATCGCCTGTCGGTCTACCATTCCCAGACCAAGCCGCTGGTGGCGTTCTACCAGAACCTGTCGGCTGCCCAGGGCAAACCGAAGTACAGCCACATCCCGGGCGTCGGCTCGGTCGATGCGATCACCGGCAAGGTGCTCGAAGCCCTGAGCTGAAAAGTCTGATCAGTTGCATCAACTACGGCCCGCTTGCGGGCCGTAGTTGTTTATACTGGCGCACTTTTTTCCACCTGATTTACGGACACATCGATGAGCACCTTGCTGGCCCTGGACACCGCGACTGAAGCTTGCTCCGTTGCTTTGCTGCACAACGGCAAGGTCACGAGCCATTACGAGGTGATCCCGCGCCTGCATGCGCAGAAACTGTTGCCGATGATCCAGAAACTGCTGAGCGATGCCGGGACGACCTTGCAGGCAGTGGACGCGATTGCCTTTGGCCGTGGGCCGGGGGCTTTCACGGGGGTGCGCATCGCTATCGGCGTGGTGCAAGGACTGGCGTTTGCCCTGGAGCGGCCGGTGCTGCCGGTGTCGAACCTGGCGGTGCTGGCCCAGCGCGCCTTGCGCGAACAGGGCGCCCGCCAAGTCGCAGCGGCCATCGATGCGCGCATGGACGAGGTGTACTGGGGCTGCTATCGCGAAACTGACGGCGAGATGCGCCTGGTCGGCGCTGAAGCGGTATTGCCACCCGAAGCGGCAGCGTTGCCGAGCGGGGCCGACGGTGACTGGTTCGGCGCCGGTACCGGGTGGGGCTACGGCGAGCGAATCGCCGTCAACCTGACCGGCCAGGACGCTACTCTGCTGCCTCACGCCGAAGACCTGCTGGCGCTGGCCCGTTTCGCCTGGGCCCGGGGTGAAGCTATTGTGGCCGATGATGCCCAACCGGTGTATCTGCGGGACAAGGTCGCAACGCCAAAATCCGAGCGATAAGCCCTGGCTTTGTGGGCGCAAAGCTTGCTTGCGATACAGGCGCCTCGGTTTCCAGCAGACCGCGTCATCATTGCGGGCAAGCCTTGCTCCCACAAACTCATTTCCCCGGCCAAAAGTCACACCCAATATTGCCAGTCGTCACTTTTTTACCCCGTTTTTAAACCTTTTAGGCTTTATGTGCTCTAGTTATCACTTGTGCATTTGCGCGGCTGTGAAAGTGCCGCTAAATTGCCATCATTGATACCGAGCATTCTGTTATGCGTATAGACGGCTTTTCCTCCCAGTCCTACCCCATCAAGCGCAAGCCTCGTGCAGGCAAAGTCGCTGAGCAAGAGTCCTTCGATGATGATATCGATGGCGAACTGGAGTTTCCGTCTGAAGAGCAATTGGCCGCCCGTGCCGCCAAAGCTTCCGCGCAACGCCTGAGCAATCTCCCCGCCCGTCAGCAAGACATGCTTTACCACCGTGCGATGAGCCGCAGTGTCGCCACGGCCCTGGCGAGCTACCTGAGTACCGCCGGTTTCGTCGATTGGGATATGGAAGTGCTGGGACTCGATCTCTACATCTGATGGTCTTGCCTTACTACCTGGGCTGCCCCTCCTGGAGCGAAAACGCCTGGCGCGATTACCTTTATCCCCAGGACGCCAAAAGCACCGACTTCCTGAATCTCTATTCCCAAGTGTTCAATGCTGTGGAAGGCAATACGACCTTCTACGCCAGCCCGTCTACGGCCGTCGTGCGGCGTTGGGCCGAGACCATGCCCGAGCACTTTCGCTTCACCGCCAAATTCCCCGGTGACATCAGCCACAATGGCGACTTGCGCGAGCGCCTGACGGCCACCGAAACCTTCCTGCAATTGCTCAGCCCCTTGGGTGAGCGTGTCTCGCCGTACTGGCTGCAACTGTCCAAGGCTTTCACCCCGAATCGGTTGTCGGAACTGGCAGGGTTCATCGACGCCTTGCAGCGCCCCTTGGCCGTGGAGGTCCGTCATGATGAGTTCTTTGCCAAGGGCGATGCCGAACGGCGCCTCAACCGCTTGTTGCTCGATCGCGGTGTCGAACGCATCTGTCTCGATCCCCGGGCCTTGTTCAGTTGCACCTCGCTTGATCCTGCCGTGCTTCATGCGCAATCGAAAAAGCCCCGGGTGCCGCCCCGGCCAGCGGCGTTCACCCAATGCCCGCAAGTGCGCTTTATCGGCCATCCGGTGCTGGAAGCCAACGAGCCGTTCCTGACGCCGTGGGTGGAGAAAATCGCCGGATGGATCGAAGAGGGGCGTACCCCCTATATCTTCCTGCACACCGCCGATAACCTGCTGGCGGCGAAACTGGCGCAACGCTTCCACGCTCGCCTGATGAGTCGTTTGCCTGGCTTGCCGGCCCTGCCTGAGCTATATAGAGAGCCCGCCGCCGAGCAACTGGGTTTGCTCTGAGGCCAACCCTCTCTGCTCAGGAGCGAACTACATGGATGCGCAAACTCGTCGAGCCCAGGCGTTCAAGGCCTTGCACGAACGTGAAGGGGCTTTTGTCATTCCCAACCCGTGGGATGCCGGGTCCGCCAAGATGTTGGCCAGCCTCGGCTTCGAGGCCTTGGCGACCACCAGTGCCGGCCACGCCTTTTCCTTGGGCCGGCCCGATGGTGCGCTGGGCCTGGAGGACACGCTGGCCAACGTGCGGGCGATTGTGGCCGCCACCGATCTACCTGTGGCCGTGGACCTGGAGAACGGTTTTGCCGATGCCCCCGACGATTGTGCGCGTAACCTGCTCCGTGCAGCGCAGGCTGGTGCGGTGGGCGGTTCGATCGAAGATGCCACGGGACGCGAAGACAGCCCGATCTATTGCTTCGACCATGCCGTGGCGCGGGTCAAGACCGCCGCCGACGCCGTGCGCAGCTTGCCGTATCCCTTTCTGCTGACGGCCCGCGCGGAGAACTTCCTGCACGGCAATCCGGACCTGGAGGACACCATTGGCCGCTTGAAGGCCTTCGCCGACGCGGGGGCCGACGTGTTGTATGCCCCGGGGCTGAGCAGCGCCGAGCAAGTGCTCGCCGTGGTGCGGGCCGTAGCGCCGAAACCGGTGAACGTGCTGATGTCCGGGGCGCTGGACCTGACCGTCGCGCAGTTGAGCGAGTTGGGCGTCAAGCGCATCAGTGTCGGATCGGCGTTGGCCCTGGCCGCGTATGGCGAGTTCTTCCGCGCCGCCGAAGAAATCCAGCAGCAGGGCACGTTCACCTTCACGCGCCGATCGATGCCGTTCAAGCAGGCCAACCAATTATTCAAGGGTTGATACCCGAGGCAACGTCGTGCGGTTTTTGAAAGTTCTTGCGGTCGTGGCACTGCTCGTTGGCGTTGCAGGGCTGGGGGTATGGCGCGGTTGGGTGGCGCTGCCGCCCCAATGGAATCCCTGGGCGCCCCTGAACGTCAACCTTGCGCCCAACCTGCTGACCCGCTTCAAGCTCATGGCCCTGCGCAACGACCCGCAGTTGTGTGACCAGGCCCTCGCCACCTCGGGGCTGCGCACCGCTCGCCAGGCCGACAGCCGCTCCCAGGCCGATTGCCCGCTGAACAATGTGCTGAGGGTACAGGGCGGGGACGTGGCGTTGAGCAGCAGTTTCCTCGCCAGTTGTCCGCTGGCCGTGGCCTTCGCGCTGTTCGAGCGCCATGGGTTGCAGCCGGCGGCAATGGCGGTCTACGGGCAGAAAGTGACGCGGGTCGATCACCTTGGCAGTTTTGCCTGTCGCAATATGTACGGTCGTGAGAGCGGGGCGCGTAGCCAGCACGCCACCGCCAGCGCGCTGGACATTGCCGGGTTTCGCCTGGCCGATGGGCGCACGGTCAGCGTGCTCAAGGACTGGCCCAAGGACAATGCCGATGCGCGCTTCCTGCGTCAGGCCCGCGACGGCGCCTGCGATATGTTCAGTGTGGTCTTGAGTCCCGATTACAACGCGGCGCACCGCAACCATTTTCATCTGGACGTGGGGCCATGGTGGATCTGTCGCTGAGTGCCCTGTTTCGCAAATACGCTTCTTTTTTGACGACGACAGACGCCATCAAAAAGGAACAGTATTTGTGATACAGGCCCCCCGTCAGGCGGCGATGCGCAGGTTCTGCAGCACGATCGGACGTGCCCAGCGGGTGTCGAAATCCAGTTGTTTTTGCTGCGCCACCAATTCCTCTTCCGGGAAGGGCGGGAACGGCTTGTCCAGCAGGTCGAGTTCGAACTCGGCAATCGGCAGGTGCAGTGGGCGCGGTTGTGGTGCCGGACCGGGTTCCGGCAGCGGTTGGCCGGCGGTCAGGACGAGGGGGCGAACCCAGTTGCTTTCGAAGGTCTGCTGTTTTTGCTGGGCAGCGATTTCTTCCACAGGGAAGGGCGGGAAGGGTTTGTCCAACAGGTCGAGTTCGAATTCAGCGATGGGCAGGAACAGCGGTTCAGGCGGCTTGACCGGCGTTTCGGTCACTTCGCAAGTGCGCTGGCTGACGATGTGCTCCAGCAATTCGGCGCCGAGGGTGGGTTCAACGGCCTCATCGAGGGCCACTGGCTGGTAGCTGCCAGGTGCCGGTGCGCTATCACCCAGTTGATCGGCCAGGGCCCGGGCAAAAAAATCCTGCCACAGGTGACTGACGCCGCTCAGCGCTTGGGTATTGCGCAGGCTGTAATCGCCGTAAGGGGAGATAACGCCTATCGATGTGGATTGAATGTCTGACATTTTTCTCGGTCGACGCTCAGCTCTGGCAAAATGCCGTTCACCGTTGTTATCGGCCGTTTTTGCCGATCCTTAATTTTTTGAGCATGTTTCCATGAATGAACAACTTCTATGAGTGAGCAACCTGCGGCCTGCCGCATCCACGTCGAGGCCCTGGCCCCGGCCTTCCAGCCGCAGGCCGAGCACTGGGCCGAGCGGCTTGGCCTGCCTTTGCAGGGCGGCGATGGCGAGTTTGCCTTGCAGGTCGGCGAACAGGGGTTGCAATTGCAGCAACTGGGGCCGGATGCGCCTGGGCCGGTGCGTGTGGACTTCGTCGAGGGCGGTGCCGCCCATCGGCGTTTGTACGGTGGCGGCAGTGGCCAGATGATCGCCAAGGCGGTCGGCATTGCCCAGGGAGTGCGTCCGCGGGTGCTGGATGCCACAGCCGGGTTGGGCAAGGATGCGTTTGTGTTGGCCAGCCTGGGCTGCGAAATGAGCCTGATCGAGCGTCAACCGCTGATTGGGGTTCTGCTGGAGGATGGCCTGGCTCGCGCAGCGGAGGACTTCGACGTGGCGCCGATCGTGGCGCGCATGCGTTTGCTCAAGGGCAACTCCATCGAAGTGATGCGCCACTGGGAAGGCGAGCCGCCCCAGGTGATCTACCTGGACCCGATGTTCCCCCATCGTGAGAAAACCGCCCTGGTGAAGAAGGAAATGCGCTTGTTCCGCCCCCTGGTGGGCGATGATCCGGATGCCCCGGCGCTGCTCGCCGCGGCCTTGGCCTTGGCAACTCACCGGGTGGTGGTCAAGCGACCGCGCAAGGCCCCGTGTATCGACGGGCCGAAGCCGAGCCATGGGCTCGATGGCAAATCCAGTCGCTACGACATCTACCCCAAGAAAGCGCTCAAGCCCTGAGCGCGCGTCGCCTGCATCGCGAGCAAGCTCCCACGATCTGTGTGTTCATCAAACCCTGTGGGAGCGAGCCTGCTTGCGATGAGGCCCTTCCAGCCAGCAGAAGGCTACCGGTCGAGCTAAGGCCGATAAGCCCGCATGAACAACCCCACCACTTCCTGCACATGAGCCTCGGCGCCTTCCGGTTCCGGGGCTGGGCCGCAACCAGACAACAACCGGAAATTCGCCGCGCCCTTGATCAGGCAGAAGAAATGCTCGGCGGCATTGCGCGGTTTATCGATGCTCAGGGCACCGCTCTGGTTGATCTTGATCAGCAGCCGCTCCATGCCTGAGAGCATCCGCTGTGGGCCTGCTTCGTAGAAAATCATCGACAGCTTCGGGTCCTGACTGCCCAGGGCCATGATCACCCGATGCAGGTTCACCGATTCCTCGCTGCTGATGAGTTGGTGAAAGCCACGGGCGATGTTCAGCAGCACGTGTTCGATCGGAACACCGTCCGGCCATTCGAAAAACAGCGTCGGCACCTGTTCTTCGCACTTGGCGATCACCGCAGCGGAGAACAGGGTCTCCTTGTCGTTGAAGTGACTGTAGACCGTCAGCTTCGAGACCCCTGCCTCGGTAGCGACGGCGTCCATGCTCGTACTGGCGTAACCCGTGCTCACGAACAGGCGCTTGGCCGCGTCGAGAATGGCCTGGCGCTTGGCCAGATCCTTGGGACGGCCGGGGCCGGAGGGGGGTGAAGGATTGTTCGACATTTTTTCGCTTTAATACTGGACTGGTGAGTTTGCTATTAATAACATACTCGCCAGTATAATTATTCCAAGCACCATTAGCGAAAGGTCACTCGCCATGTTCCGCTATGTCCTGCCCCTCGCCGTGCCAGTCACCTTGGCTTTTTTATTGTCTGCGTGTGGTCAGGACGAACCGGTCGCGGTCGCCGTGCGCCCTGCCATGGTGGTCAAACCACAGCCTTCAACCCAGGCGATGGACAGTTACCCCGGCGAAGTGCGGGCACGATTCGAGCCCGAACTGGCCTTTCGCATTGGCGGCAAGGTGAGCCGACGGCTGGTCGAAGAGGGGCAGCGGGTCAAGGCCAATCAACCGTTGGCCGAACTCGATCCTGAGGATGTGCGCCTGCAACTGGAAGCGACCCGTGCCCAGGTCGCCGCCGCCGAGGCCAACTTGAACCTGGTACGCGCCGAGCGTGACCGCTACAAAACCTTGATGGAACGGCAGATGGTCAGCCGCTCCAAGTACGACAATGCCGAGAACCTTTACCGCTCCGGCACCGCGCGGCTCAAGCAGATCAAGGCCGTGTTCGATGTCGCCAACAACCAGGCCGGCTATTCGGTACTGCGTGCGCCCCAGGATGGCGTGGTCGCCCGGCGTTCGGTGGAAGTCGGCCAGGTGGTGTCAGCCGGGCAAACCGTCTTCACCCTAGCCACCGACGGCGAGCGTGAAGTGCTGATCAACCTGCCGGAACAGGGGTTTGGCCGGTTCAAGATCGGCCAGCCGGTTTCGGTCGAACTGTGGAGCCAGCCCGGCCAGCGTTTCAGTGGGCGCATTCGCGAGCTATCGCCGGCCGCCGACCCCAAGTCTCGCACCTTCGCCGCCCGTGTGGCTTTCACCGCTGGCAGTGTTCCGGCCGAGTTGGGCCAGAGCGCCCGGGTTTCTATCCAGGCCGCCGAAAAGGTGCCGCTGTCGGTGCCTTTGTCGGCCCTGACGGCTGAAAGTGGCGCGACCTATGTCTGGGTGGTCAACGCCAACAACACCCTGAAAAAAGTCCCGGTGCGGGTCGGCGCCTTCGGCGAAAAGACCGTTCCGGTGCTTGAAGGCCTCAGCCCCGATGACTGGGTGGTGGCGGCCGGCGTGCATGTGCTCCTCGACGGCCAGCAGGTGCGGCCGGTGGATCGCTCTAACCGCCTGGTCAACTTGACGGCCAAGGAGTAATCCCCGATGGGTTTCAATCTTTCCGAATGGGCGCTGCGTAACCGCCAGATCGTACTGTTCCTGATGCTTTTGCTGGCGATCGTTGGCGCGCTTTCCTACACCAAGCTCGGCCAGAGCGAAGACCCGCCGTTCACCTTCAAGGCCATGGTCGTCCGCACCAACTGGCCGGGCGCCACGGCCGAGGAAGTCTCGCGACAGGTCACTGAGCGCATTGAAAAGAAGCTGATGGAAACCGGCGATTACGAAAGAATCGTCTCGTTCTCCCGACCGGGGGAGTCCCAGGTGACCTTCATGGCACGCGACTCCCTGCATTCGGCGCAGATTCCCGAGCTGTGGTACCAGATCCGCAAGAAGATCAGTGACATTCGCCACACCTTGCCGCCGGGTATCCAGGGGCCATTTTTCAACGATGAGTTCGGCACCACCTTCGGCAACATCTACGCGCTGACCGGCGAGGGTTTCGACTACGCCGTGCTCAAGGACTACGCCGATCGCATCCAGATCCAGCTGCAGCGGGTCAAGGACGTGGGCAAGGTCGAACTGCTCGGCTTGCAGGACGAGAAGATCTGGATCGAACTGTCGAACGTCAAACTGGCGACCCTCGGCTTGCCCTTGGCGGTGGTCCAGCAGGCCCTGGAAGAGCAGAACACAGTATCGAGCGCAGGCTTCTTCGAAACGAGCAGCGAGCGATTGCAGCTACGGGTTTCGGGGAATTTCCAGTCTGTGGAAGAGATCCGCAACTTTCCGATCCGGGTCGCCGATCGTACGTTCCGTATCAGTGATGTGGCCGATGTGCGCCGTGGTTTCAACGACCCACCGGCGCCACGCATGCGCTTCATGGGGGAGGACGCCATCGGCTTGGCGGTGGCTATGAAGGACGGCGGTGACATCTTGGTGCTGGGCAAGGCCCTTGAGGTCGATTTTGCCCGTATCCAGAACACACTTCCGGCCGGCATGCAATTGCGCAAGGTGTCGGATCAGCCCGCGGCGGTGAAGACCGGGGTCGGTGAGTTCGTCCAGGTGCTGGTGGAAGCGCTGACGATTGTGTTGCTGGTGAGCTTCTTCTCCCTGGGGCTGCGCACCGGGATGGTGGTGGCCCTGGCGATCCCGTTGGTGTTGGCGATGACCTTCGCCGCGATGTATTACCTGGGGATCGGCCTGCACAAGATTTCCCTCGGCGCGCTGGTCTTGGCGCTGGGGCTGCTGGTGGACGACGCGATCATTGCGGTGGAAATGATGGCGATCAAGATGGAGCAGGGCTTCGACCGGATCAAGGCCGCCAGTTTTGCGTGGACCAGCACGGCGTTCCCGATGCTCACCGGTACGTTGATCACCGCGGCCGGCTTCCTGCCCATCGCCACCGCGCAATCGGGCACCGGCGAATACACCCGCTCGATTTTCCAGGTCGTGACGCTGGCGTTGCTGGCGTCCTGGGTGGTTGCCGTGGTGTTTGTGCCGTACTTGGGTGAGAAGCTTCTGCCGGACCTGGCGAAAATTCACGCGGCCAAACATGGCACGGCTGACGGCCAGACCGACCCTTACGGCACGCCGTTTTATCAGCGTGTCCGGCGGATGGTGGAGTGGTGCGTGCGTCGCCGCAAAACCGTCATCACCCTGACCGTGCTGTTGTTTGTCGGCTCGGTGGTGTTGTTCCGTTTCGTGCCGCAACAGTTCTTCCCGGCCTCGGGGCGTCTGGAGCTGATGGTCGACCTGAAACTGCAGGAAGGCGCCTCCCTGAGCAACACCGCCGAGCAGGTCAAGCGCCTTGAAGCGCTGCTCAAGGACCACGAGGGCATCGACAATTACGTGGCCTACGTTGGCACCGGTTCTCCGCGTTTCTACTTGCCGCTGGATCAACAACTGCCAGCGTCCAGCTTCGCCCAGTTTGTGGTGCTGGCCAAGACCATCGAAGACCGCGAGCCCTTGCGCAGTTGGTTGATCGCGACCCTGAACGAACAGTTCCCCACCCTGCGTTCGCGGGTCACACGCCTGGAAAACGGCCCGCCGGTCGGCTACCCGGTGCAGTTTCGCGTCACGGGCGAGCACATCGAAGAGGTCCGCGCCCTGGCGCGCAAAGTGGCGGTCAAAGTTCGCGAAAACCCCTACGTGACCAATGTGCACCTGGACTGGGAAGAGCCGAGCAAGGTGGTGTACCTGAACGTCGATCAAGACCGTGCCCGAGCCCTGGGTGTCAGCACCGCCGGCCTGGCGAGTTTTCTGCGCAGCTCCCTCACTGGCTCCAGCGTCAGCCAGTACCGGGAAGACAACGAACTGATCGAAATCCTGCTGCGTGGCACGGTGCACGAGCGCACTGAGCTGTCGTTGCTGCCGAGCCTGGCAGTGCCGACCGACAACGGCAAGAGCGTTGCTCTGTCGCAGATTGCGACCCTGGAGTACGGTTTCGAAGAAGGCGTGATCTGGCACCGCAACCGCCTGCCGAGCGTGACCGTACGGGCCGATATCTACGGCAAGGAACAACCTGCGACCCTGGTGCAGCAGATATTCCCGACCCTGGAGCCGATTCGTGCGCAACTGCCGGACGGTTACCTGCTGGAGGTGGGCGGTACGGTAGAGGACTCGACCCGGGGCCAGAAATCGGTGAATGCCGGTGTGCCGCTGTTCATCGTGGTGGTGTTGACGTTGCTGATGCTGCAACTGCGCAGTTTCTCACGCACGGCCATGGTGTTTCTCACCGCGCCGCTGGGATTGATCGGTGTCACGCTGTTTCTGCTGGTGTTCCGCCAGCCGTTTGGTTTCGTCGCCATGCTGGGCACTATCGCGCTGTCGGGGATGATCATGCGCAACTCGGTGATCCTGGTGGACCAAATCGAACAGGACATCAAGGCGGGGCTCGCGCCCTGGCAGGCGATCATCGAAGCGACGGTACGCCGCTTCCGCCCGATTGTGCTCACCGCACTGGCGGCGGTGCTGGCGATGATCCCGTTGTCGCGCAGCCTGTTCTTTGGGCCAATGGCCGTGGCGATCATGGGCGGCTTGATCGTGGCCACGGCGTTGACGCTGTTGTTCCTGCCGGCGTTGTATGCGGCGTGGTTCAGGGTCAAGAAGACTTGAGCCGATTCTGATAGCACTGAAGATCAAGTGTGGGAGCGAGCCTGCTCGCGATAGCGGTGCAATAGCCAACAGAGATGTTACGGCTGATACCGCTATCGCGAGCAGGCTCGCTCCCACAGTGTTTTTGCGCTTGGCTTAGAGGGTACCAAACACCTTCTTCGCCAAACTGGTCGCCGCCGCCGCCGGGTTCTGGCGAATGGTGGCTTCCTGCTTGCCGATCATCTCGAACAAGCCGTCCAGCGCCTGCTCGGTCACGTAGTTTTCGATGTTGGCGCTCTTGGCGTCCAGCACGCCGAAGGTCGCGGCCTGGCCGGCGAAGGCATTGTATTTCTGCGCCAGGCCGACCTTGTCGGTGGCTTGCTTGACGATGGGCAGGAACTTGGCGCGGATCTGCTCGTGGCTGCTCTTGTTCAGGTATTGCGTGGCCGAATCGTTGCCACCGCTCAAGATGCCTTTGGCATCGCTTACGCTCATGTTCTTCACGGCATTGACCAGGATCGGCTGGGCCTGGACCACGGCGGCTTCGGCAGCCTGGTTCATGCTGGTTTCCAGCTGATCGACCTGCTCACCCATGCCGAAAGCTTTCATCTTGCTGGCGACTTTGCCGAGCTTGCCTGGCAACTCGATCTTCACATCCGGGTTGTTGCTGAAGCCGCCGGGTGTACCCAGTTGCTTGACCGCTACCTGCGCGCCTTGGGTCAAGGCGTCCTTGAGACCGCCCGTGGCGTCTTTTTGCGACAGGTCGCCCAGGGACAGGGCCATGGCATTGGCGCAGATCAGCAGACCTGCACACAGGCCGGTGAAACGGAGGGTTGAGCGAAGCATGATGGCGTCCTTGATGAAAGTTGGAAAAGGAATCAGCGTGCGGCGTTGACGCGGATCTTCAACGGCTGCGGATCCTTGCCATCGAGTTGCACGGCGTGTTGTTCAGTGGTGATGAACATCAACTGGCCGTCCACTTCGATGCGGGCGCTCACGGCATAACGATGGCCGGGCTTGACCTGGGCCGGATCATAACTGAGGTGGAACGGCAACGGGACCTGGCCTTTGATCGGGCCGCTCTGCTCATCGAGTACCACCGCAGGGGCGTCGGCCAGGGAAATGTCCTGCAGGCTCACGCTCAAGGTCGCGTTGGGCGGCAGGGCGATGCGTTGCAGATAGAACACTTCTCCATCGAGGTTCTGGGTGGATGCGTTGGGCGGGAATGACGACTGGCAAGCGGTCAGCAAGGCAATGAATGCGAACAGAACGAGTTTTTTCATTTGGAAGTACCTTTTTGCTTTGACGCCAGCAACGTGTTGGCGTCAGAGCGAATCTGGAGCATCAAGAGGTAAAAATCCAGCCGAAGCGTCACTGCCCAGGTGATTCTTTCACCCCTCGATGCGTGAAACTCAAACGCCAAACGCACTGCCTATTCTTGAATAGGTGGGTTTATGGAGCATATGTATTAAACCGAAGTCATCAGTATCTCGATCGGTTTCAAGTAATTGGCGCGAGGGTCGACGGTATGAGTCTTTTTAGTGATGAAACGTAGTTCCCCCTCCGTTTCGATACGCACCCTGATCCCATAGGTATGATTTTCGATAATATCCGATTCGGGCACTCGGAGTTCGAAACCCAGGCCGGCGGTTTCGGCGTTTTTAATAACGCAAGTGACAACGGTTTCAGCCGGTGCGTCAGCGACACTGATATCTTCAAGGAACGCATAGAGAGTTGAGTCGGGAGCCAGGCTGATTTTTTCCAGATAGTAGGCGATGCAAGAAATGTTGTAGTAGTTGTCCACAGTAATGTCCTTATATTAAGTTTTTTGCCGTCAGTGGCGCGGGATGACACCAGCAACATGCTGGCGTCAAAGAGATGGGAGGCGCAGGTTCATACCCAATTGAACGTTGCGACTCAGGAGCCGAACGAGAGTTGCTGAGTGGTTTCGGTGTTCGATACTGGCGCAAGGGTCAGATTGACATCAACTTCCTGATCACCACCGTTCCAGATAAAGGTCTGGGGGGTATCAAGAAATAATGGGGTGGGGCTATTGATTTGCACTTTCAGCGAAAACTCCTCCCCTTTGGTGGCAACATCGCCATCAACGGTCAGGCTGACGATCCATGGCATTTTAGGTATTTGGTTGGAGCCACTACCACCGGAGGTATGCGGTGTTGTGAAGCTGATGTGAGTACCACCGCTTTCGGGTAGTTTATAGCCGTCAGGCAGGTGAATGGATGCTGTAATGGTATGTAAGCTCATGCTGAATTCCTTTTCAGTACGTCGACATTGACGTGAGCTCATCCTAGGGGCCTGCTCCAAAGTTCTCTGTAGGTCTTTTCTTTGTTTGACGTCGTCTTAGCCGCTTCGCAGCGTCGGAGTAGGCTCGTTAACTGCCCCATCAACTCACCGGAACCGTTCCATGGCTCTCGGTGAGAGATCGACAGTCTTCAACTGTCGGGGCTGACGGCGACCTCCGCGGCATCTTCACTGCGATGCAGCGCCACCTGGCGGATCGACAGGCGAATTTCCGCCGGCAGCACCCGCTTGGCCGCGCCTTCGGCCAGTTCGCCCAGCAACTCGTGGTAGCTGAGTTTACCGACCTCGTCGCGGCGCAGCACATCGAGGTCGAGCATCGTCTGGATGAAGTGGCGGAACAGGCTCTTGTCGAAGAACTCCGGCGCATTCAGGCCATGCAGGATCGACAGGCGCTGGGCCATGACGGTGCAGAGGTCCTCCAGTTCTTCGGCGCTGATGGTGTTCTGGCCGCTGTTGAGCAGCAGCGAAACGGTCATGTAAAAGCGTTGCAACGTCTGGGCTATACTTTTTGACAGCAGAGTCAGCAGCACGAAATGCCGCGAACTCGGCGCCGGACGCAGGTACAGGTCCTTTTCGAAACGCAGCAGGCCCTGTTCGACGAATGCTTCGAGCCACTGGTCGACCACGCCGTCGAGTTCTTCCAGCGACCAGCGAATGAACAACTCCGATTGCAGGTACGGGTACAACGCATGGGTGTAGCGCAGGATCTGCTCGCGGCTCATGCGCGAGCTGCTCTGGAAGAAGCTCGCCAGCAACGCCGGCAGGGCGAAGATGTGCAATACGTTGTTGCGGTAGTAGGTCATCAGTACCGCGTTCTGCTCATCCAGGTACAGGATCTTGCCCAGTGCATCGCTCTGTTCCGACAGCAAATCCATGCCTTTTACATGTTCGATCAGCGCCCGGCCATCGCCTTCGGGCAGGGTGGTGTGGGGTGAGTACGGGACTTTGCGCAACAACGCCAGGTACAGGTCGAGCACCCGCGCCATAGCGCGGTCGTCCAGGGCCAGGCGGCTGGTGGACAGCAGCGCCAGGGCGACGAGGTTGACTGGGTTGATCGCCGCGGCTTCGTTCAGGTGACGGGCCACGCGCTCGCCGAGGCGGTGGGTGGTCGCGTTGAGCCAGGCCGGTTTGAATTGCGGGCCCAGTTCCTGTTGGCGCCAACCCGGCTGTTCGCCGTCGAGGAACTCCGCCAACTTGATCGGTTCACCGAAGTTCACCGCCACCTGGCCAAAGCGTTGTTTGAGGGCGCCGATGACCTTGAAGATGTCGAAGATCGATTCTTTTTTCTTACTGGCCCCGCGCAGTTCGCCTAGGTAGGTGCGGCCCTCCAGTACCCGCTCATAACCGATGTAGACCGGCACGAACACGATGGGCATGCGCGACGAGCGCAGGAAGCTGCGCAGGGTGATGGCGAGCATGCCGGTTTTGGGTTGCAGCATGCGTCCGGTGCGCGAACGCCCGCCCTCGACGAAGTACTCCACCGGAAAGCCTTTGGTGAACAGCGTGTGCAGGTATTCGTTGAACACGGCGGTGTAGAGCGGGTTGCCCTTGAAGGTGCGGCGCATGAAGAACGCCCCGCCACGGCGCAGCAGGCTGCCGATTACCGGCATGTTGAGGTTGATGCCTGCGGCGATGTGCGGCGGCGTCAGGCCGTTGCGAAACAACAGGTATGACAGCAGCAGGTAGTCGATGTGGCTGCGGTGGCAGGGCACGTAGATGACTTCGTGGCCTTGGGCGACGTGCTGCACGCCTTCGATGTGGTTGACCTTGATGCCGTCGTAAATCTTGTTCCAGAACCAGCTCAGCACCACTTCCAGGAAACGGATCGCGGTGTAGGTATAGTCCGAGGCAATCTCGTTGCCGTAGCGCAGGGCCTGGGCCTTGGCTTTTTCGGCGGAGATGTTTTCCCGCTCGGCTTGCTCGGCAATCGCCTGCTTGACCAGCGGCTGGTTCAACAGGCCCTTGACCAGGTTGCGTCGGTGGGAGATGTCGGGGCCGATGACCGCGGCTTTCAAATTGCGGAAGTGTACCCGCAGGATCCGCTGGGCCATGCGCACGGTGCGTTCGTGGCCCTTGTCGTGTTCGATCAGCTCGCGCAGGTGGATCGGCGCGGAGAATTGCACGCGGGTCTTGCGCCCCAAAATCATGATGCTCAACAGGCGACGCAGACGCCCAGTGACCGCCCAACTGTCGGCGAACAACAGCTTCCAGGGGCTGGATTCGCTATCGGGCGACTGTCCCCAGAACACGCTGACTGGAATGATCTGGGCGTCTTCGGCGGCATTGTGGGTCAGGGCGTTGACCAGCCGCGTCAGGGTCGGCGGCGCACCGCGCTTATCCTGGCGCCCGACCCAGTCCGGTGCTGGCGTCAGGTAGAAAAAGGCTGCCGGTTCCAGCAGGTTGCCCACCGAGACGGGCAGCACCGGACGGGGCAGACCGGCCTTGGTGCATTCGGTGTCGAGCACCGCCAGGTCAGTGAGCGAAGGATCTTGCAGGACGTAGAGCACCGGACGACTGCGGTCGAGGTTGAGGGAGAAGGACGACTGGTTGATCGTTTCGGAGCGAACCCAGAGGTACAACAGTCGGCGCAGGGTGCCAAACACAAGACGGCGGAAGGGGGAGCGGGTCATACGGCTTCTGCATGAGTGGATAAAACCGAGCGGCTGCTCGGGCCCGCTAGTGTGCCGGATTCATCGAAAATCGGCAAAAAGCGCCGAAATAAAGTCAGTTGAGAGTTTTCTCGGGTGTCATATACTCGGCCAGTGACTGCCACGGCCTTCCTTATGGAGGGACATGTGGTGGCTGAAGTTCGTACGGCTTTGCCTTTTGCGGTTGGGCGGGAAAAGCCGACTCAAAAAATAAAAATGGGAGTGAGCACCATGGCAGCACGGGAAACCGGCAGTGTGAAGTGGTTCAACGACGCGAAGGGCTACGGCTTCATCCAGCGTGAAGGCGGGGCGGATGTGTTCGTGCATTACCGCGCCATCCGCGGTGAAGGCCACCGTTCGCTGACCGAAGGCCAGCAGGTCGAGTACGCGGTCGTGGAAGGGCAGAAGGGCTTGCAGGCTGAGGATGTGGTGGGGTTGTAACCCCACTCTTGAAGCCATAGTAGATGCCCTGTGGGAGCAAAGCTTGCTCGCGACAGTGGTAGGTCAGCATGCATCGATGTTGAATGTACCTCCACCATCGCGAGCAAGCTTTACTCCCACAGCGCTCCCACATTTGGGGCTAGGCTGCACCTGAGACTGGCGTCACGCCGTCTTCCAGGTAATCTCTTCTTCCCCATCGGCACTGATGCGAATCCAGCGATCCGCCGATTCCTCGCCTTCTTCCTCGACCCATGACCCAGGCGCGCAGCGCACTTCGACGTTCAATGCGGCGAAGGCGGCGCGGGCGCAGGCGATGTCGTCTTCCCACGGGGTCTGGTCACTTTCCAGGTACAAGCTGTTCCATTTACCCACGGCCTTGGGCAGCCAGGTCACCGGGATGCTACCGGCCTTGCACTTGTAGGTCTGGCCTTTCTGGACCCAGTCGCTGCACGGGCCCAGGGCCTGGCCGAGCCAGGCGGCGATGGCCTTGTGGTCGACGTCGGCGTCTTTGAGGTAAATCTCGATATCGGGTTGGCGCATGGATGTCCTCGCTGCGGTCTTGAAAAATCCATTCGCGGATTTAACTGGCCCCGAACGGTTGCCCGGGGCCCGGAATCAAAGGGTTATTGAAGAACGAAATAATCGTAGCGCATCGATACCGTGACCTGGAACGGTTCGGCCTGCTCGATCACGCTGGCGCGGCGTTCGGCGCTGGCGCGCCAGCCATGGGGTGTCATGGCCAGCAGGTTGGCGCGGTCCTGGCCACTGTCGAGGGTCAGTTTGAATTCGAGGGTTTCGCTGTGATCCAGCATCATGCCTGGCGGCACCAGGGCCAGGTGCTTGTCGTCGGTGTACTCGCGCACTTCGTCGTACAGGCGCTCGCGCAATTCCATCAGATGGCCGGCGGTGGGGCCGACTTTCATCAGGCCGCCGCCGGAGCTGAGCAGGCGTTTGGCTTCCTGCCAGTCCAGCGGGCTGAACACGCTGGCCAGAAACTGGCAGCAGCCGTCCGCCAGCGGCACTCGGGCCATGCTGGCGATCAACCAGGTCAGCTGCGGGTTGCGTTTGCAGGCACGCTTGACCGCCTCGCGGGAAATGTCCAGGGCGTAGCCATCGGCATGGGGCAATGACTCGGCGATCTGCGCGGTGTAATAGCCCTCGCCACAGCCGATGTCCAGCCAGCGCCCGGGCGCGCGTTCGACGGCAAGTTCGGCCAGGCGCCGGGCGACCGGGGCGTAATGCCCGGCGTTGAGAAAGTCGCGCCGGGCTTCGACCATCGCCTGGTTGTCGCCGGGGTCGCGGCTGTTCTTGTGTTGCACCGGCAGCAGGTTCAGGTAACCCTGCCGCGCGCGGTCGAACCGGTGGCCGGCCGGGCACGCCACGCCGTTGTCCACCGCGTTCAGCGGTTCACTGCAGATCGGGCAGGCGAGCATCAGGCGAGCAACTTGATCAGCGTCTTGTAGTAGATCTCGGTCAGCACATCGAGATCAGCGGCCAGCACGCGTTCGTTGACCTGGTGGATGGTCGCGTTGACTGGCCCCAATTCCACCACTTGCGTGCCCATGGTGGCGATGAAGCGACCGTCGGACGTGCCGCCGCTGGTGGACGCTTGGGTCTCGCGCCCGGTGACGTCCTTGATGCTCGACGATACGGCGTCGAGCAGCGCACCCGGTTCGGTGAGGAACGGCAGGCCGGACAGCGCCCAGTCGATGTGCCAATCCAGTTGATGCTTGTCGAGGATATCGGTGACGCGTTGCTGCAGGCCTTCGACGGTGGATTCGGTGGAAAAGCGGAAGTTGAACACCGCCACCAGGTCACCGGGGATCACGTTGGTCGCGCCGGTGCCGGAGTTGAGGTTGGAGATCTGGAAACTGGTCGGCGGGAAGAAGTCGTTGCCATGGTCCCAATGTTCGGCGGCCAATTCTGCCAAGGCAGGCGCGGCCAGGTGGATCGGGTTCTTCGCCAGGTGTGGATAAGCCACGTGGCCTTGCTTGCCGCGCACGGTCAACTTCGCGCCGAGGGAGCCGCGCCGGCCGTTCTTGACTACATCACCCACCAACGTGGTGCTCGACGGCTCGCCGACGATGCACCAGTCCAGTCGTTCCTGGCGGGCCTTGAGGCGCTCGATCACGGCTTTGGTGCCGTGGTGGGCCGGGCCTTCTTCGTCACTGGTGATCAGGAATGTCAGCGAGCCCTTGTGGTCCGGGTAGTCGGCGACGAATCGCTCGGCCGCCACGACCATCGCTGCCAGGCTGCCCTTCATGTCCGCCGCGCCACGACCGCAGAGCATGCCCTGTTCGTCGATGACCGCATCGAACGGGTCGAGCTGCCAGGCCTGCACCGGACCGGTCGGCACCACATCGGTATGTCCGGCGAAGCACAACACTGGACCGTCATGCTTGCCATGGCTGGCCCAGAAGTTATCCACGTCCTCGATGCGCATCGGCTCGAGCGTAAAGCCCGCGTTGCCCAGGCGCTGCATCATCAGTTTCTGGCAATCGGCATCCAGCGGCGTCACGGACGGACGGCGGATCAGGTCGCAGGCGAGTTGCAGGGTCGGCGAGAGGTCGGCGTGGGCCGTCATGAAAAACTCCGAAAGCATGGAATAAAGGCGCGGATTTGTGGGAGCGGGCTTGCTCGCGAAGACAGTGTGTCAGTCGATATCTTCATTGGCTGACACACCGCTTTCGCGAGCAAGCCTGCTCCCACAAGTCCTGAGGTTGGCCGCTGAAGTGTATTTGACCAAGGCTCGCAAAATGGCGGTTATCTTATAGCAAAACGACCACCATGGGCCCTGGTGCTGGTCAGTTGGAACACAAAACCTGTGGGAGAGAGGTTTTGCTTAATTTGCCACGGCAAAGCCCTATAATGCGCGCCGGTTTTTGGGGTAATGGTCATGAGTACAGAAGATCCACGGTTTGCCGGTATCGCCCGTTTGTATGGCATCGAAGGCCTGGAGCGCCTGCGGGCGGCCCATGTGGCGATTGTCGGCGTTGGCGGTGTCGGTTCCTGGGCGGCGGAAGCCATCGCCCGTTGCGGTGTGGCCGAGATCTCGCTGTTCGACCTGGACGATGTTTGCGTCAGTAACGCCAACCGTCAGTTACATGCCCTGGACACCACCGTCGGCAAACCCAAGGTCGACGTGATGGCCGAGCGGCTGCGTGGGATCAACCCCGACTGCACCGTGCACGCAGTGGCCGACTTCGTCACCCGCGACACCATGGCCGAATACATCACGCCGAACATCGACTGCGTGATCGACTGCATCGACAGCGTCAATGCCAAGGCTGCGCTGATCGCCTGGTGCAAGCGCCGCAAAATCCAGATCATCACCACGGGCGGCGCAGGCGGGCAGATCGACCCGACGCTGATCCAGGTCTGTGACTTGAACCGTACGTTCAACGATCCGCTGGCCTCCAAGGTGCGCTCCACCTTGCGCCGCGACTACGGCTTCTCCCGCACCGTGACCCGCCATTACAGCGTGCCTTGCGTGTTCTCCACCGAACAACTGCGCTACCCGAAACCGGACGGCAGCATTTGTTTGCAGAAGAGTTTTGTTGGCGACGGCGTCAAGCTCGACTGTGCCGGAGGGTTCGGCGCGGTGATGATGGTGACGGCGACGTTCGGCATGGTTGCGGCGACCAAGGCTGTGGATAAGATCGTGGCGGGGGTGCGGCGGCCGGCTGACCGGACCAAGCCCGGAGAGTGATCGCTCTTGTGGTGAGGAAGCTTGCTCCCACTGGGTTCTGTAGGCGCTGCCGAAGGCTGCGATCTTTTGATTTTGATCTTTCGCTTGCGATTCAATTGTCTGGGACAAGGTCGCAGCCTCGTTGCACTCGACAGCTCCTACACAGCTCCTACGGGCGCAGTCCAGCGGGAGCAAGTTCCCTCGCCACAATCATTGCGTCAATTCGCGCATCCGCTGGAGGACCGCATTCAATCCATTGCTACGCGACGGCGACAATTGCCGCGACAATCCCAACTGATTGAACCAGTCAGGCAAGTCCACCTGTTGTAGCTCAACGGCGGACAGCCCATTGACCCGCGCCAACAGCAACGCCACCAGCCCACGGATCAACCGCGCATCGCTGCTGGCGCAAAACTGCCAGTGCCCATCGTGCAACTGACCCACCAGCCACACCTGACTTTCACAACCGTGGACCAGGTTGGCCTCGCACTTGTCCTCGTCGCTCAGCGCCGGCAAACGTTCACCCCATTGCATCAGCAGTCGGGCGCGTTGCTCCCAACCTGACGCGTCCTGGAAAATCTGCAGCGCGGTGGCGGCCTCGGCAGGCAGGTTCATCGCAGCATCTCCAACGCCTGGTCCAGGGCCTCGAAGAAGCGTTCGATGTCGGCGGAGTCGTTGTACAGCGCCAGCGACACTCGGATCGCCCCGGACAGCTGCAAATGCTTGAACAACGGCATCGCGCAGTGATGCCCAGCGCGCACGGCGATGCCTTGCTCGGTCAGCAGGTGTGCCAGGTCGGCGTTGTGAATGCCTTCGACCACGAAGCTGACCAAGGCCACGCGCGGGTTGCCCACCAGGCGAACGCCGTTGCGGGCCAGCAGGCCATGGAGCAGGTAGTCATGCAGCGCCGCCTCATGCTCGATGACCGCCAGCGGGTCGAGGTCGGACAGGTAATCCAGGGTCGCCCCCAGGCCGATCACGCTGGCAATCGGCGGCGTGCCCGCTTCGAAACCCAGCGGCGCCGGGCGGAAGCTGGCGCTGTGGTAATCAGCCTGTTGCACCATTTCGCCGCCGAACTGCCAATGACGCAGGTTGCCGAGGGCTTCGGTTCGGCCAAACAGTACGCCCAGCCCATCGGGGCCATAGAGTTTATGGCTGGAAAACACATAAAAGTCGCAGCCCAGCGCCTCCACGTCGTGGCGGCCATGAACCACGCCTTGGGCGCCGTCGATCACCGTCAGCGCGCCTTGGGCCTTGGCCAGTGCCAGCAGCGCCGGCACCGGCTGCCAGGCCCCCAGCACATTGGATAACTGGCTCACCGCCAGCAAGCGCGTACGCGGGCCGATCAGTTCGGCGGCGGCGCCAGGGTCGATAACCCCGTCGGCATCCAGTGGCAACACCACCAGTGTCAACGAACGGCGCTTGGCCAGTTGCTGCCACGGCAGCAGGTTGGCGTGGTGTTCCAGGGCGCTGATGACGATCTCGTCGCCCGGGTTGAATAGATGTTCCAGCCCGTAGGCCAGCAGATTCAGCGCCGAAGTGGCGCCGTGGGTGAAGACGACTTGCCCGCAGTTTTCGGCATTGAGCCATTGCGAGACCTTGAGGCGGCTGTCCTCGAACGCCTGGGTGGCATGAGCACCCGGCAAATGCTGCGCTCGGTGCACGTTGGCCGCGCCATTGGCGTAGTAATGCGCCAGGGCGTCCAACAGGGCTTGGGGTTTTTGCGTGGTGGCGGCGCTGTCCAGGTAGGTCTGGCCTTGCCGTTGCAGGGCGGCGATGGCCGGGAAATCGGCGCGCCAAGGGGATGGAATCAACATGCTTTCGGGCCCTGCTGGAATGACGCCGGACCTTGTCGGAGCGGGCTTTATGTGGGAGCCGAGCTTGCTCGCGATGAACGATGACGCGGTCTTGCAGTAAAACCGTGTCGCTGCCATCGCGAGCAAGCTCGACTCCCCCAAAAAAGGCTCGCTCCCACAGGTGAGGGTGTGAAGCTTAGTTGTGGGCGTGCAGTGCTTCGTTCAGCTCGATGGCCGATTTATGGGTCTTGCATTCCACCGCGCCGGTCTCGGAATTACGGCGGAACAACAGGTCGGGCTGGTCGGCCAGCTCGCGGGCCTTGACCACTTTGACCAGTTGGTTGTTTTCGTCCAGCAGGGCGACTTTGGTGCCGGCGGTCACGTACAGGCCCGACTCCACGGTGTTGCGGTCGCCCAGCGGGATACCGATGCCGGCGTTGGCGCCGATCAGGCAGCCTTCGCCCACCTTGATCACGATGTTACCGCCGCCCGACAGGGTGCCCATGGTCGAGCAACCGCCGCCCAGGTCCGAGCCCTTGCCGACGAATACGCCCGCCGAAACACGGCCTTCGATCATGCCCGGGCCTTCGGTGCCGGCGTTGAAGTTGACGAAACCTTCGTGCATCACGGTGGTGCCTTCGCCCACATAGGCGCCCAGGCGGATCCTCGCGGCATCGGCGATACGTACGCCAGCCGGGACCACGTAGTCGGTCATTTTCGGGAACTTGTCCACCGCGAACACTTCCAGCAGTTCGCCACGCAGGCGGGCTTCGAGCTGGTGTTCGGCCAGTTCGCTCAAATCGATCGCGCCCTGGCTGGTCCAGGCCACGTTCGGCAGCAGAGGGAAGATGCCGGCCAGGTTCAGGCCATGAGGCTTGACCAGGCGATGGGACAGCAGGTGCAGCTTGAGGTAAGCCTCAGGCGTGGAACTCAGTTGGGTATCTTCGGCCAGCAGCGTGGCGACCAGTGGCTTGTGGCTTTCGGCCAGGCGGGTCAGCAGCGCGGCTTGCGCGGCATCGACACCCTTGAGGGCTTCTGCCAGTTGCGAGGCCTGGGCGGTGGTGAAGGTGATGGCTTGGTTGCCGTCGCTGTAGCCGAGAATCGGTGCGATGGCTGCGACGATGTCCGCCGACGGTTTGAGCTGCGGCTGTGCGTAGAACACCTCCAGCCAGGCGCCTTCACGGTTTTGAGTGCCGACACCAAAGGCCAGGCTGAACAGGGTAGTGGACATGAAATTACCTCTACAAAATGGACTGGGCAGGCTTACTTGATCTCTGCCGCATAAATATCTGGCTTGAAGCCAATCAGGGTTCGGTCACCGAGATCGAGCACCGGGCGCTTGATCATCGAGGGTTGGGCGAGCATCAGTTCGATGGCTTTCGGCTGGTCGAGATCGGCTTTGCGTTCGTCGTCGAGTTTGCGAAAGGTCGTACCGGCACGGTTCAACACCACTTGCCAGCCATGCTCGTTGCACCATTGGGTCAGGTGCTCACGGTCGATGCCGGCAGTCTTGTAGTCATGAAAGTCGTAGTGCACAGCGTGATCATCGAGCCAGGTCCGCGCCTTTTTCATCGTGTCGCAGGCTTTGATGCCGAAAAGGTGCAACGTTTTGCTTGAATCGGTCAAGGAATTGCCCCCTTTGCAGGTGCTGAAAATAAAAGGTGAAGGATTATGCCATGACCGGACGGTTTCGCGACGGCCCAGGTTGATGCGTTGCAAAACCCGTGGGAGCGACATAGGCGGTTGCTTTGAGCTCCTGCAACCGCCCAGTGTTTTCTATCAACTGCTCATGGCTGCAAGCCGCCTGCTAGTACATACCATGTTGCCCATCACCGTGAGGAGTCTTATGGGACCGTAATAGCGAGAACCGCCAAATTTCCCACTATGCCGAGAACCGCCCACGCAAATGCTACCAGCGCCTTGAATACCTTCCATGGGAGCAAAGCTTGCTCGCGATAAATCGAAAGGCAAATACAAAAATCCCCTCGCCACAACAACGCTTATGCGTGAGCCTCTTCCTGCTCGGGCACCAACCGTACTTCCACCCTTTGACCCAACGCACGCGCTGCGCTGGCAAGTGTTGCCAGCGTCATTCCCGCATCGTTCTGGTCTAGTGCGCGATCAACAGCAGTGCGACGGGTGTGCATCCGCTGTGCCAAGGCTTTTTTGGTCACTTTCTGAAGCTTCATTGCTTCGGCAATCTGCCAGGCAATAACGCGTTTGAGCGCAGCTGCGCAAACCTCTTCGGCGATACCTTGCTCGGCGAGGAAGTCGTCAAAATCAGATCCGATGTGCTTGTTCATGTGCTGTGCCTCATAGTCTTGCTTTGCGCTGCTTGGCGGTTGCCATGTCGGTGGTTGGCGTTTTTGACTTTTCTTTATGAAAGCGTGGAGTAGAACCATGTCCGAGCCCACCACAGTGAAGAGAACGCGGGCGATGGTATCTGCGAGGTCAATCCTGACCTCCCATAACCCAGTGTCCAGCTTGCGAGCCACCGGCATACCTATAGGCCAACCAATCTGAACGGTTTTGATGTCAGTCCCGATCATCCGTCTATGCTCGCGAGGCAGGTCAGTCAGCTATTCGCGAACGGGCTCATTCCCGGCGTCTGTGCGGAAGAAACGTACGTTCAGTATGGGGGCAATATCAACCATGAACGGAGTGTACCGAAATAGGTGCATTGCGCAGCCCAGGTATTACTGAGGATTTGTACGGGGGACAGGTGGTTGGTACGGATGCTGCTGTTGGGGCCGCTGCGCAGCCCAGCGGGAGCAAGCTCCCTCGCCACAGCAGCGGTCCGCCTCAGTGCGGTACAGTCATCAACCCCGACGCTGGATGAACGCGCGGATTCGCTCCGCCGCTTCCACGCATTCGGCCAGCGGCGCAACCAGGGCCATGCGCACGCGCCCGGCGCCTGGGTTGACGCCATCCACGTCGCGGGACAGGTACGAGCCCGGTACGACCGTCACGTGTTCTTGTTCGAACAGGTCCCTGCAGAACGCCGCATCATCGCCCGCTACGTTCGGCCACAGGTAGAAGCTGCCATCGGGGCGTTGCACGTCCAGCACCGGGCTGAGAATCTCCAGCACGGCATCGAATTTCTCCCGGTACAGCGCGCGGTTGGCGTGTACGTGCACTTCGTCGTTCCACGCGGCAATGCTCGCCAGTTGGGTCTGAACCGGCATCGCGCAGCCGTGGTAGGTGCGGTACAGCAGGAAACCCTTGAGGATGTCCGCGTCGCCGGCGACGAAGCCGGAGCGCAAGCCTGGCAGGTTGGAGCGTTTGGACAGGCTGTGGAACACCACGCAGCGCTTGAAATCCTTGCGGCCGAGTTCGACGCAGGCGCTGAGCAGCCCCGGCGGCGGGGTTTGTTCGTCGAAGTACAGTTCGCTGTAGCACTCGTCCGCGGCGATCACGAAGTCATATTCGTCAGCCAGGGCGATGAGTTTCTTCAGTTCGTCCACCGGGATCAGTGCGCCGGTCGGGTTGCCTGGGGAGCACAGGAACAGGATCTGGCAGCGTTTCCAGATGTCCGGCGATACGGCATCGAAATTCGGATTGAAGCCGTTCGCGTCCAGGCACGGCAGGTAGTGCGGCTTGGCCCCGGCCAGCAACGCTGCGCCTTCGTAAATCTGATAGAACGGGTTCGGGCTGACCACGAGGGCGTCGTCGCCACGGTTGACCACGGTCTGGGTGAAGGCGAACAGGGCTTCGCGGGTGCCGTTGACCGGCAGCACATGACGCGCCGGGTCCAGCCAGTCGTTCGGTACGTTGAAACGACGTTCGCACCACCCGGTGATGGCTTCACGCAACTCCGGGATACCGAGGGTGGTCGGGTACACGGCCATCTTTTCCAGATTGCTGGCCAGCGCTTGGGCTACGAAGCTTGGCGAGCGATGCTTGGGTTCGCCGATGGACAGGGCGATCGGGCGTTTGTCCGGATTGGGCGTGACGCTGCCCAGCAAGGCGCGGAGCTTTTCGAACGGGTAGGGCTGCAACTGGTTCAGAGCGTTGTTCATCGAGGGCCTCTTTCAATGTGGGAGCGAGCCTGCTCGCGATAGCGGTGTGTCAGGAAACATCAATGCTGGATGTTCCGCCGCCATCGCGAGCAGGCTCGCTCCCACAGGGGGAAATGTGTTCGTTCAGATGCTGATGCGTGTCAGGTGAGTATCGGGTTCCTGGTTGACGCTCAAATGCCGCACGATCGCTTCCTGTAGCCGGCTGCACAGTTGTGGATCGGACAGCGGCTGCTTATGTGCGTCGGTGATGAAAAACACGTCTTCTACCCGTTCGCCGAGGGTGGCGATCTTGGCGTTTTGCAGCGACAGGTCGAACTCCAGGAAAATATGGCCGATCCGCGCCAGCAGGCCCGGGCGGTCCGGTGCGCTGAGTTCCAGCACGGTGACCTGGCGCTGGGCGTCGTTGTGGATCGTCACCTGGGGCGCGAAGGCGAAATGCTTGAGCTGGCGCGGCACCCGGCGCTGGATGATGGTCGGGTAGTCCGCCGGGTTGCGTAGGGCTTCGGTGAGGCCGTCGCGAATCTGCTTGACCCGCGCCGGGTTGTCGCCAATCGAGTCGCCGTCGGTGTCGAGCACGATGTAGGTGTCGAGGGTGAACTGGCTGCTGGAGGTAATGACCCGGGCGTCATGGATGTTGAGGTTGAGCTGGTCCATCGCCGCCACAGTCACGGCGAAGAAGTCGTGCTGGTCCGGCGCGTAAATGAAAATCTGCGTCCCCCCCTCGAACTCGCGCTGGGTGGTCTCCTTGATCAGTACCAGCGGCCCGCCATCGGCCGGTTGCTGCAGGATCGCGTCGCTGTGCCAGGCCACGTCGCCGGCGGTGTGGCGCAGGAAATAGTCATCGCCCAATTGCGACCAGAGTTGCTCGACGTCGTCCGGGTCGGTGCCACCGCGTACCAGGATGTCCAGGGCGGCACTTTGGGTGCGACGGATCTGCTCTTCGCGATCCACCGGGTTTTCCAGGCCGCGACGCAACGCACGCTTGGTCTCGGTGTAGAGCTGGCGCAGCAGGCTGGCGCGCCAGGAGTTCCACAGGGTCGGGTTGGTGGCGTTGATGTCGGCCACGGTCAGCACGTAGAGGTAATCCAGGCGTGTTTCATCGCCGACAATCTGGGCGAAGTCGTGGATAACCTGCGGGTCGGACAAGTCCTTGCGCTGGGCGGTGGTCGACATCACCAGGTGGTTCTGCACCAGCCAGACGACCAGCCGGCTGTCCCACAGAGGCAGTTTATGGCGTTGGCAGAATGCCTCGGCATCCACCGCACCAATCTCGGAATGGTCGCCCTGGCGGCCCTTGCCGATGTCGTGGTACAGCCCGGCCATGTAGATCAGCTCGGGCTTGGGCAGCTTGGCCATGAGCTTGCTGGCCAGCGGGAATTTCTCCGACACCTGGGTGTACTGCAACTTACGCAGGTGCTTGATCAGGTTCAGGGTGTGGGCATCGACCGTATAGATGTGGAACAGGTCGTGCTGCATCTGTCCGACGATGAAGCCGAACTCTGGCAGATAACGCCCGAGGATCCCGTAGCGGTTCATGCGTCGCAGGTTGCGGTGCACGCCGATCTTGCACTTGAACAACTCGATGAACAGGCTGGTGTTGCGGATGTCGTGGCGGAAATCTTCATCGATCAGGTGACGGTTTTCCCGCAACAGGCGAATGGTGTCGGCGCGCACACCTTTGATCTCCGGCTGCTGGGCCATGAGCACGAAGATTTCCAGCATGGCGAAGGGGGTTCGGCGGAACACATAGTCGTTGCGCGCCTCGATGTAGCCGTCGTGCAGTTGGAAACGTGAGTTGATCGGCTGCGACGGTTCTTCGTCGTCGGGGGCGAGGATGACTTCCTCGAAGTGCTGGATGATCAGTTCGCTGAGCTGGGAAATGCTCATCACCACGCGGTAGTACTGCTGCATGAAGTTTTCGATGGATTGCTTGGCATCCTGCCCCTCGAAACCCAACAGGCTGGCGATGGAACGCTGGTGGTCGAACAGCAGGCGGTCCTCGGAGCGCCCGGCCAGCATGTGCAGGGCGTAGCGGACCTTCCACAAAAACTCCTGGGACGAAGCCAGCAAGGCGTTTTCGCTTTCCACCAGGAAACCTTCACCGGCCAGGGCGCGCAGGTTCAGCGTGCCGTACTGGCGGCGGGCGACCCAGAGGAGGGTCTGGATGTCCCGCAGTCCGCCGGGCGAGCCCTTGATGTTGGGCTCCAGGTTGTATTCGGTGTCGTTGTACTTGTGGTGGCGGGCCTTTTGCTCTGCGCGCTTGGCCAGGAAAAAGTCCTTGCTGGGCCACATGTGTGCCGTGCTGGTGACATCGAGCATGCGCTGGCGCAGGTGCTCGGGGCCGGCGATGGTCCGGCTTTCCATCAGGTTGGTGATCACCGTCAGGTCGGCGCGGGCCTCATCGGCGCATTCCTGCACCGAACGCACGCTTTGGCCGACTTCCAGGCCGATGTCCCACAGCAGTGTCAGGAACCGTTCGATGGAGTCGCGGAAAACCTCATGATCGGCGCTGTCCAACAGGATCAGCAGATCGATGTCGGAGTAGGGGTGCAGCTCGCCGCGTCCATAACCGCCCACCGCTACCAGGGCGATGTCGGCATCTTCGCTCCAGTCGAACTGCTCCCAGGCCTTTTGCAGGATGTTATCGACGAACCAGGCGCGGTCCTCGATCAGTCGTCGAATGTCCCGGCCATTGCGAAAGCGCTGGTCGAGCACTTCGTGGGCCTGGCGGATCGCCTTCTTGAACGCCGAGATGGGGCTCGCCTTCAGGGCCCGTTCAGCCTGGAACTGGCCGCGATCGAAGAGTTCGGGATCCACCTGCGGCATTGAATGACTTTCCTTTCTCTCTATATCTATAGGCTGGGTTCGGATCAGGCGGAAACGCGAGGGATGGTGTCATCGCCGCGCAGGGTGAAAATCTCGTATCCGGTCTCGGTGACCAGCAAGGTGTGTTCCCACTGGGCCGACAGCTTGCGGTCCTTGGTGATGGCGGTCCAGCCGTCGCCCAGTACCTTGGTGTCGGCGCGGCCCTGGTTGATCATCGGCTCGATGGTGAAGGTCATGCCCGCCTGCAGTTCCATGCCCGTGCCGGCACGGCCGTAGTGCAGGATCTGCGGCTCTTCGTGGAACACCTTGCCGATGCCATGGCCGCAGAACTCGCGCACTACCGAGAAGCCGTTTTTCTGCGCGTGCTTCTGGATCACTTCGCCGATGTCTCCCAGGCGGCAGCCCGGTTTCACCAGTTCGATGGCCATGTACATGCATTCCTGGGTGACCTTCGACAGGCGCTCGGCCCATTCCGGCACGTTGCCGACATGGAACATGCGGCTGGTGTCGCCGTGAAAGCCGTCCTTGATGACGGTGACGTCGATGTTCAGGGTGTCGCCATCCTTCAACGGTTTTTCGTTGGGGATGCCGTGGCAGACCACGTGGTTGATCGAGGTGCAGATCGACTTCGGGAAGCCTTTGTAGTTGAGCGGGGCCGGGATGGCTTTCTGCTCGTTGACGATGTAGTCGTGGCAGATGCGGTCCAGCTCTTCGGTGGTCACGCCAGGCTTGACGTGGTCGGCGATCATCTCCAGCACATCGGCGGCGAGTTTGCCGGCGACACGCATTTTTGCGATGTCCTCGGGAGTCTTGAGGGTAACGGTCATACAGGCTCTCTCTGCGCCCGACGGCGCTGTTCAAAGCGAAATGGGCGGCGGATGATGATTCACGTGGCCCTGTAAAGAGCCGATTCTAACAGACGATCGGCACAAAGAGCTCCCCAGCCCGAACTCTGTGGCAAGGGGAACCCCGCTGGCGCCCGCCCGTACCCGTAGGAGCTGTCGAGTGCAACGAGGCTGCGATCTTTCCCCAGGCGCTTGAGTCTCAAGCGAAAGAGCAAAAGATCACAGGCTTCGCCAGCTCCTACAAAGCCCAGCGGGGCGGTGCGACGCTTCGCTAAGTTCCTTGCCACAGAGGATTTCAGAATCCGTATTCCGTTTTCGCCCTTGCTGTGGTATAAAATGCGCCGCTTTCCGGGGATGACCCCGTAAGCTTAAATCCACACACGTGTCGACACGATGACCTGGGTGCCTTTGGCTTATTTAGCCGCTGGTTGGTCATTGGGATACGTGGAGGCCAAACCCGACTTATCAAGGAACTATCATGTCCCAAGTCAATATGCGCGATATGCTGAAGGCCGGTGTGCACTTCGGTCACCAGACCCGTTACTGGAACCCGAAAATGGGTAAGTACATTTTCGGCGCGCGTAACAAGATTCACATCATCAACCTTGAAAAAACCCTGCCGATGTTCAACGAAGCACTGACCTTCGTAGAGCGCCTGGCCCAGGGCAAAAACAAGATTCTGTTCGTCGGCACCAAGCGTTCCGCTGGCAAGATCGTTGCTGAAGAAGCAGCACGTTGCGGTTCGCCGTACGTCGATCACCGCTGGTTGGGCGGCATGCTGACCAACTTCAAGACCATTCGCGCTTCCATCAAGCGTCTGCGTGACCTTGAAGTCCAGTCCGAAGACGGTACTTTCGCCAAGCTGACCAAGAAAGAAGCGCTGATGCGCACTCGCGATCTTGAGAAGCTGGACCGCTCCCTGGGTGGTATCAAGGACATGGGCGGCCTGCCTGACGCACTGTTCGTGATCGACGTTGACCACGAGCGCATCGCGATCACCGAAGCCAACAAGCTGGGTATCCCGGTCATCGGTGTTGTTGACACCAACAGCAGCCCGGAAGGCGTTGACTACATCATCCCAGGCAACGATGACGCCATCCGCGCCATCCAGCTGTACATGGGTTCGATGGCTGACGCTGTTATTCGTGGTCGCAACAACGTGAATGGCGGCACCGAAGTCTTCGTTGAAGAAGCTCAGGCACCGGCAGCAGCGGCTGAGTAATTGACGCCCTGGCGTTGACTCAGTAAGCAAAAAGGGGGCTTGGCCCCCTTTTTGCCACCTCGGAAACCATTTGCCGCCAGCGCAGTGACTTGTTTGTAACCTGCAGCGGCCTATAAGCAGTGGTTTTCCAGGAAGAATTGATCGCCCGTTCGATCGGGTGGAATGGTTGAAAACCTATCCAAGAGGATTTTGAAATGGCAGAGATTACTGCAGCGTTGGTCAAAGAACTGCGCGAGCGCACCGGCGAAGGCATGATGGACTGCAAGAAAGCCTTGACCAAGGCTGGCGGCGACATCGAAAAAGCCATTGATGACATGCGTGCTTCGGGCGCCATCAAGGCTGCCAAGAAGGCGGGCAACGTCGCCGCTGAAGGCGCCATCGCCATCAAGGACGACGGCAAGGCTGCCGTTCTGCTGGAAGTTAACTCCCAGACCGACTTCCTGGCTCTGCAGGATGACTTCAAGGCATTCGTCGCTGCCAGCGTCGAAAAAGCCTTCGCTGACAAACTGACCGACGCAGCTCCGCTGATCGAGTCTCAGGAAGAAGCGCGCCTGGTCCTGGTTGGCAAGACCGGCGAGAACGTCAACATCCGCCGTCTGGTTCGCGTTGAAGGTGACGTGGTCGGTACCTACCTGCACGGCAACAAGATCGGTGTTGCAGTTGTCCTGAAGGGCGGCGATACCGAGCTGGCGAAAGACATCGCCATGCACGTGGCTGCAACCAACCCTGAGTTCCTGCTGCCTACGGACGTTTCGGCTGAAGCGATCGAGCGCGAGAAGGGCGTTTTCCTGCAGCTGAACGAAGAGAAGCTCAAAGGCAAGCCTGCTGAAATCGCAGAAAAAATGGTCAGCGGCCGTATCTCCAAGTTCCTGGCCGAAGCCAGCCTGGTTGAGCAGGCTTTCGTCAAGAACCCGGAAGTCAAAGTTGGCGACCTGGCGAAGAAAGCCGGTGCTGAAATCGTTTCCTTCACCTACTTCAAAGTGGGCGACGGCATCGAGAAGCCGGTTGACGACTTCGCTGCTGAAGTTGCTGCCCAGGTAGCTGCTGCCAGCAAGCAATAAGACGGTTTTTACAACTGTCGCCCTGAAGAGGCTGCCCGCTTAACGCGCGCAGCCTCTTTTTGGATGGGGATGCCGATTTTGATTGGTTTCCTGTCGGAACTGGCTTACAAAGCCGTGTTCCGATGGCGCTGTGTCAGCGTCAGGCTAGGCTTTGAACGAAAAGTCGCCGAGCGGCGATCAGGCAAGGCGAAAACAGGCAAGGAACGGCCGGGGTCGCGTTCGACTTGACGGTTGTCAATGAGCATTCCGAGCCTGTTTTGAACGTAGCATGATCGTCGTACAGACACTTTTCGTTCAAAGCCTAGAGTAGAGGCAGGCTGCAAACAGCCTGCAAAAATTTTCGAAAATACGCCGCAGGAGAGATTCGCAATGGCTCAGCAGGGCAGTGGTTATCAGGCTCGCTATAAACGCATTCTACTCAAGCTTAGCGGCGAGGCCCTGATGGGCTCGGAAGAGTTCGGGATCGATCCTAAAGTGCTGGATCGCATGGCCCTGGAAGTCGGTCAGCTGGTCGGGATTGGCGTTCAGGTCGGCCTGGTCATCGGCGGCGGCAACCTGTTCCGCGGCGCAGCGCTGAGCGCGGCCGGCATGGATCGGGTCACGGGCGACCACATGGGCATGCTGGCCACTGTGATGAACGCCCTGGCTATGCGTGACGCGCTGGAGCGTGCCAATATCTCGGCCATCGTGATGTCGGCCATTTCCATGGTAGGCGTAACCGATCACTACGACCGTCGCAAAGCCATGCGCCACCTCAACTCCAAGGAAGTGGTGATTTTTGCTGCCGGTACCGGTAATCCGTTCTTTACCACGGACTCGGCAGCCTGCCTGCGAGCGATCGAGATCGATGCCGATGTCGTGCTCAAGGCAACCAAGGTCGATGGCGTGTACACCGCTGACCCGTTCAAGGACCCGCATGCCGAGAAGTTCGATCATCTGACCTACGATGAAGTGCTGGATCGCAAGCTGGGTGTCATGGACCTGACGGCCATCTGCCTGTGCCGTGACCACAAGATGCCGCTACGTGTCTTTAATATGAACAAGCCCGGCGCCCTGCTGAATATCGTGCATGGCGGCGCCGAAGGAACACTGATCGAGGAAGCGCAACAATGATCGACGACATCAAGAAAGACGCCCAGGCGCGCATGCAAAAATCCCTTGAATCGCTGAATCACGCATTCGGCCAGATTCGTACCGGTAAGGCTCACCCCAGCATCCTGGGCAGTGTAATGGTGCCTTACTACGGCGCCGATACGCCTTTGAGCGGTGTCGCCAACGTCACGGTCAAGGATTCGCGCACCCTGCAGGTTGTAGCCTTTGAGCGCAACATGCTGGCGGCGGTCGACAAGGCGATCCAGAGCGCCGGGCTGAACCTCAATCCGACCAACCTGGGCGAGTTGTTGCTGATCTCCATGCCGGCCCTCACCGAGGAAACGCGCAAGGGCTTCACCAAGCAGGCGCGCAGCGCCGCCGAAGACGCTCGGGTGGCCGTGCGCAACATTCGTCGCGACGCCTTGGGTGAGCTGAAGAAGCTGGTCAAGGACAAGGAAATCAGCGAAGACGAGGAACGTCGCGCCGCCGTCGATATCCAGAAGCTGACCGACAAGGCAGAGGCTGATATCGACTCGGCCACCAAGCAAAAAGAAGCGGACCTGATGGCCGTTTAAGGGTCTCGTTTTCATGGAAAAGACCAAGCAGGCCGTGCCGTTCGCGGTGCCGCGCCACGTGGCGATCATCATGGACGGCAACAACCGTTGGGCCAAGAAACGCTTTATGCCTGGCGTCGCCGGGCATAAGGCGGGGGTCGATGCGGTTCGTGCGGTCATTGAAGTGTGCGCCGAAGCCGGGGTCGAGGTGCTGACCCTGTTCGCCTTCTCCAGCGAGAACTGGCAGCGTCCGGCCGATGAAGTCAGTGCCTTGATGGACCTGTTCCTCAAGGCGCTGCGTCGCGAGGCCAAGCGCCTCAACGAGAACAAAATCAGCCTGCGGATCATCGGTGATCGCTCGCGCTTCCATCCTGAATTGCAGGCTGCGATGCGCGAAGCCGAGGCCGCGACGACGGGCGCCGATCGGTTTGTCCTGCAGATCGCTGCCAACTATGGTGGTCAGTGGGACATTGCCCAGGCTGCCCAGCGGCTGGCGCGGGAAGTCCAGGCCGGGCACTTG
Source organism: Pseudomonas sp. RL_5y_Pfl2_73 (assembly GCF_963970515.1). Lineage (NCBI taxonomy): Bacteria > Pseudomonadati > Pseudomonadota > Gammaproteobacteria > Pseudomonadales > Pseudomonadaceae > Pseudomonas > Pseudomonas sp. RL_5y_Pfl2_73. The sequence goes on along the minus strand of NZ_CAXAPD010000002.1, from coordinate 245,397 downwards.
CGCCCGGAAGACATCACGCCGGAACTGCTGCAGACCTGCCTGGCGACCGGTGACCTGCCGTTGCCGGACCTGTGCATCCGTACCGGTGGTGAACATCGCATCAGCAACTTCCTGCTCTGGCAGTTGGCTTATGCCGAGTTGTACTTCTCCGACCTGTTCTGGCCGGACTTCAAACACGAAGCCATGCGCACCGCACTGGCCGATTTCGCTTCCCGTCAGCGTCGCTTCGGTAAAACGAGCGAGCAGATCGAAGCTGGAGCCCGGGTTTAATGCTTAAACAACGAATCATCACTGCCTTGATCCTGTTGCCCATCGCCCTGGGTGGTTTCTTCCTGCTTGAAGGCGCCAGTTTTGCGCTGTTCATCGGGTTGGTCGTGACCTTGGGGGCATGGGAGTGGGCGCGGCTGGCGGGTTTCCCCGCGCAGTCGGCGCGCGTGGCCTACGCAGCAGCCGTGGCGGCCATGCTGTTCATCATGTACGTGGTACCCAGTCTCGCGCCTTGGGTGTTGGGTGTCGCGGTGCTGTGGTGGGCGACAGCGACCTACCTGGTCCTGACCTATCCGCAGACGACGCATCATTGGGCCAATGCGGCGACCAAGCTGGTGATCGGCTTATTGATCCTGCTGCCGGCCTGGCAGGGGCTGATCTGGATCAAGCAAGGCCCGCTGGGCAACTGGCAGATCATGGCCGTGATGGTGCTGGTCTGGGGTGCCGACGTCGGGGCCTACTTCTCCGGTCGGGCTTTCGGCAAGCGCAAGCTCGCGCCGAAGGTCAGTCCAGGCAAGAGCTGGGAAGGGGTCTATGGTGGCCTGGTCTTGAGCCTGGTGGTCACCACGGTGGTCGGTTTCGTGCGGGACTGGACGGTTGCGCAACTGCTGATGGGCCTTGTTGGCGCCGCCTTGATCGTATCTGTGTCCGTGGTCGGCGACCTGACCGAAAGTATGTTCAAGCGTCAATCGGGGATAAAGGACAGCAGTAACCTGCTGCCCGGTCACGGTGGCGTGCTGGATCGCATCGACAGCCTTACCGCTGCAATTCCTATCTTTGCCGTGCTGTTGTGGATGGCGGCGTCGTGAGTCGCCCCCAGCAGATCACGGTCCTTGGCGCGACCGGTTCGATCGGTCTGAGTACGCTTGACGTCATCGGCCGGCACCCGGCGCGTTACCAGGTGTTCGCCCTCAGTGGCTTCACGCGCATGAGTGAATTGCTGGCGTTGTGCATACGCCACACGCCGCGGTTTGCCGTGGTGCCTGAGGCCGCTGTGGCGCGGACGCTGCAGGACGATCTGTGCGCGGCCGGCCTGCAAACTCGCGTGCTGGTGGGGGAGGAGGGCCTCTGCCAAGTCGCTTCCGACCCCGAGGTCGATGCCGTGATGGCGGCAATTGTCGGTGCGGCGGGCTTGCGTCCGACGCTGGCGGCGGTTGAAGCCGGCAAGAAGATCCTGCTGGCCAACAAGGAGGCGCTGGTGATGTCCGGCGCGTTGTTCATGCAGGCTGTGCGCAAGAGCGGTTCGGTATTGCTGCCCATCGACAGCGAGCACAATGCGATTTTTCAATGCATGCCGCAGGATTTTTCCCGTGGCCTCGGCTCGGTGGGCGTCCGGCGGATTTTGCTGACAGCCTCCGGTGGTCCGTTCCGGCAGACGCCGCTGGAAGAATTGGTGCATGTTTCACCCGAGCAGGCTTGTGCGCACCCGAACTGGTCCATGGGGCGCAAGATTTCCGTGGATTCGGCCAGCATGATGAACAAGGGCTTGGAACTGATCGAGGCCTGCTGGCTGTTCGATGCCAAGCCGTCCCAGGTCGAGGTGGTGATTCATCCCCAGAGCGTGATTCACTCCCTGGTGGACTATGTCGACGGTTCGGTGCTGGCCCAGTTGGGCAATCCGGACATGCGTACCCCGATCGCCAATGCCTTGGCCTGGCCGGAGCGCATCGATTCGGGTGTTGCCCCGCTGGACCTGTTCGCCATCGCTCACCTGGATTTCCAGGCGCCCGATGAGCAGCGTTTTCCCTGCCTGCGCCTGGCGCGCCAGGCGGCCGAGGTGGGCAATAGCGCACCGGCCATGCTTAACGCCGCCAATGAAGTGGCGGTTGCAGCGTTTCTCGATGGGCGTGTTCGTTACCTCGAGATCGCGAGTATCATCGAGGAAGTCTTGAATCTCGAGGCCGTGGTTTCGGTCAATGACCTCGATGCGGTATTTACGGCGGATGCCAGGGCTCGTGAATTGGCGGGCCAATGGCTGCGGCGCCACGGGCGTTGAAGCTGCGATACGTTAGCCAGGGTTGCCCTGGACAGGATTGCGGAGAAAACAGATGAGCGCGCTCTATATGATTGTCGGCACCCTGATTGCCTTGGGGGTGTTGGTCACATTTCACGAATTCGGTCATTTCTGGGTCGCGCGGCGCTGTGGCGTCAAGGTCTTGCGTTTTTCCGTGGGCTTTGGCATGCCCTTGCTGCGCTGGCACGACAAGAAAGGCACCGAGTTCGTCGTAGCGGCCATCCCGTTGGGCGGCTACGTCAAGATGCTTGATGAGCGCGAAGGCGAAGTCCCGGCCGATCAGCTCGATCAATCCTTTAATCGCAAGACCGTCCGTCAGCGTATCGCCATCGTTGCGGCGGGGCCGATTGCCAACTTCCTGCTGGCGATGGTGTTTTTCTGGGGCCTGGCCATGCTGGGCAGCGAGCAGGTGCGTCCGGTCATCGGTGCGGTGGAGGTGGGTAGCATTGCCGCCCGTGCCGGCCTGGGTGTCGGGCAGGAAATCGTCGCTATCGATGGGGAGCCCACGTCGGGCTGGTCCGCGGTTAATCTGCAACTGGTGCGTCGCCTGGGTGAGAGTGGTTCGTTGCAATTGATGGTGCGCGAGCAGGGCTCTACGGTGGATTCGCCTCGCGAGCTGACCTTGGACAACTGGCTCAAGGGCGCCGATGAGCCGGATCCGATCCGGTCTCTGGGGATCCAGCCATGGCGTCCAGCGATGCCGCCGATACTCGCCGAACTCGATCCGAAAGGCCCGGCCCAGGCTGCTGGCCTGAAGACCGGTGATCGGTTGCTGGCGCTCGACGGCCAGCCGGTCGGCGACTGGCAGCAGGTGGTGGATTCGGTTCGCGTACGTCCTGATAGCAAGATTGTGCTGCGTATCGAGCGCGACGGTGCTCCAATCGATGTCTCAGTGACCCTGGCCACCCGTGGCGAGAGCAAGACGCCGACTGGTTACCTGGGGGCGGGCGTCAAGGCGGTCGACTGGCCGCCGGAAATGATCCGCGAGGTCAGTTTCGGCCCTGTGGCGGCGATTGGCGAGGGGGCGCGTCGTACCTGGACCATGAGTGTCCTGACGTTGGACTCGCTCAAGAAAATGTTGTTCGGCGAGCTCTCGGTAAAAAACTTGAGTGGACCGATAACCATTGCTAAAGTGGCGGGCGCTTCTGCCCAGTCGGGCGTCGCTGATTTCCTGAATTTCCTCGCTTATCTGAGCATTAGCCTGGGGGTTCTGAATTTGCTGCCCATCCCGGTACTGGATGGGGGGCATCTGCTGTTTTATCTGATCGAGTGGGCGCGTGGTCGTCCCTTGTCGGATCGGGTGCAGGGTTGGGGGATACAGATCGGTATCAGCTTGGTGGTCGGGGTCATGTTGCTTGCCCTCGTCAACGATCTGGGTCGTCTGTAACGCTTCGCTGAATTGCGAATCTGCCGCATTTTGCGGCAGTTTGTTTATTGCCAGTTGGAATAAGAAAGGACTTCATGAAACGTCTGCTGCTAACTGCGGTTCTCACCGTATTGATGATCGCCGAAGTTCACGCCGAGTCCTTCACTATCTCTGATATTCGCGTCAATGGCCTCCAGCGGGTCTCCGCGGGTAGCGTCTTTGGTGCCTTGCCGTTGAACGTCGGCGAGCAGGCGGATGATCGGCGCCTGGTGGAATCCACGCGTGCGCTGTTCAAGACCGGCTTCTTTCAAGATATCCAACTGGGTCGTGACGGCAATGTCCTGGTCATCACCGTTGTCGAGCGCCCGTCGGTCGCCAGTATCGAGATCGAAGGCAACAAGGCGATCTCCACCGAAGACCTGATGAAGGGCCTCAAGCAATCCGGCCTGGCCGAAGGCGAGATCTTCCAGCGTGCCACCCTCGAAGGTGTACGTAACGAGCTGCAACGCCAGTACGTTGCCCAGGGCCGCTACTCGGCCACCGTCGACACCGAAGTGGTGCCGCAGCCGCGTAACCGCGTCGGCCTGAAGGTCAATATCAACGAAGGCACCGTGGCGGCCATCCAGCACATCAACGTGGTGGGCAACACGGTTTTCCCTGACGAAGACCTGATCGACCTGTTCGAGCTCAAGACCAGCAACTGGCTGTCGTTCTTCAAGAACGACGACAAGTACGCCCGTGAAAAGCTCTCCGGTGACCTGGAGCGCCTGCGTTCCTACTACCTGGACCGCGGCTATATCAACATGGACATCGCTTCGACCCAGGTGTCCATCACCCCGGACAAGAAGCACGTCTACATCACCGTCAACATCAACGAAGGCGAGAAGTACACCGTTCGTGACGTCAAGCTCAGCGGTGACCTGAAGGTACCTGAAGACCAGGTCAAGTCGCTGCTGCTGGTGCAGAAGGGCCAGGTGTTCTCGCGCAAGCTGATGACCACCACGTCCGAGCTGATCACCCGTCGCCTGGGTAACGAGGGCTACACCTTCGCCAACGTCAACGGCGTGCCACAGCCGCACGATGACGACCATACCGTCGACATCACCTTCGCCGTGGACCCGGGCAAGCGTGCCTACGTCAACCGTATCAACTTCCGTGGCAACACTAAGTCCGAGGACGAAGTGCTGCGCCGTGAGATGCGCCAGATGGAAGGTGGCTGGGCGTCGACCTACCTGATCGACCAGTCCAAGACCCGCCTGGAGCGCCTGGGCTTCTTCAAGGAAGTCAACGTCGAGACACCGGCTGTACCGGGCGTCGATGACCAGGTCGATGTGAACTACAGCGTCGAAGAGCAGGCTTCCGGCTCGATCACCGCCAGTGTCGGTTTCGCCCAAAGCGCCGGCCTGATCCTCGGTGGCTCGATCACCCAGAACAACTTCCTGGGAACCGGTAACAAGGTCAGCGTCGGCTTGACCCGCAGCGAATACCAGACCCGCTACAACTTCGGCTTCGTGGACCCCTACTGGACCGCGGACGGTGTGAGCCTGGGCTACAACGCCTTCTACCGCACCACCGACTATGACGAACTGGACTCTGATATCTCCAGCTATGCGGTGGACAGTTTCGGTGTGGGCGCCAACGTGGGCTACCCGATCAGCGAGACTTCGCGCTTGACCTTCGGCCTCACTGCCCAGCAGGACAAGATCAACACCGGCCGCTACACCGTCGATGAGATTTTTGACTTCGTTAATAAGGAAGGCGACAACTACCTGAACTTCAAGGCGTCTGCCGGTTGGTCCGAGTCGACCCTGAACAAGGGCGTGCTGGCGACCCGTGGTCATTCCCAGAGCCTGGTTCTGGAAGCGACTACGCCTGGCAGCGACCTGTCGTTCTTCAAGCTCGACTACCGTGGCCAACTGTTCCAGCCGTTGACCGACAACTACACCATGCGCCTGCATACCGAGCTGGGGTACGGTGACGGTTACGGTTCGACCGACGGCCTGCCGTTCTACGAGAACTACTACGCCGGTGGTTTCAACTCGGTGCGTGGCTTCAAGGACAGTACCTTGGGTCCGCGCAGTTCGCCTAGCCAGGGTACCAACCCAGGGACTATTAAAGACCCGGACCAGGATCCACTACCATTCGGTGGCAACGTCCTTATTCAGGGCGGTGCCGAGATCCTGTTCCCGTTGCCGTTCGTCAAGGATCAACGCTCTTTGCGCACCTCGGTATTCTGGGACGTGGGTAACGTTTTCGACTCCAGTTGCAACAACACCACCAACGCCAACGGCAGCAAGTCCAATACAAAGTGCAACGACATCAGTCTGAGCAACCTGGCCAGTTCCGTCGGTGTGGGTGTGACCTGGGTCACCGCGCTGGGTCCCTTGAGCTTTGCATTGGCGATGCCGATCAAGAAACCGGATGACGCTGAAACCCAAGTGTTCCAATTCTCCCTCGGCCAGACGTTCTAAGCGTCTGACCCAAGATAACGACAACGGATTTTGTAGGAGTGCATCGTGCGTAAGTTGACTCAATTGGTTCTCCTGGCAACCGTACTGGTCGCCGGTCCGGCTTTTGCCGACATGAAGATCGCCGTTCTGAATTATCAGATGGCCCTGCTGGAATCCGACGCGGCGAAGAAATACGCCGTGGATGCGGAGAAGAAATTCGGCCCGCAACTGACCAAGCTTAAAGGCCTGGAAAGCAGCGCCAAGGGCATTCAGGATCGTCTGGTAGCCGGTGGCGACAAGATGGCCCAGGGCGAGCGCGAGCGTCTGGAGCTTGAATTCAAGCAAAAGGCTCGTGACTTCCAGTTCCAGTCCAAGGAGCTGAACGAAGCGAAAGCTGTTGCCGACCGCGAAATGCTCAAGCAACTCAAGCCGAAACTCGACAGCGCCGTGGAAGCGGTCATCAAGAAAGGTGGTTTTGACCTGGTGTTCGAGCGTGGTGCAGTAATCGATGTCAAGCCTCAATACGACATCACGCGCCAAGTAATCGAGCGCATGAATCAGCTGAAGTAATCCATGACAGCGACTATCAAGCTCGGCCAGTTGGCCGAGTTCCTCGGCGCCACCCTGCGTGGCGACCCGGAGAAGGCAATTACTGGGCTAGCCACTTTGCAAGAGGCTGGCCCAGCTCAGTTGAGCTTTCTGGCAAATCCTCAATACCGCAAGTACCTGGCCGACAGCCGGGCTACCGCGCTGTTGCTCAAGGCCGCTGATGCCGATGGGTTTGCCGGCGATGCCCTGATCGTGCCCGATCCGTACCTGGCGTATGCTCGTATCTCCCATCTGTTCGACCCCAAACCAAAATCGGCTGCCGGTATTCACCCCAGCGCCGTGATCGCGACGGATGCCGTGGTTGACCCCACGGCCAGCGTCGGCCCATTTGTGGTCATCGAAAGTGCGGCCCGTATCGGTGCCGGCGTCACGCTGGGTGCCCATTGTGTCATTGGCGCGCGCAGCGAGATCGGCGAAGGCGGTTGGCTGGCACCACGGGTCACCCTGTATCACGATGTGCGCATCGGCAAGCGGGTGGTGATTCAGTCCGGCGCGGTGCTGGGCGGTGAAGGGTTCGGTTTTGCCAACGAGAAAGGCATCTGGCAGAAAATTGCTCAGATCGGCGGCGTCACCATTGGTGATGACGTGGAGATTGGCGTCAACACCGCGATCGACCGCGGTGCCCTGGCCGACACGGTCATTGGCAATGGCGTCAAGCTCGACAACCAGATCCAGATCGCCCACAACGTCCAGGTTGGTGATCACACCGCCATGGCCGCCTGCGTGGGCATCTCTGGCAGCACCAAGATCGGCAAGCACTGCATGCTCGCCGGTGGTGTGGGGCTGGTGGGCCATATCGATATCTGTGACAACGTGTTCCTGACCGGAATGACTATGGTGACCCACTCGATTACCGAGCCAGGTGCCTACTCTTCCGGTACGGCCATGCAGCCGGCAGCCGAATGGCGCAAGAGCGCGGCGCGTATCCGCCAGCTCGACGACATCGCACGGCGCCTGAAACAGATGGAAAAGCGTGTAGGGGACGTGACCCCTGGCGGTAATGCTTCATCTGATGGCTGATACCATTTCCATATCAAGTATGCACAGCCGTTAGGGCATCTTGATTTGCTAGCGGAGTGCGCGTCACTCGTGCGCTCCCAATCTTTACATAGGCTTCCCCCCGAAATGATGGACATCAACGAGATTCGCGAATACCTGCCTCACCGTTACCCGTTCCTGCTGGTGGATCGGGTGGTGGACCTGGACGTTGAAGGCAAGCGCATTCGTGCCTACAAGAATGTCAGCATCAACGAGCCGTTCTTCAATGGCCACTTCCCCGCGCATCCAATCATGCCGGGTGTATTGATCATCGAGGCGATGGCTCAGGCTGCCGGAATCCTTGGTTTCAAAATGCTCGACGTAAAGCCTGCCGACGGCACGCTCTATTACTTTGTCGGTTCCGACAAGCTGCGTTTCCGCCAGCCGGTCACCCCGGGCGATCAGTTGATCCTCGAGGCCACGTTCATCAGTTGCAAGCGCCAGATCTGGAAGTTCGAATGCCAGGCTTCGGTCGATGGCAAGCCAGTCTGCTCCGCTGAAATCATCTGCGCGGAACGCAAACTATGAGTTTGATTGACCCTCGCGCAATCATCGATCCGACGGCCGTTTTGGCCGCCGATGTCGAGGTCGGCCCGTGGTCGATTGTCGGCGCAGGTGTGGAAATCGGCGAGGGTACGGTGATCGGTCCCCACGTAATTCTCAAGGGACCGACCCGGATTGGTCGGCACAATCGCATCTACCAGTTTTCTTCGGTAGGCGAGGACACGCCCGATCTCAAGTACAAAGGTGAAGAAACCCGTCTGGTCATCGGCGATCACAACGTGATCCGCGAAGGCGTGACGATTCACCGTGGCACCGTTCAGGATCGCTGCGAAACGACCCTGGGCAACCACAACCTGGTCATGGCCTATGCGCACATCGGCCATGACAGCGTGATTGGCAACCATTGCATCCTGGTCAATAACACTGCGCTGGCCGGCCATGTGCACGTGGATGATTGGGCGATCCTGTCAGGGTTCACCCTGGTGCACCAGTATTGCCATATTGGCGCCCACAGTTTCTCTGGCATGGGCACTGCCATCGGCAAGGATGTCCCTGCCTATGTCACAGTGTTCGGCAACCCGGCCGAAGCCCGCAGCATGAACTTCGAAGGCATGCGTCGTCGTGGTTTCAGCGAAGAGGCGATTACGGCGCTGCGTCGCGCCTACAAAGTCGTGTATCGCCAGGGCCTGACAGTCGAGCAGGCACTCGCCGAACTGGCCGAGGCTTCGGCGCAATACCCGGAAGTCGCGATCTTCCGTGATTCCATCCAGTCTTCGACCCGCGGCATCACTCGCTGACCATGGCTAATTTGCGTGTTGCACTGGTGGCAGGAGAGGCTTCCGGTGACATTCTGGGCGCCGGTCTGATGCGTGCGCTCAAGGCGCAGCATCCCGCTGTCGAATTCATTGGGGTCGGCGGGCCGTTGATGGAGGCCGAGGGCCTGACGTCCTATTTTCCGATGGAACGCCTGTCGGTAATGGGGCTGGTGGAAGTGCTCGGTCGCCTGCGTGAGCTACTGGCCCGGCGCAAGAAGCTGATCCAGACCCTGATCAATGAAAAACCGGATGTGTTCATCGGCATCGATGCGCCGGATTTCACCCTCAATATCGAACTCAAGTTACGTCAGGCCGGTATTAAGACCGTGCATTACGTCAGCCCGTCGGTCTGGGCCTGGCGGCAGAAGCGGGTGCTGAAGATACGCGAAGGTTGCGACCTGATGCTGACCCTGCTGCCGTTCGAGGCCAAGTTCTACGAAGAGAAGGGCGTATCGGTGCGGTTTGTCGGGCACACACTGGCCGATACCATTCCCCTGGAAGCCGACCGCGACGCGGCTCGCCAGGCGTTGGGCCTGCCCGATGGGCCGCTGGTGGCCTTGATGCCCGGCAGCCGAGGCGGCGAAGTGAGTCGCCTGGGCGGCTTGTTTTTCGACGCGGCCGAGCGCCTGCGGGCGCTGCGCCCCGGTGTACGTTTTGTCCTGCCGTGTGCCAGTGCGCAGCGTCGCGCCCAGTTGGAAGCGTTGCTGGTCGGCCGAGATTTGCCGGTGACGCTGCTCGACGGCCGTTCCCATGAAGCGTTGGCGGCCTGCGATGCCGTGTTGATTGCCTCTGGCACCGCAACCCTTGAGGCGCTGTTGTATAAGCGCCCGATGGTGGTTGCCTATCGCCTGGCGCCGCTGACGTTCTGGATTCTCAAACGCATGGTCAAGAGCCCCTACGTGTCCTTGCCGAACCTGTTGGCCCAGCGCTTGTTGGTGCCGGAGCTGTTGCAGGAAGAGGCGACCGCCGAGGCGCTGGCCAACACGCTGTCGCCTTTGATCGACGGCGGCGAGGAACAGACCCGGGGCTTTGACGAAATCCACCGTACCTTGCGGCGTGATGCTTCCAACCAGGCGGCTGACGCGGTATTGACCCTGATTGGCGCAAAACCATGAGCAACTCAAAGCTACAGATGGGCCTGGATTTCAACCTGGTCGCCGAAGTGGAAGAGTTGGTGGCCGGTGTCGATGAAGTGGGACGCGGCCCGTTGTGCGGCGCGGTGGTGACGGCGGCGGTGATTCTCGACCCGAAGCGTCCGATCCTGGGCCTCAATGATTCGAAGAAACTTACTGAGGCCCGTCGCGAAAAGCTTTACGACGAGATCTGCGAGAAAGCCCTGAGCTGGTGCATCGCCCGGGCCGAAGTCGAAGAAATCGATGAGCTCAATATCCTGCATGCCACCATGCTCGCCATGCAGCGTGCCGTGCAGGGCCTGCACATCACGCCGAAACTGGCGATGATCGATGGCAATCGCTGCCCGAAACTGTCGATGCGCGCCGAAGCGGTGATCCAGGGCGACGCCAAGGTGCCGGCTATCGCGGCGGCCTCGATCCTGGCGAAGGTCAGTCGAGACCGGGAAATGGCCGCCTTCGAATTGATTTACCCGGGCTATGGCATCGGCGGCCACAAGGGTTACCCGACCCCCGTTCATCTAGAGGCCCTGGCGCGCCTTGGGCCAACGCCGATCCATCGGCGCTCGTTCGCCCCGGTGCGGCTGGCTTATGAAGCCCGTGATGGCTTGATCGAAAGAATCTAGCGAAAGCGTCGCGATGCCCTGCCGTGCCCTGTAGGAGCTGGCGAAGGCTCGGGCCGCGTTCGGACGATCTTTTGATCTTGATCTTTCACTCTCGACTCAATCGGCAGTGGAAAGATCGCAGCCTCGCTTCGCTCGACAGCTCCTACATGTTTTACCCACGGCCCGGTACAATCCGGGCCTTGTTGTTTTCATGACTTAACGCAGGATCACTATGCCGGCTTCATTCGTTCATCTACGCCTGCACACTGAATACTCCCTGGTCGACGGTCTGGTGCGGATCAAGCCCCTGGTCAAGACCCTGGTGGGCATGAACATGCCTGCCGTGGCGGTCACCGACCAGAACAACATGTGTTCGCTGGTCAAGTTCTACAAGGCCGCCATGGGCGCCGGGATCAAGCCGATCTGTGGCGCGGACCTGTGGCTGTCGAACAAGGACCCGGACGCACCGCTGAGCCGTATCAGCCTGTTGGTGATGAACGCCCTGGGCTATCGTAACCTCACTGAGCTGATCTCCCGTGGTTTTATCGATGGCCAGCGCAACGGCTCGATCATCATCGAGCGCGAGTGGGTAGCCGAGGCCAGTGAAGGGCTGATCATGCTGTCGGCGGCCAAGGAGGGTGAAATCGGCCTGGCCCTGCTCAGTGGCAATCCCGAGGAAGCCGAGACCCTGGCCCGTGACTGGATGTCGGTGTTCCCTGACCGCTTCTACATCGAGGTGCAGCGCACTAATCGTCCTAATGACGAAGAGCACCTGCATGCCGCCGTGGCCCTGGCCGACAAGATAGGTGCGCCGCTGGTGGCGACCAACGATGTGCGGTTCATCAAGCAGGACGATTTCGAAGCCCACGAAACCCGCGTCTGTATCGGTGAAGGCCGAGCCCTCGACGATCCGCGTCGGTCGAAGAACTACAGCAACCAGCAATACCTCAAGAGCGCCGAGGAAATGGCCGAGTTGTTCAGCGACCTGCCCGAGGCGCTGGAAAACACCGTCGAGATCGCCAAGCGCTGCAACATCGAAGTGAAGCTGGGCAAACACTTCCTGCCCAACTTCCCGATCCCCGATGGCATGACCATCGACGAGTATTTCCGCAAGGTGTCCTTCGACGGCCTCGAGGAGCGCCTCAGCGTCCTGCTGCCCAAGGACACCACCGAAGATTACGAAGCCAAGCGCCAGGTCTATGTCGATCGGTTGAATTTCGAGCTGGATATCATCATCCAGATGGGCTTTCCCGGTTACTTCCTGATCGTGATGGACTTTATCCAGTGGGCCAAGAACAACGGCGTGCCGGTGGGTCCTGGCCGTGGGTCGGGTGCCGGGTCGCTGGTGGCCTATGTGCAGAAGATCACCGACCTCGACCCGTTGGAATATGACCTGCTGTTCGAACGTTTCCTCAACCCGGAACGGGTCTCCATGCCCGACTTCGACGTCGACTTCTGCATGGATGGTCGCGACCGGGTGATCGACTACGTGGCCGAGAAATATGGCCGCAACGCCGTGAGCCAGATCATCACCTTCGGTTCCATGGCCGCCAAGGCAGTGGTGCGCGACGTGGCGCGGGTGCAGGGCAAGTCCTACGGTTTGGCGGATCGTCTGTCGAAGATGATTCCGTTCGAAGTCGGCATGACCCTGGAAAAAGCCTACGAGCAGGAAGAGATTCTGCGGGACTTCATCAAGGTCGACGAAGAAGCCGCAGAGATCTGGGAGATGGCCCGCAAGCTCGAAGGCGTGGTGCGTAACGTCGGCAAGCACGCCGGGGGCGTGGTGATCGCACCGACCAAACTGACTGACTTCTCGCCGATTTATTGCGACGAAGAAGGCGACGGCCTGGTGACCCAGTTCGACAAGGATGACGTCGAGGCGGCGGGCCTGGTGAAGTTCGACTTCCTTGGTCTGCGGACCCTGACCATCATCGACTGGGCGCTGAGAACCATCAATCGCGACCGGGCCAAGGTCGGCGAAGAGCCGCTGGACATTGCCTTCATCCCGCTGGATGACAAGCCGACCTACAGCCTGTTGCAAAAAGCCGAAACCACGGCGGTGTTCCAGCTTGAATCCCGGGGCATGAAGGAGCTGATCAAAAAGCTCAAGCCCGACTGCCTGGAAGACCTGATCGCACTGGTGGCCCTGTTCCGTCCGGGTCCGCTGCAATCGGGCATGGTGGATGACTTCATCAACCGTAAGCACGGCCGCGCCGAGCTGGCATACCCGCACTCGGATTATCAGTACGAAGGCTTGAAACCGGTGCTGGCACCGACCTATGGCATCATCCTGTATCAGGAACAGGTGATGCAGATTGCCCAGGTCATGGCCGGTTATACCCTCGGCGGTGCGGACATGCTGCGTCGGGCGATGGGTAAGAAGAAGCCCGAGGAAATGGCCAAGCAACGCGGCGGTTTCATTGAGGGGTGCGCGACCAACGGCATCGACCCTGACCTGGCCGGTAACATTTTCGACCTGGTGGAAAAATTCGCCGGCTACGGTTTCAACAAATCCCACTCCGCCGCCTACGGCCTGGTGTCGTACCAGACCGCGTGGCTGAAGGCGCACTACCCGGCGCCGTTCATGGCCGCCGTGCTTTCGGCGGATATGCACAACACCGACAAGGTCGTGACCTTGATCGAAGAAGTGCGGACCATGAAGCTGCGCCTCGACGCACCGGATGTGAACACTTCGGAGTTCAAGTTCACGGTGAACGACGAAGGCCGCATCATCTATGGCCTGGGTGCGATCAAGGGCGTGGGCGAGGGACCGGTGGAGGCCATCACCGAAGCGCGCCAGGACGGGCCGTTCAAGGACCTGTTCGATTTCTGCGCTCGGGTTGACCTCAAGCGCATCAACAAGCGCACCCTCGACGGTTTGATCCGCAGTGGTGCCCTGGACCGGCTGGGGCCTTACTTCCAGGATGAGCCCAAGGCCTACCAGGCCAACATCGACCGCAACCGCGCGGTGTTGCTGGCGGCGATGGAGGAGGCGATCAAGGCTGCCGAGCAGACCGCCCGCACCCACGACAGCGGCCACGCCGACTTGTTTGGCGGGTTGTTCGTCGAAGAAGACGCCGATGTCTACGGCAACCATCGCAAGGCCAAGGAGCTGACCCTCAAGGAGCGCCTCAAGGGTGAGAAAGACACCTTGGGCCTGTACCTCACTGGTCACCCGATCGACGAATACGAAGGCGAGATCCGCCGTTTCGCCCGTCAGCGCATCATCGACCTCAAGCCTGCGCGCGACACGCAAACCGTCGCCGGCATGATCATCGCCCTGCGGGTGATGAAGAACAAAAAGGGCGACAAGATGGGCTTCATCACCCTCGACGACCGCTCCGGGCGCATCGAGGCCTCATTGTTCGCCGATGCGTTCCACTCGGCGCAGGCGCTGTTGCAGACCGATGCGATGGTGGTGGTGGAAGGCGAGGTCAGCAACGATGATTTTTCCGGTGGCCTGCGGCTGCGGGTCAAACGGGTGATGAGCATGGAAGATGCCCGTACCAACCTGGCTGAAAGCCTGCGCCTGAAGTTGCAGACCCAGGATCTCAAGGGCGATCAGCTACGCTGGTTGGGCGAATTGTTCAAGCGCCATCGCGGTGCCTGCCCGATCACCATGGAGTATGTACGCCCCGATGCCAAGGCTGTGCTGCAGTTCGGCGAAGGCTGGCGGATCGATCCGGCGGATGCGTTGATTCAAGCCTTGCGTGACCAGTTCGGCAAAGACAACGTCTTCCTCCAATACCGTTGACGGCCAGGGGCCATTCCTGAAACCGGAATACCCCTGATCTCGACCTGAATTTTTAATCTCGACCTGAACGCGCCTCTCCCTTAAGGTAGGCGCGAATAGACAACCGGCCGGCCCAAGCTCTTTTGGACGTCGACCCAAGACGGACGCCTATGAACCCGAATTTTCTAGATTTCGAACAGCCGATCGCCGACCTGCAAGCCAAGATCGAAGAGTTGCGCTTGGTCGGTAATGACAATTCGCTGAATATCGGCGATGAAATCTCTCGTCTGCAGGACAAAAGCCGCACGCTGACCGAAGACATCTTCGGCAAGCTGACCAGCTGGCAGATTGCCCGCCTGGCGCGTCATCCACGTCGTCCTTATACCCTGGACTACATCGACCACATCTTCACCGAGTTCGATGAGCTACATGGCGACCGTCACTTCTCCGACGACGCCGCGATCGTCGGCGGTGTCGCCCGCCTGGACGACCAACCGGTGATGGTTATCGGCCATCAGAAAGGCCGCGAAGTGCGCGAGAAGGTGCGCCGCAACTTCGGCATGCCGCGTCCGGAAGGCTACCGCAAGGCGTGCCGCCTGATGGAAATGGCCGAGCGCTTCAAGATGCCGATCCTGACCTTCATCGACACACCGGGCGCCTACCCGGGCATCGACGCCGAAGAGCGCAACCAGAGCGAAGCGATTGCCTGGAACCTGCGCGTCATGGCGCGCTTGAAAACCCCGATCATCGCCACCGTAATCGGCGAAGGTGGTTCCGGCGGTGCGTTGGCCATCGGTGTCTGCGACCACTTGAACATGCTGCAATATTCCACCTATGCGGTGATCTCGCCGGAAGGCTGCGCCTCGATCCTGTGGAAAACTGCCGAGAAGGCGCCGGATGCCGCTGAGGCCATGGGTATTACCGCCGAGCGTCTCAAAGGCCTGGGCATCGTCGACAAAGTGATCAACGAGCCAGTCGGCGGCGCTCACCGTGACCCGGCTGCAGCGGCGGCGCTGATTCGTGCCGAGCTGAGCTCGCAGTTGTCGATGCTCAAGAAGTTCGACAACGAAGCGCTGCTGGCTCGTCGCTACGAGCGCTTGATGAGCTACGGCCTCTGATCTGACCAAGCTTCCAGCAGTTGTGGGGAGCCAATGTGGGAGCGGGCTTGCTCGCGAAAGCGGTTTAACATTCAACCCATGTGTTGACTGATTCACCGCCTTCGAGAGCAAGCCCGCTCCCACATTTGATTTGTGCCAAGGCTGAAACCCATGAACCCAAGCAACGATCTGCCAAGCCGCCTGCTTACTCAACTCATTCCCTGGCGCAACGCCGCCACCTGGCGCATCGCCTTCTCCGGCGGCCTCGACTCCACCGTCCTGCTGCACCTGCTGGCGACGCTTTCGCAACGCCAACCCTTGCCCGCACTGAGTGCTATCCATGTGCATCACGGCCTCCAGGCTGTGGCTGAGGCGTGGCCGGGCCATTGCCGCTCGGTCTGCGCGGCTCTGGGCGTGCCGCTGGATGTGGTGACTGTGCAAGTGCGCCCCGGTGCCAGTGTCGAGCGTGCCGCCCGGGAGGCGCGTTACGCGGCCTTTGTCGCGGCGATCCACGGCAACGAAGTGCTGCTCACTGCCCAGCATCGCGATGACCAGGCTGAAACCCTGCTGTTTCGTCTGCTAAGGGGGGCGGGGGTGAAGGGGTTGGCGGCGATGCCGCGGCAGCGTCCTTTGGGTCAGGGGCATTTGCTGCGGCCGTTACTCGATGTGTCCCGGGCGGAGCTGGAGGCTTATGCGAGGCAACAAGGCTTGAGCTGGATCGAAGACCCGTCCAACGACGACCAACGGTACGCGCGCAATTACCTGCGCCAGCGGGTTTTTCCAGTGCTGGCCGAGCAGTGGCCCCAAGCTTCGGTGACCCTGGCTCGCAGCGCTGCGCACATGGGGGAGGCCCAAGGTCTGCTGGACGATCTGGCGCGAATCGACCTGGCCCAGGCCGCGACTGCGGGTGCGTTCGACTGGCTCGGACTGCAATCCCTGGCGCTGGCGCCTTTGCGGGCGTTGTCGCCGGCCCGTCAGCGCAACGCCTTGAGCCACTGGCTGGCACCACTGACCCTGCTGCCCGACACCGATCACTGGTCGGGCTGGGACTCGTTGCGCGATGCCGCCGACGACGCCCGGCCGATCTGGCGCCTGGCCGGTGGCGAGCTGCACCGCGCCGCGGGGCGGGTCTGGTGGTTATCCGACCACTGGCTATGTTCGTTGCCAGGCAGCGTCGACTGGGCAGATCCGGCGGTTGCGCAGCGCTTGCCGGGCAATGGCCGGGTGGTGCTCGACGGCACACCGCCTGCGGGGCCGCTTAGTGTGCGCTATCGTCAAGGCGGCGAGGTGCTGGCGTTAGCGGGGCGTGGTCACCGTGACCTCAAGCGTTTGCTCAATGAAAAGGGCGTGCCGGCGTTCGTTCGCGGCCGATTGCCGCTGCTCTACCAGGGCGAGCAATTGCTGGCGGTGGCCAACCTTGCCGGGCTCGATGCACAGGCTGATGGCAGTTGGCAATTGATCTGGACGCCAGGAAGCCAAGATCTGGATTTGAGCTGAAAGGGGCTTTCCGGTAGACTACGCTCCCTTCTTGATACAACTTCTGTGGATTCGCCTGAATTGCAGGAGTTGCCGATTACCAAGCAGTCTTTGCTGGGCGATTCCAAAAAATGTGTAGCGAGCAACGTACCGGTGATTTCACTTCCGGTCTGTCCCAACGCGGCGGTTTTTTTGAAAGGTGCACTGTGATTAATGCAGGTGATCGGGGGCTTCGGCCTTCCTTCGCTTTCCCCGGCGGCTCGGACCGCTTTAACGCAGACTTCTAGGGTTTTTCATGACGCGCTACATATTCGTCACGGGCGGTGTTGTTTCTTCATTGGGGAAAGGCATTGCCTCGGCTTCATTGGCGGCCATCCTGGAGGCGCGGGGACTTAAGGTCACCATGCTCAAGCTGGACCCGTACATCAACGTTGACCCGGGCACCATGAGCCCGTTCCAGCACGGTGAAGTGTTCGTCACCCACGACGGCGCCGAGACCGACCTGGACCTGGGCCACTACGAGCGGTTCATCCGCACGACCATGACCCAGAACAACAACTTCACCACCGGCCGTGTCTACGAACACGTGCTGCGCAAGGAACGTCGTGGTGACTACCTGGGCGCGACCATCCAGGTCATCCCGCACATCACCGACGAAATCAAGCGCCGCATCATCAAGGGTGCTGGCGATGCCGACGTGGCGATGGTCGAAATCGGCGGTACCGTGGGCGACATCGAGTCCCAGCCGTTCCTGGAAGCCATCCGCCAGTTGCGTTTTGAAATCGGCGCCAAGCGCGCGATGCTGATGCACCTGACACTGGTACCGTACATCGCCACGGCCGGCGAAACCAAGACCAAGCCTACCCAGCACTCGGTCAAGGAGCTGCGTTCCATCGGCCTGCAGCCTGACGTGCTGATCTGCCGCTCCGATCACCCGATCGACATCTCGTCGCGTCGCAAGATCGCCCAGTTCACCAACGTTGAAGAGCGCGCGGTCATCGGCCTCGAAGACGCCGACACTATCTACAAGATCCCGGGCATCCTGCACTCCCAGGGCCTGGACGACTTCGTCGTCGAGCGCTTCGGCCTGCAGTGTGCCAGCGCCGACCTGTCCGAATGGGAAGCGGTGGTCGATGCCAAGCTCAACCCGGAGCACGAAGTCACCATCGCCATGGTTGGCAAGTACATGGAACTGCTGGATGCCTACAAGTCGCTGATCGAGGCGATGAGTCACGCCGGCATCAGCAACCGTACCAAGGTCAACCTGCGCTACATCGATTCCGAAGACATCGAGAACCAGGGCACCGGCCTGCTCGAAGGCGCCGATGCGATCCTCGTGCCGGGCGGCTTTGGCCTGCGGGGCGTGGAAGGCAAGATCACTGCCGTGCAATACGCTCGCGAAAACAAGGTGCCTTACCTGGGTATCTGCCTGGGCATGCAAGTGGCGGTCATCGAGTTCGCCCGTAACGTGCTGGGCTGGAAAGACGCCAACTCCACCGAGTTCGATCGCGCCAGTGGCCATCCGGTCGTGGGCCTGATCACCGAGTGGGAAGATGCCACCGGTGCCGTGGAAGTGCGCACCGAAAGTTCGGACTTGGGCGGCACCATGCGTCTCGGTGCCCAGGAGTGCCTGCTGGACGCCGGCTCCAAGGTGCACGATTGCTACGCCAAGGATGTGATCGTCGAGCGTCACCGTCATCGCTACGAAGTGAACAACAACCTGCTGCCACAGTTGATCGAAGCGGGCCTGAAAATCTCCGGTCGTTCCGGTGACGGCGCACTGGTCGAAGTGGTCGAGGCCCCGGATCACCCATGGTTCGTCGCCTGCCAGTTCCACCCCGAGTTCACCTCGACGCCACGGGACGGTCATCCGTTGTTCAGCGGTTTCGTGAAAGCCGCTTTGACTCAACACCAGAAAAAGGCATAAGACGATGGCCCAGAAGATCATCCGCGTCGGCGACATCGAGGTTGCCAACGACAAGCCCATGGTGCTGTTTGGCGGCATGAACGTGCTGGAAAGCCGTGACATGGCGATGCAGATCTGCGAAGAGTACGTGAAGGTCACCCAGAAACTGGGTATCCCCTATGTCTTCAAGGCCAGCTTCGACAAGGCCAATCGCTCGTCCGTGACGTCCTACCGTGGCCCGGGCCTGGAAGAAGGCATGCGGATCTTCCAGGACATCAAGCAAGCCTTTGGCGTGCCGATCATCACCGACGTCCACGAGCCTGCCCAGGCCGCAGTCGCCGCCGAGGTCTGCGACGTCATCCAGTTGCCGGCCTTCCTGTCGCGTCAGACCGACCTGGTGGTTGCAATGGCCAAGACCGGCGCGGTGATCAACATCAAGAAAGCCCAGTTCCTCGCGCCCCAGGAGATGAAACACATCCTGAGCAAGTGCGAAGAGGCCGGTAATGACCAGTTGATCCTCTGCGAGCGTGGTTCAAGCTTCGGCTACAACAACCTGGTGGTCGACATGCTCGGCTTCGGCATCATGAAGCAGTTTGAATACCCGGTGCTCTTCGATGTGACGCACGCCTTGCAGATGCCGGGCGGTCGCACAGACTCCGCCGGCGGTCGTCGTGCCCAGGTCACTGATCTGGCCAAGGCGGGCATGAGCCAGTCCCTGGCCGGTCTGTTCCTCGAGGCCCATCCTGATCCAGACAACGCCAAGTGCGATGGTCCGTGTGCCTTGCGTTTGAACAAGCTGGAACCCTTCCTGTCTCAGCTCAAGGCGTTGGACGAGCTGGTCAAGAGTTTTCCGACAATAGAAACCGCGTAACGCGGTTTTCTCCGGTAAAGTACCGCTCGATTATCGCTCTGGCCCGCTGGCCGCACTGCTCTTGTGGGAGTATGGCTTGCCAGCGATGGCGTCCTTGAGGGCCCATCGCCGGCGAGCCGTGCTCCCACAGCGTTTACGTCAACTTTGGAGTGTTTACAACAATGGCAAAAATCGTCGACATCAAAGGTCGTGAAGTTCTCGACTCCCGTGGCAACCCCACTGTTGAAGCGGACGTGCTGCTTGACAACGGTATCATCGGCAGCGCCTGCGCGCCGTCCGGTGCTTCCACTGGCTCGCGCGAAGCGCTGGAGCTGCGTGATGGCGACAAGAGCCGTTACCTGGGCAAGGGCGTGCTCAAAGCCGTCGCCAACATCAACGGTCCGATCCGTGACCTGTTGCTGGGCAAGGATCCTGCCGACCAGAAAGCCCTCGATCACGCGATGATCAAGCTCGACGGTACCGAAAACAAAGCCACCCTGGGCGCCAACGCAATCCTCGCCGTGTCCCTGGCCGCTGCCAAGGCCGCTGCCCAGGACCAGGACCTGCCGCTGTACGCCCACATCGCCAACCTCAACGGTACCCCGGGTGTCTATTCGATGCCGGTGCCGATGATGAACATCATCAACGGCGGCGAGCATGCCGATAACAATGTCGACATCCAGGAATTCATGGTGCAGCCGGTTGGCGCCAAGACCTTCTCCGAAGGCCTGCGCATGGGCACCGAGATTTTCCATCACCTCAAGGCTGTGCTCAAAGCCCGTGGCCTGAGCACCGCGGTTGGCGACGAAGGCGGTTTCGCACCGAACCTGGCGTCCAACGAAGACGCGCTGAAAGTGATCTCCGAGGCCGTGGCCAGCGCGGGCTACAAGCTGGGCACCGACGTGACCCTGGCCCTGGACTGCGCCGCCAGTGAATTCTACGAAGACGGCAAGTACAACCTGTCCGGCGAAGGCCAGGTGTTCACCGCGGAAGGTTTCGCCGACTACCTCAAGGGCCTGACCGAACGCTATCCGATCATCTCCATCGAAGACGGCCTGGACGAGTCCGACTGGGCCGGCTGGAAAATCCTCACCGACAAGATCGGCGAGAAAACCCAGTTGGTGGGTGACGACCTGTTCGTGACCAATACCAAGATCCTGAAAGAAGGCATCGACAAGAAGATCGCCAACTCGATCCTGATCAAGTTCAACCAGATCGGCACCCTCACCGAAACCCTGGAAGCCATCCAGATGGCCAAGGCTGCCGGCTACACCGCCGTGATCTCCCACCGCTCCGGCGAAACCGAAGACTCGACCATTGCCGACCTGGCCGTGGGCACTGCGGCAGGCCAGATCAAGACCGGTTCGCTGTGCCGTTCCGACCGCGTTTCCAAGTACAACCAACTGCTGCGTATCGAAGAGCAATTGAATGGCAAGGCCAAGTACAACGGTCGCGCCGAGTTTCGCGGTTAAGCGGTAAATGGTAAAAAGACAGCGGATTAGGTCGCAAAAGGCGCCATGGCGGCGGTTTTGCCTCTAATCTGATGCCTTATCAAGCACAAGCCTGGGTTTTCCAGGCTTCGTGCTATCAGACGCTTCAAAGTTTGGCATGGCGGTCTTTTTTCACTGGAAACCTGATATTCGATGCGCAGTCCCAATTGGTTGTTTCTTGTCTTGCTCCTGTTGCTGGCCGGTCTGCAGTACCGCTTGTGGGTGGGCAATGGCAGCTTGGCGCAAGTGGCCGACCTGACTCAGCAAATTGCCGACCAACACGCCGAAAACGAGGCGCTGCTGGAGCGTAATCGGGTGATGGACGCCGAAGTGACAGAGCTGAAAAAAGGTATGGAGACCGTTGAAGAGCGGGCTCGACATGAACTGGGCATGGTCAAGGAGGGCGAAACCCTCTACCAGTTGGCTCAATGAGTATTCGTTTGCCGGCCTTCTGGGTCGTGATTCCTGCCGCGGGCGTTGGCGCTCGTATGGCCGCGGACCGTCCCAAGCAATACTTGCAGTTGGGCGCATGCACAATTCTTGAACACAGCCTTGGCTGTTTCCTCGACCATCCCACCGTCAAGGGCGTGGTGGTCAGCCTTGCACACGATGATCCTTACTGGCCGACCCTGGCCTGTGCCAGCGACACACGCATCCAGCGCGTCGACGGTGGCGAGCAGCGTTCGGATTCAGTGCTCAATGCCTTGCTACACCTGCACGAGCAAGGCGCCGACGATCACGACTGGGTGCTGGTACACGACGCCGCCCGGCCTAACCTGGCCCGGGACGATCTGGACACGCTGCTGAGCGAGTTGGCGACCGATCCGGTCGGCGGCCTGCTGGCCGTCCCGGCGCGTGACACCCTCAAGCGTGTCGACAAACAGGGTCGGGTGCTGGAGACCGTTGATCGCAGCGTGATCTGGCAAGCCTACACGCCGCAGATGTTCCGACTCGGCGCCTTGCATCGGGCCTTGGCCGACAGCCTGGTTGCCGATGCGGTGATTACCGATGAAGCGTCCGCCATGGAATGGGCGGGGCAGGCGCCGCGGCTGATCGAGGGGCGGGCCGATAACATCAAGGTCACCCGGCCGGAAGACCTGGAGTGGTTGCGGCAGCGCTGGGCGAATCGGCATTAAGCGAGAAGTGGAGGCGTCTTCTGAGTCGCCATCGCGAGTCTGCCCGCGATAGCAATCGCTCAAGCAACATAAAAATCAGTGTTACCCCCGATACTCCGGTCGCCCAGCCAACCCTTCCTTCAAGTAATCCACCAACTTGCGCACTTTCGGTGACAGATGCCGCTGCTGTGGATACAGCGCCCACACCGCCGTATTCGGTGGCTGATGGGCCTCCAGCAGCGAGATCAATGCACCACTGTGCAAATGCTCCAGCACGTAATAATCCGGCAGTTGGCACAACCCCACCCCTTGCAGCGCCGCATCGAGCACCGCTTGCCCGCTGTTGCAGCGCCAGTTTCCCTGCACCCGTTGGGAAAATTCCCGCCCGTTCTGTTCCAATTGCCAGATGTCGGAGCTGCCGATCAAGCAATTGTGGCGGCTCAGTTCCGACAAGCTATGGGGCCGCCCGTAGCGTTCCAGGTAAGAGGGCGACGCGCACAGGTACATGCGCCGTGGTGCCAGGCGCGTAGCGACCAGGCGGGAGTCCTGCAAGCGACCCAGGCGAATTGCCAGGTCCAGGCTTTCGTGCACCAGATCCAGAGGGCGGTTGCTCAGTTCGATGTCTACCCGCAACTGCGGGTACAACCCCATGAACCGCGTTACCAGGGGCACGATAAACCGTTCGCCATAGGCCACGGCGCAGGTCATGCGCAGCATGCCCTTGGGTTCGCTGGTGAGATCGCCTACCGCCCGCAGGGCTTCCTCACGCCCGTCCTGCAGGCGTTGGCAATGCTGCAAAAATGTCTGGCCGGCTTCGGTCAGGGTGACCCGCCGGGTACTGCGGTAGAGCAAACGTGTCTGCAAGCGCTCTTCAAGCCGTACGATTTGTCGGCTGATGTGGGAAGACGAAACCCCAAGACGTTCAGCGGCGGCGGTGAATTGACTGCATTCGGCCACGGCGACGAACTCGTCGATGCCTTCCCAGCGGTTGTCGGACATGAAGGATTATCCCTATACAGCAATAATGTTTTGCTTTTGGTTGGATTATTCATCGTCCGGTAGAGGATTACACTCCCGGTCTTGTTTTTATTTACTGGAGAGTCCGGATGATCAAGTCGCGCGCTGCCGTTGCCTTCGAGGCCAAGAAACCCCTGGAAATCGTTGAAGTCGACGTCGCCATGCCCAAGGCGGGCGAAGTGCTGTTGCGCGTGGTGGCTTCCGGTGTCTGCCACACCGACGCCTACACCTTGTCGGGCGCCGATCCGGAAGGGATCTTCCCGTCGATCCTCGGTCATGAAGGCGGCGCCATTGTCGAAGCCATCGGCGAAGGCGTTACCTCGGTCGCGGTGGGGGACCATGTGATCCCGCTGTACACGCCAGAGTGCGGCCAGTGCAAATTCTGTAAGTCGGGCAAGACCAACCTCTGTCAGGCGATTCGCGCCACCCAGGGCAAAGGCCTGATGCCAGATGGCACTTCGCGCTTCTCCTACAAGGGCGAGACGATTTTCCACTACATGGGCACCTCGACGTTCTCTGAGTACACCGTGCTGCCGGAAATCTCCGTCGCGAAGATTCAAAAAGAAGCCCCGCTGGAAAAAGTCTGCCTGCTGGGTTGCGGCGTCACCACCGGCATCGGCGCGGTACTCAACACCGCCAAGGTCAAGCCGGGTGACACCGTGGCGATCTTCGGCCTGGGCGGCATCGGCCTGTCGGCGGTGATTGGCGCGGTGAAGGCCAAGGCTTCGCGCATCATTGCTATCGACATCAACCCGGCCAAGTTCGAAATCGCCAAGCAACTGGGTGCCACCGATTGCGTCAACCCGAAAGACTTCGACCGCCCGATCCAGGAAGTCATCGTGGATATGACCGACGGCGGTGTGGACTTTTCCTTCGAGTGCATCGGCAATGTCCAGTTGATGCGTGCTGCGCTGGAGTGCTGCCACAAAGGTTGGGGTGAGTCGGTGATCATCGGCGTGGCCGGTGCCGGCCAGGAAATCGCCACCCGTCCCTTCCAGTTGGTAACCGGGCGCGTCTGGCGCGGTTCGGCCTTTGGTGGTGTGCGCGGTCGCAGCGAATTGCCAAGCTACGTGGAAATGGCCGAGAAGGGCGAAATTCCGCTGGATACCTTCATCACCCATACCATGGGCCTGGAAGATATCAACAAGGCGTTCGACCTGATGCATGAAGGTAAGAGCATCCGCACCGTTATCCATTTCTGAGGTCGGTCATGAGTCTGGAAAACATCTCCTGCCAGAAAAGCTTCGGCGGCTGGCACAAACGTTACCGGCACCGTTCCGACGTGCTCGGTTGTGACATGGTGTTTGCCGTGTACCTGCCACCGCAAGCCGAGCAGGGCGGCAAGTTGCCTGTGCTGTATTGGTTGTCCGGGCTGACCTGCAGCGACGAGAACTTCATGCAAAAGGCCGGTGCCCAGCGCATGGCTGCCGAGCTGGGCCTGATCATCGTTGCGCCGGACACCAGTCCCCGTGGCGCCGACGTGCCGGACGATCCGGACGGTGCCTGGGACTTCGGCCTGGGGGCGGGGTTTTATCTGAACGCCACGCAGGACCCATGGGCACGGCACTATCGGATGCATGACTACGTGGTGCAGGAATTGCCCACACTGGTCGAAGCGCATTTCCCGGCTTCGGACAGGCGCGGTATCAGTGGTCATTCCATGGGCGGCCATGGCGCGCTGGTCTGCGCCTTGCGCAACCCGGGGCGTTACCGTTCGGTGTCGGCCTTTTCGCCGATCAACAATCCGATGGATTGCCCATGGGGGCAAAAGGCTTTTTCTCGTTACCTGGGGGAAGACCGCTCGAAATGGCGGGAATGGGATGCCTGTGCATTGATTGCCGAGGCGCAGGAGAAGTTGCCACTGCTGGTGGACCAGGGCGATCGCGATGATTTC
Source organism: Pseudomonas sp. RL_5y_Pfl2_73 (assembly GCF_963970515.1). NCBI lineage: Bacteria > Pseudomonadati > Pseudomonadota > Gammaproteobacteria > Pseudomonadales > Pseudomonadaceae > Pseudomonas > Pseudomonas sp. RL_5y_Pfl2_73. Next base: position 220,021 of record NZ_CAXAPD010000002.1, on the reverse strand, counting down.
CTGGCCAACCAGCTCAAGCCCGAAGCCTTGCAACAGGCGACCAAGGCGGCCGACCATCCGTTGGAACTGCGCCTGCAACCGGGCTACGACCACAGCTATTTCTTCATCGCCAGCTTCATTGATGACCACTTACGGCATCATGCACGCGCTCTAAACGCCTAATGCAGGTAGAATCACGCCCTGACAAAAATCGGGGCGTTTTTTTATGCGTATTGGCCACGGCTACGATGTTCACCGTTTCGCTGAAGGCGACTTCATTACTCTGGGCGGCGTGCGGATCGCACACGGCTTCGGGCTGCTCGCGCATTCTGACGGTGATGTCCTGCTGCATGCCTTGAGCGATGCACTGCTCGGCGCGGCTGCCCTGGGTGACATCGGCAAGCACTTCCCCGACACCGACCCGCAATTCAAGGGCGCCGACAGCCGCGCGCTGCTGCGTCATGTGGTCTCGCTGATCCACGCCAAGGGCTGGAAAGTCGGCAATGTCGATAACACCATCGTTGCCCAGGCCCCTAAGATGGCGCCGCACATCGAAGCGATGCGCCAACTGATTGCCGAGGATCTTCAAGTTGAGTTGGACCAAGTGAACGTGAAAGCCACCACCACCGAAAAGCTGGGTTTCGTCGGTCGCGAAGAAGGCATTGCCGTCCACTCCGTTGCCTTGTTGCTGCGCCCATGACTGAACTGGAACTGTTGGGGCCACGGGCCTACGGCGAGTCGCTGGGCAGTGCGGTACTCAAGGCCAGCGCCGAAGATTTCCAGGTCGACGAAGTGCTCGACATCCCGTTGACCGGCGATGGTGAGCACCTGTGGATCTGGGTTGAAAAACGTGATTTGAACACCGAAGAGGCCGCCCGGCGAATCGCCAAGGCTGCCGGCGTGTCGTTGCGCACCGTCAGCTATGCCGGGCTCAAGGACCGTCAGGCCCTGACCCGCCAGTGGTTCAGCGTCCAGTTGCCGGGCAAGGCCGATCCGGACCTGTCGGCGGCAGAGAACGACACGCTGAAGATCCTCAAGACTGCACGCCACAGGCGCAAGCTGCAACGCGGCGCGCACTCGGCCAATGGCTTTACCTTGCGCCTGACCCAATTCAAGGGCGATACGGCGGCGATCGATGCGCGCCTGCAACAGATTGTCCGCCAGGGCATCCCCAACTATTTTGGTGCCCAGCGCTTTGGCCATGATGGCGGCAATGTCGTCGATGCCCGTGCCTGGGCGGCGCGCAAGGCGTTGCCGGAACAGCGCAATGTGCGCTCGCGGCTGTTGTCCACCGCCCGCAGCTTTCTGTTCAACCGGGTGCTGGCGGCGCGGGTCGCCGACGGTACCTGGCAGAAGGCCCAGGTTGGGGATTTGCTCGCCTTCACCGACAGCCGCAGTTTTTTCCCGGCCGGCGAGGCTGAATGCAGCGACCCGCGGCTGGCCATTCTCGACGTGCACCCGACCGGGCCGCAGTGGGGCGAGGGACCTTCGCCTGCCGCTGGCGCGACGTTCGAACTGGAACAAGCCACCGCCGCGGGCGAGGCCGATCTGCGGGACTGGTTGATAAACGCGGGAATGAGTCACGAACGTCGCATCCTGCGACTGCCCATTGGCGGGCTGTCGTGGCATTATCCCTCGCTGGACATTCTGCAACTGGAATTCGTCCTGCCGGCCGGATGTTTCGCCACTGTCTTGGTGCGCGAACTCGTCGATCTGGTGCCGGTGGGGCAGACGGACAGCCCATGCGTATTCTGATTTCTAACGACGACGGGGTGACTGCCCCCGGTCTTGCCGCGCTTTATGCTGCGCTGGCGGATTATGCCGAGTGCGTGGTCATCGCCCCGGACCAGGACAAAAGCGGCGCCAGCAGCTCGCTGACGCTCGACCGTCCGTTGCACCCCTGCTATCTGGATAACGGTTTCATCAGCCTCAACGGCACCCCGACCGATTGCGTGCACCTGGGCCTCAATGGCTTGCTGGAGCGTGAGCCGGACATGGTGGTGTCGGGAATCAACCTGGGCGCCAACCTGGGGGACGACGTGTTGTATTCCGGCACGGTTGCCGCCGCCCTGGAAGGTCGCTTCCTGGAAAAGCCATCGTTTGCCTTTTCGTTTGTTTCACGGCAAGTCGATAACTTGCCGACCGCCGCCTACTTCGCCCGTAAACTGGTCGAAGCCCACGGCGAACTGGACCTGCCGCCACGCACGGTGCTGAACGTGAATATCCCCAACCTGCCGCTCGATCACATCCGTGGCATCCAGCTCACTCGCCTGGGCCACCGTGCCCGCGCCGCCAAGCCGATGCATGTCGTCGACCCGCGCGGCAAGGCCGGTTACTGGATCGCCGCCGCCGGTGATGCCGAAGACGGCGGGCCGGGCACTGATTTCCATGCGGTGATGCAAGGTTATGTCTCGATCACGCCGTTGCAGTTGGACCGTACCTTCAACGACGCCTTTCGGAATCTCGATGGCTGGCTGGAGGGGCTGCGCTGATGGCTCGTGAGCAAGACGATATGCTGCGCCGCGGAATCGGCATGACCTCCCAGCGCACCCGTGAACGACTGATCCAGCGACTTTACGAAGAAGGCCTGTCCAACGCCCAGGTGTTGGAGGTGATTCGCCGCACGCCGCGCCATCTGTTCGTCGATGAAGCCCTGGCCCATCGCGCCTATGAAGACACGGCGTTGCCGATCGGCCACAACCAGACCATTTCCCAGCCGTACATGGTGGCCCGCATGAGCGAGTTACTGCTGGAGGCGGGGCCGCTGGACAAGGTGATGGAGATCGGTACCGGCTCGGGTTACCAGACGGCGGTGTTGTCGCAACTGGTCGAGCGGGTATTTTCCGTAGAGCGGATCAAGGTACTGCAGGATCGCGCCAAGGAACGCCTGGTCGAGTTGAACCTGCGCAACGTAGTGTTTCGCTGGGGAGATGGCTGGGAGGGGTGGCCGGCCCTGGCGCCGTACAACGGCATCATCGTGACCGCGGTGGCCACCGATGTACCCCAGGCCCTGTTGGATCAACTTGCTCCCGGTGGACGACTGGTCATTCCGGTGGGTGCCGGTGAAGTCCAGCAACTGATGCTGATTGTGCGCGAAGAGCACGGTTTTTCGCGACACGTCCTGGGGGCGGTGCGGTTCGTGCCGTTACTCAATGGACCGTTGGCCTGAGCATCTATAAACAGACGCTGAATTCCGTGGCCTGGCCTGTGTCTTACAGCGGCACCGATTTGTTGAACAGAGTCCAACGGCGTCGAGCAAACGTGTGCGGCGACACATTGCGCTTCATTAATAGAGGCGCAGTGGTTGCCAGCTATATTTATATGAGTTCTGCCTGGACAGGCAGTTTCCAATTTTTCAGCCACCACAAAGGGAGCGGCGGGTGAGTCTCACAGTCATTGCGCAGCGTATGGGTATCACGAGCTTTCAGCGCCTGGTGACTGGCCTTGTCTTGAGCACTTTGCTGGTCGGATGTTCCAGTACACCGTCGGGTAATGTCCGGGTCGTCGATCGCAACAATGCAACACCTCAACGTCCTACAGTAACGACCGGCCAATATGTAGTCCGTCGCGGCGATACGCTGTTTTCCATCGCTTTTCGCTACGGCTGGGACTACAAAGCCCTCGCGGCGCGCAACAAAATTCCTGCGCCTTATACGATTCACCCCGGTCAGGCGATTCGCTTCGATGGCCGTAGCGGTTCAACGCCTACCGCGGTGGTGACGCAGTCGGGTTCGACGCCTTCTTCATCGAGCAAAACCACGGTCATTCGCCGGCCGGCGCAGGCTGGGACGGCGACAGTGCCGTCCGTCGCGAACAAACCGGCCCCTGCGCCGATGCCTCCCGCAGGCCCCGCCCCGAAGGGCTGGGGATGGCCTTCTAGTGGCGTTCTCATTGGAAAATTCTCTTCAAACGGTAGTTTGAATAAAGGAATTGATATCGCCGGGGATTTGGGACAGCCTGTTTTAGCCGCGTCTGATGGTACGGTTGTGTACGCCGGGAGTGGTTTGAGGGGCTACGGCGAACTCGTGATCATCAAACACAGCGATACCTACGTCAGTGCCTACGGTCACAACCGCAGGCTGTTGGTTCGGGAGGGGCAGCAGGTCAAAGTCGGACAGACAATTGCCGAAATGGGATCAACGGGAACAGACCGGGTGAAACTGCATTTTGAGATTCGCCGACAAGGTAAACCAGTCGATCCGCTGCAATTCCTGCCACGGCGTTGATTTGATTGTCAGCCTGTTCCGTCACGTAGAGGGGACAGGCTCCAGCGTTGCCAAGGATAAAGGCGTCGCTTGAGCTTGAGGTCGAACTCACCAAAGGACTATAACAATGGCTCTCAGTAAAGAAGTGCCGGAGTTTGACATCGACGATGAGGTTCTCCTTATGGAGACCGGCATCGCTATGGATTCGATGTCGAATGATGAAGGGGCGACTCCACCTTCCGTTCGTGCCAAATCCAAACACTCCGCTTCGCTTAAACAACATAAGTACATCGATTACACCCGGGCGCTGGACGCCACTCAGCTGTACCTCAACGAAATTGGTTTCTCGCCACTGCTCTCCCCTGAGGAAGAAGTTCATTTTGCGCGACTGTCGCAAAGTGGCGACCCAGCCGGTCGAAAACGCATGATTGAAAGCAACCTGCGCCTGGTGGTGAAAATCGCCCGACGCTACGTCAATCGCGGGCTTTCGCTGCTGGACCTGATCGAAGAGGGTAACCTGGGCCTGATTCGCGCCGTCGAGAAATTCGACCCCGAACGAGGCTTCCGTTTCTCGACCTACGCCACTTGGTGGATCCGCCAGACCATCGAACGGGCGATCATGAATCAGACCCGGACCATCCGGTTGCCGATTCATGTGGTCAAGGAGTTGAACGTCTACCTGCGGGCTGCCCGTGAGTTGACCCAGAAACTCGACCATGAACCTTCACCCGAAGAAATCGCCAACCTGTTGGAAAAACCGGTGGGTGAGGTCAAGCGCATGCTTGGGCTCAATGAGCGGGTCTCTTCGGTGGACGTCTCGCTGGGGCCGGACTCGGATAAGACCCTGCTGGATACCCTGACCGACGATCGTCCGACCGATCCGTGCGAGTTGCTCCAGGACGATGACTTGTCCCAGAGCATCGATCAGTGGCTTTCGGAGCTTACGGACAAGCAGCGGGAAGTGGTGATTCGCCGCTTCGGCTTGCGCGGTCATGAAAGCAGCACGCTTGAAGATGTAGGCCTGGAGATTGGTTTGACCCGTGAGCGGGTGAGGCAGATCCAGGTTGAAGGTCTCAAGCGTCTGCGGGAGATCCTGGAGAAGAACGGCTTGTCGAGCGAGTCGTTGTTTCAATAATACCAAGGCAAGTGCAGCAGAAACGCCCTGACTGGTTGTGATGCTGTCCACTTGGAAAAAACGGTGCTTCTTTCAGAAATGGGAAGTGCCGTTTTTTTTGGTTTGGGTTTGGGTTTGGGTGTATATCCGTTGCTGCGGTTACGGCCACTAATGGTTCCGCTCTTACAGCGGGTCACTTTTGGAAGAGCGCCAAAAGTAACCAAAAACGCTCTGCCCCACCACTCGGCACCTCGCCTAGGCTCGGTGTGCCCTCACTCTGGCATTGCTCCGTGGGCCGCCGCGAAGGGCCATCCATGGCCCAGCGCGGCTACCTCGGCATCCATGCCGAGGTGCCCACTCCACAATGCCTGCGTTCGGCCATCGTGGTTTAACGGGGCGCCCAGATCAAAGGCCGGGGCGAGGCGGCCTTATAGCCGACCTGGTTCCTAGTGGGACCGCGTTCCCACAGGAGGTCTGTGTTGGATATGAATTATGTGTCCGCTGAAGATTGAATGTGGGAGCGAGCTTGCTCGCGATGACGGTGGTTCAATCACATGGATGTTGGGTTTGCAGGCCTCATCGCGAGCAGGCTCGCTCCCACAGGAGGTCTGTGTTGGATATGAATTTTGTGTCCGCTGAAGATTGAATATGGGAGCAAGCTTTGCTCCCACAGATCTGATGGGTGTACGACCGGGAGAGCCAGGTCGGCTATCAGGCCGCCTCGGGGATGACGTTGATCTCGGCGCCCCGTTAACCACGCTGGCCGAACGCAGGCATTGTGGAGTGGGCATCCCGGCATGGATGCCGGGATAGCCGCGCTGGGCCATGGATGGCCCTTCGCGGCGGGCCCACGGAGCAATGCCGGAGTGAGGGCACACCGAGCCTAGGCGAGGTGCCAAGTGGTGGGGCATGAGCGCTTTGGTTACTTTCGACTGGGCCGGCTTCCGGGCTTTTCGAAAGTGACCCGCTGTAAGAGCGGAACCGTCAGCGGCCATTACCGCAGCAACGGATATACACCCCCTCTTTGAAATCCCACTCATAAAACCTACAGCTCAACAACGACTAGGCCTGGAGCGTTTCTGAAGAATCGCTTTTCCAGCCGAGATCCATTTGTAGGTTCAGCTTGTAAGCCTTTGCCTAGTCTTACGTAAGCGATCAGTTCCCCATCGGCCGGACAGACCGCTATAAATGCCGTGATCTTTTTGTATTCATCTGATTTATAACGAAAAATTGTTGATGAACGTAGCGTTACAGAGCAAGCCACCTGTATCAGCCGCGTTGCACTCGCCCGGGAAAATACTAATATCAGTCCTGTGTCGACGGACAGACACACCCGTCAAGGACGATGGGAAGGAAGGACATCGCAGGACGCGATTCATCAGGATGATGAAAAGGATTAAAGGGATTAGGGAAAAAAATGTGGGCGGGTCAAACCGCCCCTTTTTTTGCCTGCGATTTCTTGATCCGAAAAAGCAAAAAAGGCCCGCAAGGGGCCTTTTCCACCAAAGCAGCAACGATCAGCGTTCCAGTTCCTTGAGCTTGCCTTCCTTGCCATCCCACTCTTCGGCGTCCGGCAGCGCATCTTTCTTCTCGGTGATGTTCGGCCAGATGTCCGCCAGTTCAGCGTTCAGCTCGATGAAGTTCTCCATGCCGGCCGGCACTTCGTCTTCCGAGAAAATGGCAGTCGCCGGGCATTCCGGTTCACACAGGGCGCAGTCGATGCACTCGTCCGGGTGAATGACCAGGAAATTCGGCCCTTCGTAGAAGCAGTCCACCGGACACACTTCTACGCAGTCGGTGTACTTGCACTTGATGCAGTTGTCGGTGACGACGAAGGTCATTTCTAATTCTCTCCTCAGGCGGCGGCAGCGAAGCCCCTTCACGGTAGGGTCGCCAGGTTTGGGAGCGATAGTCTGCGAACCAAGCTAATAGTTCGCAGCATCCCAAACCGCGCGCGATTCTAACAGCTTGAAAGCCCGTGTGTTAGATCCGTGTCTTCAATGTATAGAGTAAATCCAGTGCCCGACGAGGTGTCAGGTCATCCAGATCGAGCTTGGCCAGTTCATCGAGCACCGGATGGGGCAGGCTGGCGAACAGGTCGCTTTGCTGCGGAGCGACCGGTTTGCCTTTGGTCGGGCGCGGTGCTTCGTGGGGTAGGCTGGTGGTCTCCAGGCGGCTCAGGTGTTCGCGGGCACGGGTAATGACTTCACTTGGCACGCCGGCCAGTTGCGCCACCGCCAAGCCGTAGCTCTGGCTGGCCGGGCCTGGCAGCACGTGGTGCAAAAAGACGATGCGTTCGTTGTGCTCGGTGGCATTGAGGTGAACGTTGGCCACCAGCGGCTGGTTTTCCGGCAACACGGTGAGTTCGAAGTAATGGGTGGCGAACAGTGTGTAGGCCCGCAGGTGCGCGAGGCGTTCGGCCGCTGCCCAGGCCAGGGACAAACCGTCGAAGGTGCTGGTGCCGCGTCCGACTTCGTCCATCAGCACCAAGCTGCGTTCGGTGGCGTTGTGCAGGATGTTCGCGGTTTCGCTCATTTCCACCATGAACGTCGAGCGTCCACCGGCCAGGTCATCGCTGGAGCCGATGCGGGTGAAGATCCGGTCCACCAGGGACAATTCGCAACTGACCGCCGGGACGAAACTGCCGATGTGAGCCAGCAGCACGATCAACGCCGTTTGGCGCATGTAGGTGGATTTACCGCCCATGTTCGGACCGGTGATCACCAGCATGCGGGTGTTGTCGTCCAGGCTCAGGTCGTTGGCCACGAACGGTGTGGTCAGCACTTGCTCGACCACCGGGTGGCGACCCTGGCTGATGCGCATGCAAGGCTCGCTGACGAAGCGTGGGCAGTTGAGGTCCAGATTCAGCGCGCGTTCGGCCAGGTTGCTCAGCACGTCCAGTTCCGCCAGGGCGGCGGCGGTGTCCTGCAACGGCGGCAGTTGGCTGATCAGATCCTCGAGCAGCGCTTCGTAGAGCATTTTTTCCCGGGCCAGGGCGCGGCTCTTGGCTGACAACGCCTTGTCTTCGAACGCCTTGAGTTCCGGGGTGATGAAACGCTCGGCGCCTTTGAGGGTCTGGCGGCGAATGTAATCGGCCGGGGCCTGCTCGGCCTGCTTGCTCGGCAATTCGATGAAATAACCGTGGATGCGGTTGTAACCGACCTTGAGGTTGGCCAGACCGGTGCGGGCTTTTTCCCGGGCTTCGAGGTCGATCAGGAACTGGCCGGCGTTCTCGCTCAGCGCTTGCAGCTCGTCGAGTTCGGCGTCGTAACCGGTTTTCAGCACGCCACCGTCACGGATCACCGCCGGCGGGTTGTCGATAATGGCTTTTTCCAGCAGCGCGGCCAGGTCCGGGTAGGTGCTGGTGGTGCGCGCCAGTTGCTGCAGGTGCGGCGCTTCGAGGTCGGTCATCGCCACTTGCAGTTCGGGCAACGCGCCGAGGGCATCGCGCAGGCGCGCCAGGTCGCGGGGACGGGCATTGCGCAAGCCGATACGGGCGAGGATCCGCTCGATGTCACCGATTTCCTTGAGCTGCGGTTGCAACTGCTCGAAGCGGTAACGATCCAGCAGGCAGGTAATGGAGGTTTGACGCGCCAACAGCACGGTCAGGTCCCGCAGCGGACGGTTCAACCAGCGGGTCAGCAGGCGGCTGCCCATGGCGGTCTGGCAGCGATCGACCACCGATTGCAGGGTGTTGTCGCGTCCGCCGGCCAGGTTGGTGTCCAGCTCCAGGTTGCGGCGGCTCGCGCCGTCCAGTACCACGGTGTCATCCAGGCGTTCGTGACGCAGGCTGCGCAAGTGGGGCAGGGCGGTGCGCTGGGTTTCCTTGGCGTAGGCCAGCAGGCAACCGGCAGCGCCGATGGCCAGGGTCAGGTTTTCGCAACCGAACCCCTTGAGGTCCTGGGTGGAAAACTGCTGGCAAAGACTTTTCAGCGCCGAGTCACGTTCAAAATCCCACGGTGCCCGACGACGCACGCCACGGCGTTTTTCTGCCGGCAGGTCTTTGGGCCAGTCATCAGGAATCAAAAGCTCTACCGGGTTGACCCGTTCCAGTTCCGCCAGCAGGTTTTCCCAGCCCTTGATTTCCAGTACCGAGAAATTGCCGCTGGTGATGTCCAGCACCGCGAGGCCGAACAGGCGTTCATCGCCCAGTACGGCGGCGATCAGGTTGTCCCGGCGTTCATCCAGCAAGGCTTCGTCACTGACCGTGCCCGGGGTGATGATCCGCACGACTTGGCGTTCTACCGGTCCTTTACTGGTGGCCGGGTCGCCGACTTGCTCGCAAATCACTACGGATTCGCCGAGTTTGACCAGCTTCGCCAAATAACCTTCCGCCGCGTGGTAAGGAATCCCACACATTGGAATCGCCATGCCTGCCGATTGCCCACGCGCGGTCAGGGTGATGTCCAATAGCTTGGCGGCCTTCTTTGCGTCCTCGTAGAAGATCTCGTAGAAGTCGCCCATGCGGTAGAACATCAGCTGATCGGGGTGCTGGTTCTTCAGACGCCAGTATTGCTGCATCATCGGCGTATGGGAGGACAGGTCGTTTACGGCTGTATTCATGGGTGTCAGGCAAGCTCGTTGAAAGGTGTGGGGCAAAAGGAGGGGCATTGGCCCGGCTTTTCCGCGATGGGCGCAAGGTTAACATGGGGGGGCGGGGGGGACCCAGTTTGGGATTGGGTGTATATCCGTTGCCGCGGTAACGGCTGCTTAGGGTTCCGCCCTGACGGCGGGTCACTTTCGAAAAGCGCGAAAGTAACCAAAGCGCTTTTGCCCCACCACTCGGTGCCTCGCCTAGGCTCGGCATGCCTGAACGAAGGCATTGCTCCGTGGGCCGCCGCGAAGGGCCATCCATGGCCCAGCGCGGCTAACCCGGCATCCATGCCGGGTTGCCCACTGCGCAATGCCTTCGTTCAGCCAGCGTGGTTAATGGGGCGCCCCAGATCAAAAACAAAACCGAGGCGGCCTGATAGCCGACCTGGCTCTCCCGGTCGTACACCCATCATATCTGTGGGAGCAAAGCTTGCTCGCGAGGCGGCCTGACAGCCGGCCTGTCTCTCCGGCTGTACCCCGATCCAATGTGGGAGCGAGCCTGCTCGCGATGACGGCAGCCAATACAACTTAGTTGTCACTGGACTACCGCTATCGCGAGCAGGCTCGCTCCCACAGTGATTACCCGGGCTGCTCTTAGGTCTCGGCTTGCATCATGAGTGCCTACCTTACCTCAACCACATCCAACGCCCGGTTCGCCAACAACTGGCTCAGCTCGATCATCTGTTGAACCCCCAGCAAGATATTCCGTCGCGAGCCCTTCAGGTCGAATGCCAGGTCACTGACCATGGCGTTGGCCGAGGCCAGGGTTTCGCTGAGGTTGGCGAGCAGGCATTCGGCGTCGATGTTGGGGGCGATGATGAAAAGGGTGTCGGGTTTGTCAGAGGTTTCCTTGTCGTTTTTCGGCTTGAGGTAATAGTCCAGCGCGCGGGTGGCCGCGTCGTCGAGTTTCTTGGCGTTGGCCGATTGGCTGCGGGAGACGTGATCGTCTGGGGTTGGGGGATTTGGAGTGTGCTTGCTCATGATTCTTGGATCCTCGAAGTGGGAGCCATCACCGATTCGCTACTAAACGAAATGGGTGGCAGCTGTACGCAGGTTAGTAGACCGGGGATCCAAGAAACCGGCGCACCCGAAGGCGCCCTGCGCACAGCTACCATCGAATGCAGGAGTAGGAACACCTGACTGGATGGAGCGATGTACATCTTGGAGATACCGAGCTACTAAACCCGATCACTGATGGGCAGTGACAGGATCAAAAGTACCGATGGGCCCCAAGGCGCACAAGCCGGTGGATTCTGGCGTAGTTGTAGGCAGAGGCGCAAGAAAACGTAGCCTTGCGTCACACATTTGAAGGACGGGTTTGGAGTCTTTTCTTAGGGGCGTGTAGGGCAAATCCCGGGTGGGAGGGTTTGGCTTTTGTAGGAGCTGGCGAAGCCTGCGATCTTTTGATCTTTCGCTTGAGATTCAAGTGTCTGGGGAAAGATCGCAGCCTCGTTGGACTCGACAGCTCCTACAGATTGCATATTTATGCAAAACAGCATTTGTCTTCTGCGAAAAGAACAAGCACTATGCGCGCTATGCAAAAACGCAACGTTTCTACCGTATTAAGAGCATTGCTCGATCAGCACGGGATCTCCCCCACGGAGCTTCACCGGCGTACCGGCGTGCCTCAGTCCACCCTCTCGCGGATTCTTAGCGGCAAGATTGTCGACCCTTCGGATAAACACATCTCGAAGATCGCCGAATACTTTGCCGTGAGCACCGATCAGTTGCGCGGGCGCGCGGACGTTGTGCCGACCAGCAATGCCCGCCGCGACGAGCCGCATTCCGAACTCAAGGACATAAGCCTGTGGGACGACGAAACACCCGTCGAAGAAGACGAAGTGTCGGTCCCTTTTCTGCGCGAGGTTGAATTGGCTGCTGGATCAGGAAGATTCGTCATCGAGGAAAGCGAGCGCTCAAGCCTGCGCTTCGGCAAACGCAGCCTGCGCCATAACGGCGTGCAGTTCGACCAGGCCAAGTGCGTGACGGTACGCGGCAACAGCATGTTGCCGGTGCTGCGCGACGGCGCCACGGTCGGGGTGAATGCAGGCAAGTGTGGGATCGGCGACATCGTCGACGGTGACCTCTACGCCATCAATCACAACGGCCAATTGCGCGTGAAGCAGCTTTACCGCCTGCCCACCGGCATTCGCCTGCGCAGCTTCAACCGCGATGAACATCCGGACGAGGACTACACATTCCAGGAAATGCAGGACGAGCAGATCGTCATCCTCGGTCACGTCTTCTGGTGGGGCATGTACGCCCGTTAACCCCTCCGCTGTCAGATAAAACCCGCCGCCGTGCGGGTTTTTTTTCGCCTCCTGAAAACCCGCGACCCCGCATTTACAGGGCTTTCATGCATATCTGCATTCGTTGCGCATAAATAAATGCATTTGCGCATTGACTGTGTATGCATCCATGCATATTCTGTGTCCAAGCCGCTCGACAAAGCGGCTGGCAACAAAGCTCTTTAGTTCCACCAACAGGCAGCGATGAACCGGCCTTAACGGTTCAGAGGGTTGGCAACTGACCCGGGTGTGCAGCGTAAAGCACCAGAAGCAGTTATCCGGCGGGCAGGGACCGCGGCCGGAGGAACAATTTGAATGGATCCGTACCGCGCCAGTCGCGCCGAAAGATCAACTTCCCTCAGGCCATCGGCCAGGGAAGGCGAAGGACCGCATTACTGAAAAGCCCGGTTCACCCCGGGCTTTTTGGAATGCCTACCTCAAGAGACATCGTTTGAACCCAACACACCTTTCTCATCAATCACCCCCAGGAGGCGTGACATGACAAACGAGCAACAAGCGTTGCTGGACATGCCGATCTGGCTGGTCATCGTGCTCGCCCTGGTGGGCGGGGTGTCCGGCGAGATGTGGCGCGCCGACAAGGAGGGCGCCCGTGGCTGGTCGCTGTTGCGGCGCCTGGCCTTGCGCTCCGGCGCCTGCATGGTCTGCGGCGTCTCGGCGATCATGCTGTTGTATGCCCTCGGGATGTCGATCTGGAGCGCCTGCGCCCTGGGTTGCCTGACCGCCATGGCCGGTGCCGATGTGGCCATCGGTCTTTACGAGCGCTGGGTCGCCAAGCGGATCGGCGTTTGCGAAGTCCCTCCGCGGGACGTTCCTCCCGACCAGCCGTGAACCAGCATCGCTGATCCCTACACAAGGAGGCGATCAATGCCCGTCCTTATCGAAAAACCGTCGCAGTTGTTCTCGGCCATTGCCCAGACACTGCGCGCTACTTATCCCACCTTGAAAGTCGGCAGCCCCCAGGACTTCGATGGCACTGACGATCAACCCTGGGTGCTGATTGCCATCGAGCGTGATGCACCCGGCCACCGCGCCAACGACGGGCGTATTGCCCATGTCCTCACGGTTTCCCTGCAAGTGGTCATGGCCGTTCCGGGCTGGGAGGCCTGCGACTTGGCCGCGGAACTGAAGCATCTGGTCATGGATAACCGCTGGGGGCTGTCGGGCGATCAATGCGACTTGCCCACGGAACTCGATGGCCTGCCATCCACGTTCATCAACCCGGCACGGCAATACACCGCCTGGACCCTTTCCTTCAGCCAAATCCTGTACCTCGGCCCGACGCTGCTGGAGGATCCGTTGGGCATCCCGAAGTTTGCTCGTACCTGGGAAGTGTCGAACATCGACGACCCGGACCAATACACCGCACTCGAGGGCTGAGCCATGTTTGATGCGCTGTTACGGATGCATCTGGGGCCGATCATCGAGCGTCTGGCGCAGATGGAAACCGAGTTGGAAGACTTGCATCGGCGTGCGGAGAGTTTCTGCCGCATCGGCATCTGCCAGGAAGTCGACGCGGCCAGCAACACCTGCAAGGTCAGCCATGGCGGCCTGCTGACCCCAGCGATCCGTTTTTTCAATCCGAGCGCCGGCGCCCAGAGCGAATCGCGGATTCCGTCCGTGGGTGAGCAATGCCTGTTGCTGAACCATGGCGGCGGTGAGAGCGGCGGGCAAGCCGTGGCGTTGTTCGGTCTCAACGGCGGTCAGTTCCCACCCGTCTCGACCCAGGCCTCGCTGACGCGTCGCCTCTATCAGGACGGTACGGAAAACGGCTACGACCATGCCAGCCATGTCCTGCACTGGCAAAACGGCCCGGCGGCGTTCAGCGGTTCCCGTGAAACCCTGCGACTGAACATTGGCCCGTCGCGGCTGGCGATGACTCCCGAAACCATCGAATTGCAACTGGGCGGCGTCGGCATTCGGCTCGACGCCTCCGGTGTGCACCTGAGCGGCCCGGTGGTGGATCACCAGGGACGCGTCATCAGTACCGCATAAGAGATGTCCTCATGATTGGAATCGATCGAAATACCGGCGCCACGGTCGACGACTGGCTGCAGTTCGTGCAGCGCGCCACCCGTGCCTTGACCACGCCGTTGGGCACTCGCCAGAAGCGCCCGTTGTATGGCTGCGCACTCACGCAATTGCTGGGGCAGAACCTCGGTGACGACCTGCTGATCCTTGCCCAGAGCCACGCGGCCCAAGCGTTCTACAACCCGGACAACGGCATCGATGATTTCGAGCCGCAGGTCATTGTCGCCAGCCGGCACGGTGCCGGATTGCTGCTGCGTTTCGCCGGCACCTGGAAAAACCGTAAACAGACTTTCGAGGTGGTGACATGAGCATGTTGATACCCGGTCAGAACCAACTGGCCGAACCGACCATCGTCACCGTCGAAGCGTTCGAGGACTTGCTCGCCGAGTTCAAGACCTTCGTGGTCGAGTACGTCGGCGCACGCTCTCCTGCCAGTGCCGCCAAACTGGTGGACAGCCTCGAAAACGAAAGCGAACTGCTGACCCTGGCTCTCGAGGCGTTCTGTGTCCGGTTGCAAACCCACGAGCGCAAATACAACGCCCGCATCAAGCAGATGTTGGCGTGGTGGGCCTCGGGCACCAACCTCGACGCTCGCCTCGCGGACATGGGGCTTGAACGCCAGTTGCTCGACCCGGGCGACCCGGCGGCGTTCCCGCCCATCCCACCGGTCTACGAGAGCGATGACGATGCGCGGTTGCGTTATTACCTGGCGCCCCACGCCCCGGCGGCTGGCTCGCGCATGCAATATCGGCGGGAGATTTTCACCCTGGGTGAACGGCCAGCGGTGAAGGTGGAAAACGCCGCAGCGGGCGTGGTGACCGTCACCTACACCTTCGATCCGGATGGCCATGCGGCGCAGGTCAAGGACGGCAACGGACGCCGCACCGCGCCGGGCGAAGTCACAGTCACGGTACTGTCCCGTGACGGTGACGGCACGCCGAGCGAGGTACTGCTCGACGGTGTTCGCCAACATTTTGCCCGGCCGGATGTACGCCCGGAAACGGACCTGGTCATTGTTCAGGGCGCGCAAATCAAACCCTACAAAATCCGCGTCGCGGCGAAGATCAATGCCGGTCCGGATTCAGGGTTGACTCAGGTTGCTGCCCAGCAGCAGTTGCAGGCGTATGCCCAAGCTTGTCATCGCCTGGAAGGTCGGGTGGATCCGAGCTGGATCGACTACACGCTGCACAGCGCCGGGGCGGTTCAGTTGCTGATTCTCGAACCGCTTGCACCGATTGTGACGACGGCTTTTCAAGCCCCGTACTGCACGGGCATCGAGGTCGAGGTGGATACGTTATGAGTGACGACACACCTCGCCCGAGCCTGCTGCCGGTCAACAGTTCACCGTTGGAACGGGCCCTGGATCTGGGGTTCGCTCGGTTGCTCGAACGCATCGATCCGCCGTTTCCCGAGCTGATGAATCCAACGAGCACGCCCTTGGCGTTCCTGCCGTATCTGGCGGCGGATCGTGGGGTCAACGAATGGAGCTCCGCAGCCCCCGAGGCGGAAAAGCGCCTGACCGTTGAGCTCGCCTGGTCCACCGCCCGGCAGGCCGGGACGCGAAAGGCCCTGGAAAATGCCGCCAAGGGTTTGCAACTGATGCCTGAAGTGCGCGCCTGGTATGAGCAAACACCCCCTGACCCGCCCTACAGTTTTTCCGTCAGGGCATTTACCGAGCAGCCCTACAGCGAAGAAATCGACGCCCGTCTCGACCGTCGCCTGGCGGATGCCAAAAGCGAGCGCGACACCTTGAAGGTGTCTGTCGGCTTGAGTGCATTCGGCCGTCACGTCATCGGTGCCGCCACGCTGTGCGGCGAACTGACCACGGTTTATCCGATTGTAATCGAAGGGCTAGAAGCCTCGGGCCGGGGCTTCATGGCCGCCGCGCTCTACACCGTCGAAACCTCCACTATTTATCCACAGGGGTCCTAAATGGCCGACTATTACACCTTGCTCACCGATACGGGGATCGCCTACGAAACCGCCTGCAAGGCGGCGGGCACACCGATCAAGTTGTCGCAGATTTCCGTCGGTGACGGCGGCGGCGAAGTTTACAACCCGGCCGCAACCGCCACGGCGCTCAAACGCGAAGTATGGCGCGGGCCGCTCAATGCGCTGTTCCAAGATGAGAAAAACCCGAGCTGGTTGCTCGCTGAAGTCACCATCCCGCCCGACGTGGGCGGCTGGTATGTGCGTGAGGCCGGGATCTGGACCGATACCGGGATTCTGTATGCCATCGTCAAATATCCGGAGTCGTTCAAGCCGGTGTTGGCGACTTCGGGGTCGGGGAAAGAGTTTTACATTCGGTCGATTTTCGAAACCAGTAATGCTGAGTTGGTAACGTTGCTGATCGACGACACGGTGGTCAAAGCGACGCGGGCCTGGGTTGCCAGCTATGTCGCTGACGAACTCGCCAAGCTCGACAGGAAGCAGTCTGTGCGGGTGGCGACAACGGCCAACATTGTTTTGAGTGGTGCGCAGGCGATTGATGGTGTTGCCGTGGTTGCCGGGAATCGGGTGCTTGTTAAATCCCAGACCTTGGCGAAAGACAACGGTATCTACGTTGCCGCGAACGGCGCTTGGGTTCGGGCAAAGGATGCTGATGCGAACGCCGAGGTTACTTCGGGATTGAGTGTTCCGGTCGAAGAGGGGGCGACGCTTGCCAATACGATCTGGCAGTTGGTTACGGATGGCGGGATTGTTCTGGGCGTTACGGCATTGAGTTTTCAGAATGTGACGCAGGGGTTTGCGCCACTTAATTCCCCGGCCTTGTTGGGCACACCAACGGCCCCGACTGCACCGCTCAGCAATAATAGTCAGATGCTCGCCAATACCGCGTTTGTGCAACGAGCTCTTGGCAATCATTCGGGGATTGGTGGGCTTGACGCAAGCACTGTGCTGACAGCCGATGCTTTCGGGAGATCGTTCATTATCAACTCGACAAACCCGATCAATATCACGTTGCCCCGGGCCAATACGGGGTTTAACGGCGGTACCATAACTTTCGTAAACGTCTCAACCGGCGCCGCGACCATCATCCTGCAAGGCACGGATTATGTGGCGGGCATGGCTGCGAATCAGCTTGTGTTAAAGACGATGGACAGCATCAGTTTGTCGACGGGGGCGGGTATTTCCTGGTATGCGGAGGATGGGTCGATCCGAGACGTGTTGTCTACAGCGTTCAAGGATCTGATGGCTGGAAAAATCAGTGTTGGGCAATTTGGTTTGGGGGGGATTGGGACCCCGCTGACTACATTCAAATCAATTACAGCCGGTGGGTTGTATCAGGCTTATGGTGCGCTTGTTCCAAACGCGGCGACTCCGGGGGCACCTCCCGAGAGCGGTAACAGACTCATAGGCGTTCTGGCAATTACGCCTCGTAGTGATGCCACTTATTATCTTGCTGTTGAGCATGCTTCTGACAGCAATGATCGCCGGTTCTGGCTCGGTCAATATACTTCAACTACCGATACTCTGTTTTGGTCTTGGCTATTGAGCGACGAACAGATTGCGACGCAAGCACAAGTAGATGCGGGTGTATTAGACGACGTTGTAGTCTCGCCGAAGAAAATGCGCTGGGGATTTGCTGTTAGCTTTACCTCTAATGGTTATATAGCTTTCCCGTCGTGGCTGGGTGGCTTTATCATTCAATGGGCTAACGGGCAAGTTAATGCAGGCGCAGGTACTGCCCATATAAACTTGGCAATGGCTTTTCCCTCTTCACTTCTCGCTTACTCGATTAGTACGTCAAGCCTTGGGACAATGATGAGCTGTCAGTCAGCGTCCGTTAATGGGATTGACGTTCTGGCGCGTACTGTAAGCGCAGGGTCTATTGCAGTTCCTGCCGGTGTCGCTGGATACACCTTTATTTGTCTTGGGAGATGATCATGCGTAAGTACAGTCGCACAACGGGGACTTGTTACATAGTCGGCCTTCATTCAGTAATTCCCGCCGATGCTGTGGATATTCCCGATGATCGCTATAACCAAGTGATTGCCAATCCAGCCCTAGGTAAGGTCCGCAGCCATGACGTCGACGGTCTGCCGACTCTGATAGATCCGTTACCTGTTTCGGCTTATGAGTTGGCAGCGGTTGAGCGCAGATGGCGAGATGCCGAGATCGAGAGCGTTCGATGGCTGCGTGAGCGTCATCGTGACGAAGTAGATTCTGGCCGGCCCACGACCCTGACGATTGAACAGTCCGGGGCGCTGCTGGACTATGTGCAAGCCTTGCGCGATTGGCCGCTGTCACCAGACTTTCCAAGCGACGAACTACGCCCGGCTGCACCACCTTGGCTCGCTGACCACCCCCAATAAAACGCCCCGCACCGACGGGGCGTTTTCCTTTCCGCACACATCACAAAAACCTGACAACAGCCCCGCACACACGGGGCTTTTTCATATCTGGAGAACCCAAAAATGGCACTACGCCAAACCTACACCGTGCTCCTCCCATTCCCCACCGGCGGCGGCCACTGGTCGAGCGTCGGCCAGGAACTCGACCTGCTCGACGTCGAGGCCAACGCCTGGCACAGCGCCGGTCGTCTGCAGCTGAAAAAAACCGAAGCCGTCGAACCGGCTTCCACATCCACCCCGGCCAATAAGGCCACCACCAAAAAGGCTGAATAACCATGGCTGAGGTTCTGAACTTCGAGCACAACGGCATTACCGTCAATGCCACTGAATCTCCCGAGGCCATGGGTGGCCTGGGTGATAACGTCATCGGGCTGGTCGGCACCGCGCCGAATGCCAACCTGCTGATTCCGAAAAACACCCCGTTCCGCATCAACAGTTTCACCACTCAGGCCCAGTTGGACCCGACCGGTGCTGAGGCGGGGACGCTGTTTCACGCGGTTTACCAGATCCTCAAAGTGGTCAAGGTGCCGGTCTACGTGGTCATCGTCGAAGAGGGCGCCACACCGGCCGACACGCAGAACAACGTGATTGGCGGCATTGAGGCCGAGACCGGACGCAAACTCGGTTTGGCGGCGCTCAGTGGGGTCGCTGAAGACCTGACCATCATCGGCGCGCCAGGTTTCACCGGCACCAAGGCGGTAGCGAGCGAGTTCGCCTCGTTTGGCAAGCGTATCAAGGCGCGTGTGGTGCTCGACGGCAAGGACGCCGCGGTCGCTGATCAAGTGACCTACAGCCAGGAACTGGGCGGCGCGGACCTCGGTTTCGACCGTTGCCTGGTGGTGCATAACATGCCGGCGATCTACTCGAAAGCGGCGAAGAAAAACGTCTTCCTGGCCCCGTCGAGCCTGGCCATCGCCGCGCTGGCCAAGGTCAAGCAATGGGAGAGCCCGGGTAACCAGGTGACCTACGCCGAAGACGTGTCGCGCACCGTCGAATACAACATCCTCGACACCTCCACCGAGGGCGATCTGCTCAATCGCTATGGTGTTTGCTACTACGCCCGGACCATTCTCGGCGGCTTCTCGCTGCTGGGTAACCGCTCCGTCACCGGCAAGTTCATCAGTTACGTCGGCCTTGAAGATGCCATCAGCCGCAAGCTGGTGAAAGCCGGCCAAAAGGCCATGGCCAAGAACCTGACCAAATCCTTCATGGACCAGGAGGTCAAGCGCATCAACGACTGGCTGCAAACCCTGGTCGCCGACGAAACCATCCCCGGCGGCAGCGTGTACCTGCACCCGGAATTGAACAGCGTCGAGAAGTACAAGAACGGCACCTGGTATGTGGTCATCGACTATGGCCGCTACGCGCCGAACGAACACATGATTTATCAACTCAATGCCCGCGATGAAATCATCGAGCAGTTCCTGGAGGACGTTCTCTAATGTTTACCAACCGCGTAAGACAGGCCATCGCGGCCACCCTGCAAGGCCTGCCGTTGTCGGCGACGGTGGAAGAATTCACGCCGCCGAAGATCGAATTCGACATGGAAGAGATGCGCGGCGGCCGTTTCATTGGCGAGGAAATGGCCAAGGGCGGCAAGGTGCTGACGGCCAAGCTGACGCTGCAAGGCCTCGGCCCGGAAGTCATGCTGGCGCTGGGGGTGAGCGTGGGCGACGACATTCTGCTGAACGTGCGTGAAGCCGGCCAGGATCAGGACGGCAACACCTGGTTTACCTACCACACGGTGGGCGGCAAGTTGAAATCCCTCGAGGAAACTGCGCTGAAAATGAACGAGAAGCCCAAGACCAATCTTGAGCTGTCCTGCCGCACCTACAACCGCCTGGAAAACGGCGTCCCGGTGATCGACATCGACGTGCGCACCCAGAAGTTCGTGCTCAACGGCGTCGACATCCTCGGTGATGCGCGCCGGGCGGTGTTGCTGCCTTAAATAGCCTGAACACCTTAATGCCAGCCAGTTAAGCACAGCCCCTGTGGGAGCGAGCCTGCTCGCGATAGCGGTGTGTCAGGCACCTTGGTGCTGAATGTACCGCCGTCATCGCGAGCAGGCTCGCTCCCACAGGTGGCGCGGCTTGATTTTCCGGTATTGCGCAACACCTTCCCAGTAACCACCAAGGAACCGATTTCATGTCCTGGATGCCTCCTACCCATGAGCTGTTGTCGCCAATCACCGGTGACGACGGCTCGCAGATCGAGCAGCTCACCCTCAAACCGCTGTACTACGCCGCGCAAAAAGACGCCCTGGCCCGTGCGGGCGATGACGAAGACGATCAGTTCTTCGAGCTGGCCAAGCTGGCCACCGGCCTGTCGGTCAAGGAACTCGACCAGCTCAAGCGCCCGGACTACGTGAGCATTGCCCAGTACGTGCACGAAATGTCCACGCGCCCGGCGTCGTACTTTCTGGATGACCCACAGGCCGACCCCGACCAGGTGCAACTGCTGCAACCGCTCGACGTCGCGGGCCGCAGCCTGACGTCGCTGACCCTGGAAATGCCGGTGCTGCGTGCCACCAAAGCGATGAAAAAACTGAAGACGGCTAAGGAGCGCGCCGAGTTCATCACCGCCCATTGCACCGGCCTGATGATTCCCGATCTGGACCTGCTGAGCGTGCCCGACTGGACACAACTTCAGGTGCGCATCGACGATTTTTTAAACAAACCGGCGGACTTCTTTCGGAGCGCGACATCGAAGTGATCCTCGATGTGGTGCCGCTCATTTACTCGGTAAGTGAGGCGGAAATCCTGGAGTGGGACGCCGGCAAGGCCTTGCGCCGCTACGACATCGCGATCACTCGCCTTGGCGTGAAACAGGAGTAGAGCGGGATGGCGGACGATAGATATTGGCTCAAATACGCAGCCTTCGATGAGAGTGGCTTGGCGTTCGGTAATACCAGCCTCACCAGTGGTGGATCAGCACAAGGCGCGTTCGCCAGGGATCAACTGTCGAGCCTCGATCCGGCGCTGGAAAAACTCGGGCTCAAGATCGGGCTGCTGACCACGGCGATCGAGTCGCTGACCGTGAAGCTTTCGGCGCAACGATTGTTTTCCCAAACGATGGACGCGGGCGCCAAGGGCGAGTCGGCCACTGAGCCAAAGGGTAAGTCGGGTGGCGTTATCGAACCACCGGCGCTGCTCAAGCCCGCGATAGCAATGGATTCGGCCATGGCCGATCTGAAGCAGGCCGGCCAATTCACGCCACGCCAGATTGCCGAGATGGCGGAGCCAACCCAGCGTATCGCCAGCGCGCCATTGGTGGCGGCCGGCGGCACCACGGCGGTTGATGTTGTGAGAATGGAAAGCCTGGCGGCCAGGGCAGGCATCGGCAGCGACCTGCCCAATGCCTCGGACCGGCAATTGGCACTGTTGCGCTTCGCCAGTGATGCGGGTGTTACAGCATCGACGTTCAAAATGCCGGCCATGGAAACCGCCGAAATGCTGCTCGCCTGGCGCACTTCCATGAAGCTCAGCGCCGAGAAGGCCTTCGACCTGGCGGATGCCACCAACCACCTGAGCAAGATTCCCGGTGGTGCGAAAGCGACTGAGATCGGCACCGTGTTGCAGCGTGACGGTGCGGCCGCGACCTCAGCAGGCTTGCAGCCAGCACAGGCCGCCGCGTTGACAGCGGCATTGCTCAATACCGGTACGCAACAATCTGAAGCCGGCGTAGCGCTTGATAGCTTCACGACGGCCCTGAGCAAGGGTGACCAGGCCCCGGCTACCGAGCAAACAGCCTGGAAACAGTTGGGGCTGGAGCCCAAGGCGGTGGCGAGCGGCTTACGTGACAAGGACACGGCGTCTGGCACGGTGATGTCGGTGCTGGCAGCCTTGAACGCGCAGCCAGCCGAAAAACGCTCGACCCTTGCCTCTTCACTGTTTGGCTCTGGCGATGAAGCAGTGCTGCGCATGTCGCAGAAACTGGACGACGTGAACGCGGCGTTCTGGCAGGTGAAAGACCCTGGCCAATACGCTACATCGCAATTGGGCAACAACGGTTCGGTACGGCAGGACGCGTTGGCGCTCTCGAACACCCGGCAGGGCCACCTGAACGTCCTCAACGCCCGCAGCGAGCGTTTGTCGGTGGCCACTGGCAACGCCCTGACGCCTTTGGCGGATACCTCGTTCCAGTGGCTGGGTTCGCTGGCCGATGGCATGAGTGAGTTGGTTGAGTCCTCACCCAAAGCCGCCGCGGCCATCGTGTTGATTGGCGCGGCGATCAAACCGCTGGTGGGCGCTTTGCTCAAGGCGGTAGTGGATGAGATCTCCAAAGTTTTCAGAAATCCTCGTGGGGGCAAGCTGGATACAAGCAATGCCAACCAGCGTCCCGAACCCACGAGACGGCCGAAAATACGCGTCAGTACACGAGGCTCACGAGGAGGCGCAGGGCGTTTTTCACTCGGGCCAACGGCCTCATTACGCTCGATGACTCGCAGGGCGCCCGGCCCATTAAAAGTCGTCGGCGCCGTCGCTGATGTGGCCAAGGGTGTACTGACCGGCGACAAACGAATGATGGGCGCAGGCATGGGAGCTGCAAGTGGCGGTTGGGCAGGCGCTGCTGCGGGGTCTGCGGCCGGTGCCGCTTTGGGCAGTGTCGTTCCGGTGATTGGCACTGCCATTGGTGGTCTGATTGGCGGACTGCTGGGCGGCTGGTTGGGGGGCGATGCGGGCGCGTCTCTGGGTGAAAAGCTCGTCGCCCCCGCCGACAGACTCGCCGCTCCAGACCAGGTCAGCAAAGACCTGGCCAGCACCCAGACAACCACGCAACAGAACACCATGACCGCAAACATCTACATCAACGGCCAGGACCAGGCCAGCGCGAGTCAGTTGGCCAACCTGGTCGTGCAGCAGATCACCGGCCAATTCGGCCTGACATCCACGCCCAATTCACTGGCCATGCGCAGCGACGCGGCCCTGACCGACGGAGGTACGTGATGCGTCAGCAAATGGCACTCGGCAGTTTCATTTTCGGTCTGTCGAGAAATTTTGCGTACCACAGCCTGGTACGCACCTCGGACGGTGGCTGGAAAAGCATCGACATCCTCACCAGCAAACCCAAGTCCAGCCAGATCGGCCAAGGCCTGCAAGGGCTAATGATCACCGGTAAGTCGATGTACGCGACCGCCATGGATCGACTCGATGAGTTGCGCGTCTTGCAGGCGCAGCGCGTCCCGGTGCCGTTGGTTGATGGCATCGGTCGCAACTGGGGCCTATGGCAGATCACCAAGGTGACGGAAACCCAGACCGAGATCATTGATGACGGCACGGCGATGGTGGTCGGCTGGGTGGTTGAATTGACGGAGTTCGCCAATGCGTAGGGTTCGAAGTATCGCCGGTGATTCGGTGAATCTGTTGCTGTACCGCGAGCTTGAGCGTTGTGACGATGCCGCCGAGGAAGCGCTCTGGCGGCTCAATCCGCTGCTGGCCGAATGGGACCCGGTATTGCCGGCCGGGGTCTGGGTGGTCCTGCCGGAAGTGGAACTCAAACCTGTTGCACCCACACCGGTTTCGGCCTGGGATTAAGGAGGCGACATGTCATTGGGTTTCACGCCTGCGGTGGAAATTTATGGGGCGAACGCCGCGCTGCTCAACGAACGTCTGCTCAAGTGGGAGCATGTCGACGCAGCGGGTATCGAGTCCGATCAACTGAAACTCACCATTAGCCTGGACGGTCTGGAAGGATTGCCCAGCCTGGGCGGCAAGATTGGTCTGCGGGTCGGTTACCTGGAGTCGGGTTTGGTGGACAAAGGCGAGTTTGTCATCACCGGGCGCACGCCGTTCCTGTTTCCCTTGCAACTCGTTCTGGTGGCCATGGCGGCGCCGTTCAGCGCGGCGGACCAGACCGGGTTCAAGCAACGCCGATCCGTCAGCCATGGTCCGACGACCCTTGGGGCGCTGTTTCGTCAGCTGACTTCCCGGCACGGGTTTTCGCCCCGGGTGGCGCCGGACCTGTCGCTGATCAAAATCGAGCACATCGACCAGACCAACGAAACCGACATGGGCTTCCTCACGCGTCTGGCCCATCGTTATGACGCCGTCGCCAAGCCGGTCAACGAGCTGTATGTGCTGGCCCGGCGCGGCCAGGCGAAGTCGTTGTCGGGCAAGGTCCTGCCTGAGATGAAGCTGTCGGTGACGACCAACAATCGCCCGGGCGACCACGCCTTCATTTCGGCCAAGTTTGATGAAAACGCCCGGGCCAAGTACCAGGGCTGCAAGACCTATTGGTGGGATGCGGCGGCCGGCAAGCTGCAGGTCGAGGAGAGCGGCGTCGCGCCGTTCAAGACCCTGCGCCAGCGCTTCCAGAGCGCCGACGATGCCCGCGCCGCCGGTGAAGGGGAGGTGCGACGGATGGAGCGCGAAGCACTCAAGGTGGACATCGAGTGCCCTGGTAACCCGGGACTTTCGGCCGAGGGCATCGTACTGCTGGATCTCACCTGGCCGGATTTCATGCGCGGTCGCTGGTCGATCGACAAGGTCACCGCCAGTGGCGACCGGGAAAAAAGCTATCGCAGCTTGATTCATGCCACCCGCCTGGATGCCAAGGCCTGACCCCAAGC
This sequence comes from Pseudomonas sp. RL_5y_Pfl2_73, assembly GCF_963970515.1. NCBI lineage: Bacteria > Pseudomonadati > Pseudomonadota > Gammaproteobacteria > Pseudomonadales > Pseudomonadaceae > Pseudomonas > Pseudomonas sp. RL_5y_Pfl2_73. Next base: position 194,870 of record NZ_CAXAPD010000002.1, on the reverse strand, counting down.
CCCTGTGGGAGCGGGCTTGCGATTGCGATATGACATTCGACACCTCCATTGCCTGACACGCCGCTATCGCGAGCTGGGCATTTCAATAACGTGTTTTCGATGATCTGATCATGGACGTTACCCCACAGCAACTCATCAACATCATGCCCAACGCCCGCGCCCAAACGGGCGTTTTCATTTTTCCTCTCAACAGCGCAATGTCTCGGCACCTTATCGACACGCCCAAGCGCATCGCCGCATTCCTGGCCCAGGTCGGTCATGAGTCGGGACAACTGCGTTATGTGCGCGAGCTAGGCAGCGAGCAATACCTAAAAAAATACGATACCGGAACCCTGGCCGTTCGCTTGGGCAACTCGCCCCAGGCCGACGGTGACGGCCAGAAGTATCGCGGCCGAGGGCTGATCCAGATTACCGGTCGTGACAATTACCGTCGTTGCAGTCAGGGGCTGTTCGGCGACGAACGCCTGCTGGCCTTGCCTGAGCTTCTTGAGCAACCGCAATGGGCCGCCGAGTCCGCTGCGTGGTTCTGGGAGCGGAACGGCTTGAACGAGCTGGCCGATCGCGATCAGTTCAACACCATCACCCGGCGCATTAATGGCGGTTTGAGCGGCCTGCAGGACCGCCTGCAATTGTGGGCTCGGGCGAGGGCGGTGTTATGCCAACCTTCGGCCTGATGCCTTTTTCGTCTCGCGCCCTGGGCGTTGTTGTGTTGCTCGCGCTGCTGGCCGGCGGCTCGGCGATGCTCGCATGGCGGTTCCAGGACTGGCGTTACGGACAGCAGTTGGCCCGACTCGCACAGTCCCAGGCCGAGACGCTTAATCAAATGACCCAAACGGCCGCGACGCAGCAAAAGGCCGAGCAAGACAAACGCCTGGCTCTGGAGCAGCAGCTCGCCGCCAGCGAACAAACCCATTACCGAGCCTTGAGCGATGCCCAACGTGACCAGGATCGCCTGCGCGATCGCCTTGCTACTGCCGATGTCCGGCTGTCAGTCCTCCTCGACGCCGACGATGTTGCCGCCGGTTGTGCAGTGCCTGCCGCCACCCGCGCCGGCGGCGTGGATCATGGAAGCGCGAGAGCCCGACTTGACCCGGCGCATGCTCAACGAATTGTCGCCATCACCGATGCCGGTGATCGCGGACTGATTGCCTTGCAGGCCTGTCAGGCCTATATCAGAGCGCTGGGTCGATAATCCGGCGAGCCTTGCAAGCTTCCATTGCTCGTGTACGGTAGGCCTCACTTGTGTGGAATCAGGAGAGCACCATGGACGACATTACCGAACTGGCCGCTGAGCTGGGCAGGCGCCTGCAGTTGCTCAATGCCCATGTCACCACGGCCGAGTCCTGCACGGGAGGCGGGATTGCCGAGGCAATTACCCGGATTCCCGGGAGTTCGGCCTGGTTCGAGGCCGGTTTCGTCACCTATTCCAATCGCCAGAAGAGCCAGCAGCTGGATGTGCCGACCGAGTTGTTCGAGAAGGTGGGGGCGGTCAGTCGCGAGGTGGTCGAGGCCATGGTGCGAGGTGCCCAGCATAAAAGCCTGGCGCGTTTTGCTGTGGCGGTCAGCGGTGTAGCGGGGCCGGACGGTGGTTCGTCGAATAAACCGGTGGGCACCGTGTGGCTGGCCTGGGGTGTTGGCGAGGTGGTGATCAGCGAGCAGCGATTCTTTGCAGGCAACCGCGACGAGGTCCGCCGACAAACGGTGAAGGCCGCGCTAGAGGGGCTGTTGCAACATGCCGCTGTAGAAATCTCAAATCAGGGGTAGGCGATCCTCAAACGCTGTGGAATAATACTGGCTACTTATACAGGTGTTGGCCGTCAGGCCTTATTGATTACGTGAGGACTTTAATGGACGACAACAAGAAGAAAGCCTTGGCTGCGGCCTTGGGTCAGATCGAACGTCAATTCGGCAAGGGTGCCGTAATGCGTATGGGCGATCAGGACCGTCAGGCTATTCCTTCCATCTCCACCGGCTCCCTGGGCCTGGACATTGCGCTTGGTATTGGCGGCCTGCCAAAAGGCCGAATCGTTGAAATCTACGGTCCTGAATCTTCCGGTAAAACCACGCTGACCCTATCCGTGATCGCCCAGGCCCAAAAAGCCGGTGCGACCTGTGCTTTCGTCGACGCCGAACACGCCCTGGACCCGGAATACGCCGGCAAGCTGGGTGTCAACGTCGACGACCTGCTGGTTTCCCAGCCGGACACCGGCGAACAGGCCCTGGAAATCACCGACATGCTGGTGCGTTCCAACGCGGTTGACGTGATCATCGTCGACTCCGTGGCCGCACTGGTGCCAAAGGCTGAAATCGAAGGTGAAATGGGCGACATGCACGTGGGTCTCCAGGCTCGCCTGATGTCCCAGGCCCTGCGCAAGATCACCGGTAACATCAAGAATGCCAACTGTCTGGTGATCTTCATCAACCAGATCCGTATGAAGATCGGCGTGATGTTCGGCAGCCCGGAAACCACCACGGGTGGTAACGCACTGAAGTTCTACGCCTCGGTTCGCCTCGATATCCGCCGCACCGGCGCGGTGAAAGAAGGTGATGAGGTTGTCGGCAGCGAAACCCGCGTCAAGGTCGTGAAGAACAAGGTGGCTTCACCGTTCCGTCAGGCCGAGTTCCAGATTCTTTACGGCAAGGGCATCTACCTCAATGGCGAGATGATCGACCTGGGTGTATTGCACGGCTTCGTCGAGAAGTCGGGTGCCTGGTATGCCTACAACGGCACCAAGATTGGTCAGGGCAAGGCCAACTCGGCCAAGTTCCTGGCGGACAACCCGGAAATCGCCGCCACCCTTGAGAAGCAACTGCGTGACAAACTGTTGAGCCCGGTGGCAGACGTCAAGTCCGTGGCTAATCGCGAGACCGCTGACGACCTGGCTGACGCTGACATCTGATCGATTCGATGACCGGCGTACTCGATACCCTCGTCGCGGTGCGGCGAACCGCGATGGACCTGCTCGCCAGGCGCGAGCACGGTCGAGTCGAGCTGACGCGTAAGCTGCGTCAGCGCGGCGCTCCCGATGAGTTGATCGACACTGCCCTCGACCGTTTGACCGAAGAGGGCTTGCTGTCGGAGTCCCGTTACCTGGAAAGCTTTGTCTCCTATCGCGCCCGTTCCGGTTATGGTCCTTTGCGAATTCGTGAGGAACTGGGCCAGCGTGGTTTGCAACGCCCGGATATCGAACTTGCCTTGCGCGAAAGTGGTATCGATTGGCAGGAGCAACTGACGGCCACCTGGCGCCGAAAGTTCTCAGGACATTTACCCATCGATGCACGGGAACGAGCCAAACAAGGGCGTTTCCTGGCGTATCGAGGCTACTCCATGGAAATGATCAACCGCTTGTTCAGCGGTCGCGGTATGGATGATTAAACAAAAACGGCCTGCTATTTCGATAGCAGGCCGTTTTTTTATGGGCTCAGGTTACCTTGATCGGCGTCCATGTGAGGGGATGGGGTTTTGGGGTGGGTTGGGCCCAGTTTTCCGGCAGATTGATGTAATCCACCAGTTCCCTCAAGCGCCCGTGATCCCGGGCGTTGAAGGCAAACGCCAGTCGCGCCAGATGACTGAACTGGGCTTCATCGTGCTCTTCACCGCTGTAGTCATGTTGATGAAAGCAGTCGCTCAGGCACAAATCGGCGAATTCTCCCTGCATCTGCTGCAACGCCTGTTCGTTTAGCTTGTGGTTCATGCGAATCACGAACTGATGCTTGAGCCAGCGACTGGAGTGGAAGTTGCGGTAGAACTGGTTGATCTCTTCCACGGCCTCTTCGGCGTTGTACACCAGGCGCATCAGCTTCATGTCGGTGGGCAGGATGTAGCGGTTTTCCTCCAATTGCTCACGAATGAAGTCCAGGGCACCTTGCCAGAACTTGCCTCCCGGGACATCCAGCAGGACCACCGGCACCAGCGGGCTCTTGCCTGTCTGTACCAGCGTCAGGACTTCCAGCGCTTCATCAAGCGTGCCGAAACCGCCGGGGCAGAGCACCAGTGCGTCGGCCTCTTTGACGAAAAACAGTTTACGGGTGAAGAAGAAGTGGAACGGCAGCAGGTTCGGCGTGCCTTCAACGGTCGGGTTTGCGTGTTGCTCGAAAGGCAGGGTGATATTGAATCCCAGGCTGTGGTCGCGCCCTGCGCCTTCATGCGCGGCGGCCATGATGCCTCCGCCGGCGCCGGTAATGACCATCATGTCCGAATGGGCCAGCGCCGCCCCCAGTTCTCGGGCCAGGCCATACAGTGGATGTTCGATGGGCGTTCGGGCTGAGCCGAAGACCGTGATCTTGCGTCGACCCTTGAACTGCTCGAGTGTACGGAAGGCGTGTTCCAGTTCCCTCAGGGCTTGTAGCGTGATCTTGGCATTCCAGCGGTTGTGATCTTCCTGGGCCATGCGCAGCACGGTCAGGATCATGTCTCGGTAAATGGGGAGGTTGGGGCTGTTGGGGGACACTAGGTTGAGTTGCTCTTCGACCTTGCGAGTGAGGTCGTGGCCGTGGTTCTCAAAATGACGACTGAGCAGGTCATTCGGTTTGTAAGGCATTCAGCTTCTCCTTCTTAACAGGACCCCGGCCCGGATGAAAATTCATCGAGGCCACGACACCGTGTGTCGTTGTCAGCCCAGGCATCGGCCTGGAGGGTGACCTGGCTTGACGCGGTCTACAGCCAGGCGACCAAGCCATCCAGCGGGTTCTGCTTTTCCCTTTGATAAAAAACAATGACACGCCAAGGTGTTGGCCGGGCGGCCTCTTTCTGCCCGATGAAAATCCTATGGATACGTTTGAATCTAGACCGTCATGCCGATCTTTGCTGCCCTGATCATGGCGCTCAAAAGTGACCGTTGGCAACCGCTGATACATGCCCTGAACTAACGCGCCGCTCGTCAGATTGCCGGCCGGGTGTGTGCCGCTCTGATTTACTGATAACAAGCGTGCCAATGCAATTTGACGCCCAGGGTTGGGTGCCACGTGATGGATTGAAGCGAATCGGGCATGGAGGCGGGAAAATGACCAGGGTCACTCTGGAGCTCGACAGGCAGCTGTACTTGATGTTGTTGGAGTCGGCACAGGCCAATCGGGTGAGTCTTGAGGAAGAATGCTGTCGTCGGCTGGGAGGGCGAGCATGGCGCTCGCGTTACTTGCAGGCGCTGGTGGCGGAGTTGCGCGCCGACGATGAGCCGCAGCGCGCAAGCTCAGGTTGATTACTTCTTCGTCTTGGCGGGTTTCGGGCAATCCGATTCCTGGAAGCGCTCGGTCGCGACTGGGCGGTTGGTCTTAACCTCGGTGAACTCATAGCGCATCGTTGCACCCTTGGCCATCAACTTGCGGAAACCCGGATTGCTGCACACCGTGGAGCCCAACTGGAAATACACGGCCTTGGGGTCTGCGCGCATTTTCTGGGCGTGGCTGTTTTGCACGCTGAGATGGTTGATCAGCTCGGTGCCTTCGACGGTATAGCCTTGGTCGAGAATGTCTTCGTTGATCGCCCGTGGCGTACCGACGCTACTTTCCTTGGCGACGTTCTGCAGCATCTTGTTCAGTTCGAGTTCTTTCAGCGAAGCAGCCTGAGCGCTGAAAGACGTCGCCAGCAGAACGGCAACGGTAGGGACGATAAGGCGCAGCATGAAACTCTCCTGGTTCAGTGACTGGTGGTTCGACCGATCACATGACTGTGCGTTCAGTGGCTGGGAATTATAGGGGAGCCCGGATGGACGGTACAGGCGCGTGGGCTCTGGTAGACTGCCGGCCTTTATTGCCCTACCGAGTGTTGTTCGTGTCGAGTTTTCCTGTCTGTCGGCGTCGCCCACGATGAATCACGCCCCTAACGCCGTTGCTCGCCTGCGCGACCAGCGCATCGATGAAGGGATCAGGCCGATTCAGGCCCGTGGCTGGCGCGCACCCCGTTGCAGTGCCTGCCGAGTGATCGAGAGCCATTGCCTGTGCGCCTGGCGTCCGAGTGTCGAGACCCGCTCCGGGGTCTGCCTGATCATGACCAACAAGGAAGTGTTCAAACCGAGCAACACGGGTTGGCTGATTGCTGACGTCGTGCGCGACAATCACGCATTCATCTGGTCGCGCACTGACGTCGATGAGCAACTGCTGGCGCTGTTGAACGATCCGCAATGGCAACCGTACCTGGTGTTTCCGGGCGAATACGTCGAGCCATCGCGGGTTACCCACACGGTCGACCTCGATCATTCCAAGCGCCCGCTGTTCATTCTGCTGGATGCGACCTGGACCGAGGCGCGGAAGATTTTTCGAAAAAGCCCGTATTTCGACCGACTGCCGATTCTGAGCCTGCTGCCCGACAGACTGTCGCGCTACCGCCTGCGCCGTTCGACCCGCAGTGAGCACCTGTGCACCGCCGAAGTGGCGGCATTGTGTCTGGAACTGGCGGGGGACAGCGATGCCGCTTCGGCCCTGGACGCCTATTTCGATGTGTTCAGTCAGCATTACCTCGGCGCCAAGGGCCAGCAGGAGGTGAACGTGTCGACCCCGGCCCACGCCGAGTTGCAACCCTTTATCCGTACGCGGCAAGCAGTATTGGCTCAATAGTGGCCCATACTGGACAGTGTGGCGGCCGTGCTGCTTGACCACCCCGGCTTCGCTGGGCATGCTTGGCGCCGACCAGGGCGCCGCAATGTTTGAAACGGTTGAATGTGCCCCTGTGGATGCCGCTGCATGGCGGGGTCTTGAGTTGTCTTGGCGAGGCGCGAATGCATCGGGCCTGCCATAAAAAACAGGATCATTTGAAAAATGGCCACATACGAAATCCTGATTGCCGATGACCACCCGCTTTTTCGCAGCGCGTTGCATCAGGCTGTGACCCTGGGCCTCGGCCCGGCTGTCCGGTTGACGGAGGTGGCCAGTATCGCGGAATTGGAGGTCCAGTTGACGGCGAAGGCCGATTGGGACCTGGTGCTGCTGGACCTGAACATGCCCGGGGCCTATGGTTTTTCAGGGTTGGTGCTGTTGCGAGGCCAATACCCGCAGATCCCCGTGGTCATGGTCTCGGCTCAGGAAGAAGCCTCGGTGATGGTCAAGGCCCGGGAGTTCGGCGCCAGCGGATTCATACCCAAGTCCAGTTCCCTCGAGATGATTCAGAAGGCTGTGAAGGCGGTCCTGGACGGTGATGTCTGCTGGCCGCCCCAGGCGTTCGACGCCGTGAGCGTGTCCGAGGAAGCCAAGGCCGCCAGCGAGGGGCTGGCCAGTCTCACACCGCAGCAGTTCCGGGTGCTGACCATGGTCTGCGAAGGCTTGCTGAACAAGCAGATTGCCTACGAACTGAACGTTTCGGAGGCCACCATCAAGGCTCATGTCACGGCGATCTTTCGTAAACTGAAGGTGCGCACCCGGACCCAGGCGGCCTTGCTGCTGCAACAACTTGAGTCAATTTCACCGCAGGCTTAGTGTTCCGCTTCACGCTTTTTTGACCGGCTTTGAATTAGCTTCTCCACTCCTTTTAGATCAGTTGCCCACTCTATGTCACCTTTTAAAGGCCAGACCGGCCTGAAACGCATCCTCAACGCCTCCGGCTACTCCTTGGACGGGCTGCGTGCAGCTTTTGTCGGCGAAGCGGCTTTCCGTCAGTTGGTGCTGCTCAACGTCGTGTTGATTCCGTTGTCATTCTTCCTGAGCGTCAGTCGTGTCGAGCGGGCGCTGCTGATTGCCGTGTGCCTGTTGGCATTGATCGTGGAATTGCTCAACTCGGCAGTGGAGGCGGCCATCGACCGCATCTCCCTGGAGCTGCACCCATTGTCAAAGAACGCCAAGGACATGGGCAGCGCAGCCCAGTTACTCGCGCTGACGATGATCGCGTTGGTGTGGGGCGTAGTACTGTTGTAACGGCTCAGGCAATGGTCGGCAGCACGATTTCGTCGCTGCGCTGGGCCCCGGCGGTGAAAGCCCGGCACAGCTCGAGGAATTCGCGCATGGCCGAGGTTTGGTACTTCTGTTTATGCCAGATGAAATAAAACTGCCGCGCCAGGTCCATGTCCGGGGTTTCCACTGCGACGAGGCTGCCGCGGCGGAAGGCGTCGCGCAGTGCCAGGCGTGAGATGCAGCCAATGCCCAGGCCGGATTCCACGGCGCGCTTGATCGCTTCGGTGTGTTCCAGCTCCAGGCGGATATTCAGTGCGCTACGGTGGTGACGCATGGCCTGGTCGAAGGTCAGGCGTGTGCCGGAACCCTGCTCCCGTAGAATCCACGCCTCATGGGTCAGTTCCTCCATGGTCGCCTGGCCGCGCTTGGCCAGCGGGTGTTGAGGTGCGCAGAACACCACCAGTTCGTCCTCGACCCAGCTCTGTACTTCGATGTCCGGATGGCTGCAGTCACCTTCGATTAGACCCAGATCAATTTCATAGTGAGCAACCTGGTGCACGATATTGGCAGTGTTCTGCACGTGCAGCTTCACTTGGCTTTCTGGATGGCGCTGCATGAAACCGCCGATCAACAAGGTCGCCAGGTAATTGCCGATGGTCAGGGTGGCACCGACCGCCAGTGAGCCGAAGCCGGACTTACCGTTGAGCAGGTCTTCGATTTCCTTGGCCTGGTCCAGCAGCGCCACTGCCTGGGGCAGCAGTTGTTTGCCCAAGGCGTTGAGGCTCAGGCGCTTGCCGGCACGGTCGAACAATTGGCAGCTCGATTGCCGCTCCAGTTCGGTGATGGAGGTGCTGGCCGCCGACTGCGACAAATTGAGTTGGCCCGCAGCGCGAGACACGCTTTCTTGCTGGGCGACGGCGACGAAGACCTGAAGTTGACGGAGAGTAAATCGCATATCTATATAACCGATAACCCTTATCTTAATAATCCATTTAACAGATATTGTCGCCGCCATTAGAATGCGATGCAATTGCGCAGATTATCGGCGCAGGCATTATTCCCAGGAGTCCCCGTACATGAGCAACATGAACCACGAGCGTGTCCTCAGTGTTCATCACTGGAACGACACTCTGTTCAGCTTCAAGTGCACCCGCGATCCGGGCCTGCGCTTCGAGAACGGTCAGTTCGTGATGATCGGCCTGCAACAGCCCAATGGCCGCCCGCTTATGCGCGCTTACTCGATTGCCAGCCCGAACTGGGAAGAGCATCTCGAATTCTTCAGCATCAAGGTGCCTGACGGTCCGCTGACCTCCCAGTTGCAGCACCTGAAGGAAGGCGACGAGATCATCATCAGCAAGAAACCCACCGGCACCCTCGTGCTGGACGATCTCAAGCCTGGCAAACATTTGTACCTGCTCAGCACCGGTACTGGCCTGGCGCCCTTCATGAGCGTCATCCAGGATCCGGAAACCTATGAGCGTTTCGAAAAAGTGATCCTGTGCCACGGCGTGCGTTACGTCAATGAAGTCGCTTACCGCGAGTTCATCACCGAACACTTGCCGCAGAACGAGTTCTTCGGCGAAGCGCTGCGTGACAAGCTGATCTACTACCCGACCGTGACGCGCGAGCCGTTCGAGAACGAAGGCCGCTTGACCGATCTGATGCGCAGCGGCAAGCTGTTTCGCGACATCGGCTTGCCACCGATCAACCCGCAGGACGACCGCGCCATGTTGTGCGGCAGCCCGAGCATGCTCGACGAGACCAGCGAAGTGCTCAACAGCTTCGGCCTGACCGTTTCGCCGCGTATGCGCGAACCGGGTGATTACCTGATCGAGCGGGCGTTTGTAGAGAAGTAAGCTGTTGCGATAAGTGTGGAGTGTGGAGTGGGGGTGTCAGCCGACATAGTCGTTGAATGTTGGACCGCTTTCGCGAGCAAGCCCACACACATTAGATCGCAGTGAGCGCGAATCTTGTGTTCACCAGAGATCCAGTGTGGGAGCGGGCTTGCTCGCCAAGAAGGCGACTCGGTCCAACAGATGCCCCACAAAAAAGCCCGCGCCGCCTGATGAAGGCCGCGCGGGCTTTTTCGTTTCTGGTGGTTACGGTTTTGCCGGAATCACTTCCAATACCCGAATCAATCCCGCCTGCGGGTAATGCCAACGAACGTCCAGGTCCCAGAACTGCGCGCCATATTCCCGTTCGACGGTAGGAACCTGGTACGCCGGACGTGGGTCTTGAGCCAGGCACTGTTCAATCAGTTCCACCAAGGGCTCTTCCAGGCGCGTAGCGTGCTCGCGCGCTTGAAGCAGGGCAGTGTCCGCCCATTGCACCGGAATCAACGCAGGCGCTGCGCTGGCGATGCTGTTGGAGGCTGAGCCGATGATGTCGGCGTAGGGCACGTAGGGTTTGATGTCCAGCACCGGGGTGCCGTCCAGCAAGTCGATCCCTGAGATCCACAGGCGCCCGGCTTCGACCCGCTCCAGCTTCACCACCGATTGGCCGATGCCGTTGGGGCGGTGGGTGGCGCGGGTGGCGAATACCCCCATGGACTTGTTGCCGCCCAGGCGCGGAGGGCGTACTTTCAACCGTGGCTTGTCTTCCAGGGCCTGGTGGAACAGGAACAGCAGCCAGACATGGCTGACCTGCTCCAGGCCTTGCACTGCCTCGCCCTGATCGAACGGCGCCACCAGCTCCAGCACACCACGTGCGGCCGGCGCCAACTGCGGTTGGCGGGGGATGGCGAACTTCTCCTTGAAGCAGGAGCGGACGAAGCCGATGGGAGAGACGCTGTAAGTCATGGGTTGGGGACGATCTGGGTGACCATGGGGGGTGTCAGCCGCGCACACGCAGCGTCAGGCCCTTGAGGAAATTGCGCAGCAACTGGTCGCCGCACGGACGGTAGTTGGTGTGGCCGAACTTGCGAAACAGCGCGCTCAGTTCCGGCTTGGACACCGGGAACTCGGCGGCCTTGAGGATGGCGTGCATGTCGTCTTCCTTCAGCTCGAAGGCCACCCGCAGTTTCTTGAGGATGATGTTGTTGGTCACCGGCACTTCGATCGGCTGTGGCGGGCGGCTTTCGTCCTTGCCACGCTTGAAGATCACCAGGCCATCGAGAAAGTGCGCCATGACTTCGTCAGGGCAGAACACGAAGCCTTCTTCCTCGTCTTTCTTGAGGTAGCCCTCCAGGTCCGCCAGGGAGACGTCCAGGCCGCCCAGCTTGATGATCTCGATGACTTTCTTGTCGCTGATGTCGAGCATGTAGCGCACGCTGCGCAGTACGTCGTTGTGAATCATGTGTGCAGTCCTGATCAATCGGCAGTGGGCGCCCCGGTTCGGTGTGGCGCCGGAAAATTAGAATTTCTCTTTGGCAGACAGGTAGCGCCACTGGCCCAGCGGCACCTTGCCGATGGACACGCCGCCGATGCGAATGCGGCGAATGGCGACGACCTTGAGCCCGACCGCCTGGCAAAACAGAGCGATCACGCCGGGCTGCGGGTTTTTCATGGCGAAGCGCAGGCGGTTCTCGTTCTGCCAGCTGGCCTTGACCGCCGGCAGCTCCTTGCCCTTGTAGGTCAAGCCATGGTTCAGGCGATTGAGGCCATGGGCGACCATCTCGCCTTCGACTTCCACCACGTATTCCTGCTCGATCTTGGCGGCGTCGGCGGTGAGCTTGCGCAAGATCTTCCAGTCCTGGGTGAACACCAGCAGCCCGCTGGCGTTGGCCTGCAGGTCGGCGCTGGCGGTCAGGCGCAGGAAATGGCCCTTGAGCGGGCGTTTGCCGAAGCGATGTTCTTCGCTCAGGGTCTGCGGTCCAAGGGAGGCCATCGCGGTGTCTGAATCCATGCCAGCAGGCGCATTCAGCAGGAGAGTCACCGGTTCCGGCGCGGTGGCCTTGGCCTCGGGGTCGAGTTCGACTTTCTGGGTGGTGACCTTGAACTGCGGCTCATCGATTACTTCGCCATCCACGCTGACCCAGCCGCCCTCGATGAACAGCTCAGCCTCCCGACGGGAACAGCCGACGAGTTCGATGAGGCGTTTGGAGAGACGAATCGGGTCAGTCATGACGGGGGCCGTAACAAAAAGAGGGTGGGCATTGTACCTGCCTGGCGCCGGTTAATCGCGGGTCCATTTGCCTCATGCCGTTTTTAGCCGCGTCCAGCCTTCAGGCCGGGCTGCTTGTAGCGCATGTGCAGCAGCGGGTAGGGTTGGTTCATGCCATCTTTCGCCGAGCGCCCGACCACTTCGAAGCCTTGCTTGAGGTAAAAGCCCAGGGCTTGCGGGTTCTGCTCGTTGACGTCCAGTTGATCGGCGTTCAGGTGTTCCATGGCGTAGCGCAGCAGTTGCTTGCCCAGGCCCTGGCCACGGTGCTGCGGGTCGATGAAGAGCATCTCGATCTTGCCGGCCGCAACGCCGGCGAAACCGGTGATCCGCTGGCGCGCGTCCCGGGTGCAAATGAGCATCACCGCATCCAGGTAGCGGGTGAGCACCAGGTTTTTCAGCAGCTCGATGTAGCTGTCCGGCAGGAAGTCGTGGGTGGCTCGTACCGACGCCTCCCACACCTGGGTCAGTTCCTGGTAATCGCTGGGTTTCGGTGTGTGGATGACCGAATGCTGACGCATGCCCGCCTGTTCCTTGTGCTGGATATCTCCATACGATAGCTGCAAAAAAGCCCCGCATCTTGTAGCAAGAGCGGGGCTTTCAATTTTTTACCGAGTTTCGCAAGAGCCTGTGGGAGCAACGCGTGCTCGCGATGGCGGAGTATCAGTCAACATTTGCAGTGGCTGACACTGCGCTATCGCGAGCAAGCTTTGCTCTCACAGGTCAACCGACCTGCTCAGCCCACAAATCGTACTCATCGGCGTCGGTCACCTTGCACCAGACTTTGTCACCCGGCTTGAGGTTGTTGCCATTGTCGATGAAGACGTTGCCGTCGATTTCCGGGGCGTCGAAGAAGCAGCGGCCCACGGCGCCTTGCTCGTCCACTTCATCCACCAGCACTTCGATTTCACGGCCGATGCGCATTTGCAAGCGCGCCGAGCTGATGGCCTGCTGGTGCGCCATGAAGCGCTCCCAACGGTCCTGCTTGACGTCGTCCGGCACCACGTCCAGGTCCAAGTCGTTGGCCGGTGCGCCTTCGACGGGCGAATACTGGAAGCAGCCGACGCGGTCGAGCTGGGCTTCGGTCAGCCAATCCAGCAGGTACTGGAAGTCTTCTTCGGTTTCACCGGGGAAGCCGACGATGAAGGTCGAGCGGATGATCAGGTCCGGGCAGATTTCACGCCAGTTCTTGATGCGGGCCAGGGTCTTGTCTTCAAACGCCGGGCGCTTCATGGCCTTGAGGACTTTCGGGCTGGCGTGCTGGAACGGGATGTCCAGGTACGGCAGGATCTTGCCGGCGGCCATCAGCGGGATCAGTTCGTCGACATGCGGATATGGGTAAACGTAATGCAGACGGACCCACACGCCGAGGGTGCTGAGGGCCTCGCACAGCTCGGTCATGCGGGTTTTCACCGGGGCGCCATTCCAGAAGCCGGTGCGGTATTTCACGTCGACGCCGTAGGCGCTGGTGTCCTGGGAGATGACCAGCAGCTCCTTGACGCCAGCCTTGACCAGGCGCTGGGCCTCGTCGAGCACATCGCCTACTGGGCGGCTCACCAGCTTGCCGCGCATCGAGGGGATGATGCAGAAGCTGCAACTGTGGTTGCAGCCTTCGGAAATCTTCAGGTAGGCGTAGTGGCGCGGGGTCAGCTTGATGCCTTGTGGCGGCACCAGGTCGATCAGGGGGTTGTGGTCCTGGCGTGGCGGCACCACCTCGTGCACGGCGTTGACCACCTGCTCGTACTGCTGCGGACCCGTCACGGACAACACGCTCGGGTGCACGTTGCGGATATTGCCTTCTTCCACGCCCATGCAGCCGGTGACGATGACCTTGCCGTTTTCCTTGATGGCTTCGCCGATCACTTCCAGGGACTCGGCCTTGGCCGAGTCGATGAAGCCGCAGGTGTTGACCACGACCACGTCGGCGTCCTGATAGGTGGACACAACGTCATAGCCTTCCATGCGCAACTGGGTCAGGATGCGCTCGGAGTCGACCAGAGCCTTCGGGCAACCCAGGGATACGAAGCCAACCTTTGGATTGGCAGGCGCGGTAGTGGTGGACATGTCTAACCTCGGTGTAAGGGGGGATCGTCTCTTGCCGAGACAGGGCGCCTGGCGCGCCTCTGATCAAAAAGTGCGCAATTCTATCTGCGGCCGGGCTGCTTGACCAGCTTTATACCGGGAAATACGACGAGTGCTGCGCTATGCTTCGCGGCTTTGCGCGGTATTGTTTTTTACAGTCAACAAAACATCTGTAACTAAATGTAAAAAACAGCGCATGCTGCTTCATAAAGCATAGGGCTTCATTAGAAGCAGACAGGTCTGGGAATCAGGAGTGTTGGATGGGTCATGCAAGTAGTCAGGCGGCGGGTGCCGAGCATTCGGTAGCGAAACCGCTGAGCATGCTGGTCGCTGCGGTCGGAGTGGTTTATGGCGACATTGGCACGAGCCCGTTGTACACCCTCAAAGAAGTGTTTTCCGGCGGTTATGGCGTGCCCGTCAACCACGATGGGGTGCTGGGCATCCTGTCGCTGATTTTCTGGTCGTTGATCTGGGTCGTGTCGATCAAGTACATGATGTTCGTCCTGCGCGCCGACAACCAGGGTGAGGGTGGAATCATGGCGCTCACCGCCCTGGCGCGGCGGGCAGCAGCAGGACGGGCGAGGCTGCGCAAATTGCTGGTGATCTGCGGCTTGATCGGTGCGGCGTTGTTCTACGGCGACAGCATGATCACGCCAGCGATTTCCGTGCTCTCGGCGATCGAAGGCGTTGGTCTGGCGTTCGAGGGCATCGACCATTGGGTCGTGCCCCTGTCGTTGGTCGTGCTGGTGGGGCTCTTTGTCATCCAGCGCCATGGCACGGCACGGATCGGCATCCTGTTCGGCCCGATCATGGTCATCTGGTTTCTGGTGCTCGGCGCCCTCGGTGTCTACGGCATCAGCCAACACCCGGAAGTGCTGCAGGCGTTGAACCCAGCCTGGGCTGTGCGTTTCTTCATCGTCCATTCGGGCATCGGCGTGGCGATTCTTGGTGCCGTGGTGCTGGCGCTGACCGGTGCCGAAGCGTTGTACGCCGACATGGGGCATTTCGGTCGTAAACCCATTGCACGGGCCTGGTTCCTGCTGGTACTGCCGGCGTTGCTGCTCAATTATTTCGGTCAGGGCGCGTTGTTGTTGGGTGACCCGGAAGCGGCGCGTAACCCGTTCTATCTGTTGGCACCGAGCTGGGCGCTGATCCCGTTGGTGGGCCTGTCGACCTTGGCGACGGTGATCGCTTCGCAAGCGGTGATTTCCGGCGCATTCTCCCTGACGCGCCAGGCGATCCAGCTCGGTTACATCCCGCGCATGTATATCCAGCACACCTCCAGCGCCGAGCAGGGCCAGATCTACATCGGTGCGGTGAACTGGTCGCTGATGGTCGGCGTGGTGCTGCTGGTGCTGGGTTTCGAATCTTCCGGCGCGCTGGCTTCGGCCTACGGCGTGGCAGTGACCGGCACCATGCTGATGACCACGATCCTGGTCTCGGCGGTCATGCTGCTGTTGTGGAAATGGCCGCCGCTGCTGGCTGTGCCGGTATTGATCGGTTTCCTGCTGGTCGATGGCCTGTACTTTGCCGCTAACGTGCCGAAAATCGTTCAGGGCGGTGCGTTCCCGGTCATCGCCGGTATCGCCTTGTTCGTGCTGATGACCACCTGGAAGCGCGGTAAGCAATTGCTGGTAGAACGCCTGGACGAAGGTGCTTTGCCGCTGCCGATCTTCATCAGCAGTATTCGCGTGCAGCCGCCCCATCGCGTACAGGGCACCGCCGTGTTCCTGACTGCACGTTCGGACGCCGTACCCCATGCGCTGTTGCACAACCTGTTGCACAACCAGGTGCTACATGAACAAGTGGTGCTGCTGACGGTGGTGTACGAAGACATCCCCCGGGTACCGCCGCAGCGGCGCTTCGACGTCGATGCCTATGGCGAAGGGTTCTTCCGGGTGATCCTGCACTTCGGCTTCACCGACGAGCCGGACGTCCCGCAGGCACTCAAGCTCTGTCATCTCGATGACCTGGACTTCAGCCCGATGCGCACCACCTACTTCCTCAGCCGCGAAACCGTCATTGCCTCCAAGCTCGAGGGCATGGCCCGCTGGCGCGAGGCGTTGTTCGCCTTCATGTTGAAGAACGCCAACGGCAATCTGCGCTTCTTCAATCTGCCGTTGAACCGGGTGATTGAACTTGGGACGCAGGTGGAGATGTAGCAACCGGAAACAAACGGCCCTTGTTGCCTTGCGGTAGCCGGGGCTTTTCTCAGTTCTGCGTCAGATCACTGTTCGGCTGCTTGCTCTGCCGCTTGTTGATCTCGTCGATCAAACGCTTGGCCAGGGCCGGGTAATTCTCGTCGAAGTGGTGGCCGCCAGGCAGCTTGATGGCCTCGCCCACGGCTGTCTTGTCGGTGCAGCCACTTTCGTCGGCTTCTTCAACACCGTAGATGCACACCACTTTCTCGGCTGGCAGCTTGGCCATTTCCGGGCCGGTGGCGGCTTCGGTACCGGCGTTGCCGAGCCAGCCTTCGACTTCGATCTCGAAGCTGCCGGTGCGGGCGAAAGCCAGCAGGATGATCGCATCGACCCGCTGTTGTTCGGTGGTCGGCAGGCGATTGTAGATGGCCGGCAACACGTCGGCGCCGAAGGAGTAACCGGTCAGGATAAAGCGCTTGGTGCCCCAGATCTGACGGTAGTGCTGCATCAGTTCGCTCAGATCCGCCGCGCTTTGCTCCGGGCTCTTGTGCTGCCAGTAGTAGCGCAGGGTGTCGATGCCGACCACTGGGTAGCCAATCTTGGCCATTTCATCGGCCACGTCGCGGTCCAGGTCGCGCCAGCCGCCATCTCCGGAGAGAAACAGGGTCACGGTATCCCGCGCCTGGCTGGCTGGGACTTCCACCACCGCAATGCTCAGCCCGTCCTTGGCCTTGTCAGTGCCTACCAGGATCTTGCGCAGTTCGTTGTTCAGCACTTGCGGCAGGTTGATGTCGTAGTCACTGATGCTGGTCTCGGCATTCGATTGATCGCGTACGAAGCCGGCGCTGGTGTCGTCGGGGTTGTCATTCCAGGCCACCAGCCAGTGACCGTGGGCTGCGCTTTTAGGCAGCAGGTGGGTGCAGCCGGGTTTTTCCAGGGCCAGGTCCACCGAAACGGCCTTGGCCTTGTCGTCCTTTTGCTCGGCCAGCCAGCGCCAGGCCAGCACAGCGCCAGGGCCGATGCCGCTGACCAGTGTGGCTGGCCCTTGGAGCTGCCGCAGACCAATCTGCAGGGCGCGGCCCTGCAACATGCAGTCCTTGGGCAGAATGACCTGGACGATCTGTGCCGCGCCGCTGCGGCTTAGGGTCGTCAACAGCGTGTCGCTGAGCTTCTGGTCTTCATTGACCGCCACCAGCACCTGGGCGCGCGGCTGGGTGCCGGGAATAACCCGGGTCATCGCTACGCCATCGGCGGGCGCCAGCTGTTCCAGGGTCGGTTGCGGGGCTGGGCGGTTCCAGTACCAGTAACCGCCACCGAGAATTACCGCCAGCACCAGTAGGGCGGTCACTAGGTATCGCCAGGAGCGTTGCATCATTAGCGTTTCACCAATCCAGTCAGGCCGCCTGCAATCAGGGCGGCGGTATCAGCCAGTGCCACCAGCGGATCGAGTCCGGCGGGCACGGCCATGTAGCGAGGCTCCCAGTCAGGCTGGAATTTGTCTTTGAAGCGGCGCAGCCCTTGGAAGTTATAGAGCTGCTCACCACGGCGGAACACCATCGAACCCAGGCGTTGGGTCAGCGGTGCGCCGCGACGCGGTTGCAGGCCCGACAGCGGGACCATGCCGAGGCTGAAGCGGGCGTAGCCATGGTTTTTATAATGCTGGATGAGGCCGACCATCATGAACTCCATGGTCAGTTTCGGGGCCTCGGGGTGGGCACGCATCAGGTCGAGGCTGGCCAGATCATGGGCGTGGGTTTCCAGCAGATTGGCGAATGCGACCGGACGGCCTTCGAAACGAATCACCGCGATACGAAAATGCTTGAGGTAATCATCGCTGAAACGGCCCAGGGAGAAGCCTTTCTCGCGCACGTTCTTGCCGGTCAGCCAGGCATCGGAAATGACCTTGAGCTCCTCTATCGGCGCCTGGTCCGGTTCGTGGATCTCCAGCGACAGGCCGTCACGGGTGCCGCGGTTCCAGGTGTAGCGCAAGTCCTTCATCTCCTTGCCCTTGGCTTCGAGATCGAAGTGCTTGAGGTCGACCCGGGCTTCCTCGCCCAGCTTGATGGCTGTCAGGCCGATGTCCATGTAGTACGGCAGGTTCTCGGCACGTACCTGATAGAACACGGGGCGGGCATGGTGGGTGTCACACAGGTCGCGGAACTGCCAGATCATTTCAGCCCGTTGCAGGGGCGGCCCGATCGGGTCGTATAGCGCCACCAGGCTGCGGCCGCGGCGGGCGTACATAAGGAACGCCTCGTCGTTGGGGTGAAACAGCAATGCCTTGTCACCGGTCAAGGCCAGGCCGCCGTCGGGCTGCGACGAGGTCATGAGGATCGGCTTGGCGCGTTCCAGTTCTTGCGCCGTCGGCAACTGGATCATCGGCCGTGCGGTGCGCAGCAGCCAGGTCAGGGACACCACCACCAGCAGCACTGCGGCGCCCAGCAGGGAGCGCAGGCTGCGAGGAGCGTCGGCATCGAGAGTGAACTGCCACCACAGTTGATGGCTGTAGGGCACGTCCTGATAGGCAAACAGCAGCAGCCAGGTCGATGCACCGAGCACGCAGAGGCTGGCGATCAGGAATAACGGGGAAAAGGGCAGCTCAGTCAGGCGGCTCGGACGATAAAAGGAGCGTCGGAATATCGCCAGCAGGGCGGCGGTCAGGGTCAGCAGCGTGGCTTCTTCCCAGTCAAAACCCTTGAGCAGCGAGAGCAGGGCGCCCACCAGGAGCAGAACCGTGGTCAGCATCCAGGCGGCCGACAGGCGACGGCGCAAGCCTTGGGCGAGCAACAGGCACAACACGCCCACCAGGCTGGCGCCGAAGTGCGAAGCGTCGACCAGCCGATGAGGGATCAGGAAGCCGATGTG
Organism: Pseudomonas sp. RL_5y_Pfl2_73; assembly: GCF_963970515.1. Lineage (NCBI taxonomy): Bacteria > Pseudomonadati > Pseudomonadota > Gammaproteobacteria > Pseudomonadales > Pseudomonadaceae > Pseudomonas > Pseudomonas sp. RL_5y_Pfl2_73. The sequence goes on along the minus strand of NZ_CAXAPD010000002.1, from coordinate 175,866 downwards.
CTCCAGGCGGGTGTCGATTTCCGGTGTTACCCCGGAAAACAGCAGCACCACACCTGAGAGAAACACCAGCACCGTCAGGATCGGCGCGGCGAAACCCGATGCCGCCCGCAGGGTCTGACGCGTCTGGAACAGCCGTTGCGCCTCATTGATTAGCAGCAGCAGGCAGGCCGCCAGCATCGGCAGCAGCACGTAGATCAAGCGATACAGCAACAGCGCGGCGGCCAGTGGCGCGGCCCCGAGTTTGTCGGCGAACGCGGCCAGCAGGATCGCTTCGAACACCCCGACGCCGCCCGGTACATGGCTGAGCACCCCAGCGGCCAGCGCCAGCAGGTACACCAGCAGGAAAGCGCCGAACGGCGGCGCCTCGGGCAGCAACAGATACAACACGGTGGCCGCGGCGGCGACATCCAACGCGGTGATCACCAGTTGCAGGAAGGTCAGACGGCGCCCCGGCAGGCGCAGTGTACGGCGCCCGACTTTAACCAGAAGGCTGTCACGATGTGGCTGTTCCGGCAGGCGTCGGCGGTAAATGCCGATGGCCAACACGCTGGTGAGCAGCAGCACCGCCACGGAAATTGCCCCCAGCAAAGTCGCAGGCAGGTGCAGTGCGGCGGACGCGGCGGGCAGGTTGCTGAGTGTCGCCAGGGCTGCCAATGGCGGCAGTGCGCAGCCAAGGGATAGGCTGGCGAACAGCGTCATGTGGCCCACATCCGAGGCCCCCAGGCCATGACGCGCATACAGACGGTAGCGAACCGAGCCGCCCGACAGCAGTGACAGGCCAATGGCATTGCCGATGGCAAATGCGGTGAACCCACCCAGGACCAGGGTTTGTGGCGGCAACGTCACCCCGGCATAACGACTGGCGGACCATTCGTAGCCCAAAAGAATGATGAAGCCGGCTACCGTGGCGGCGATCGCGCCGAGGAGGGCTGGCTGGGGCACTTGCAGAATCGAGTCGTGCAGGGCGTACAGATCGAGCTCGCTCAGCAGGTGGCGGCAGGCAATCAATGCAATTGCAAATAGCAGCAGTGTGACGGCGAGGCCTATGGGCTGGCGATATTGGCTGATCCGATCCAGCCAGCTCAGTCGCTCGGCCTTGATGGGGTGTGTCGCAGTAACGGAGTCTTGCGGGTCAGACGAGTGGGCGCGCATCAATCACCTCTTGAGCTATGCGCGACAGGATGGGGGTATGCAGCTAAGTTACCAATCCCTGCAGTAAAAAATAATTACAAAATATTTTTAATAAAGTCTTTTTTCACCAAGCACAAAAAAGGCCACTCTTTCGAGTAGCCTTTTTTGATGTTTGGTTGCGGGAGCCGGATTTGAACCGACGACCTTCGGGTTATGAGCCCGACGAGCTACCAGACTGCTCCATCCCGCGTCTGTGTGGCGGCATTCTACAGGCGAACGCCCAAGTGTCAACCGTTAAAAGGCCATGGGTTCAAATAAACCGTCGATCCGCCCTGTACCTTCCTAAATGCTCGGAATTTAAAGGAAATTGTCCTACAACTCGTTGCTTGTAGGGGAGGCGTAGGCGGCGACTCTCTGATCAGCCAGTCAAAAAACGAACAGGCACAAAAAAGGCCACTCTTTCGAGTAGCCTTTTTTGATGTTTGGTTGCGGGAGCCGGATTTGAACCGACGACCTTCGGGTTATGAGCCCGACGAGCTACCAGACTGCTCCATCCCGCGTCTGTGTGGCTGCATTCTACAGAGTATCGCGCCGCTGTCAACCCTGATGCGATAAAAACCTGTTCCGCTTCAAGTGCTTAGCCTTGAGAGAATGCATTGTGGCAACGCTGTGACGCAGGCCTGGCAAGGGCTCTAGCTCTATTGAAGGGTTCGTTGCGATTGAAAAAGTACATTTGTGTAGGTGCTTTCGGGTCTCAACGAAGGATCTTTCAAACTACTGGTGCTATATACAGGTGCCGGTGCGATACTGGTGGCCCGATTCGTCGCACACTCTGCTTCTTTTATTATGACGCAACGTAAGATCATTCATGTCGACTGTGACTGTTTCTATGCCGCCATCGAGATGCGCGATGACCCGCGGCTGGCCGGCAAGCCCTTGGCGGTGGGAGGCTCGGCGGATCGACGAGGTGTGATTGCCACCTGTAACTACGAAGCGCGGGCCTACGGGGTGCGCTCGGCCATGTCCTCCGGCCACGCCTTGAAGCTTTGTCCGGACCTCACCATCGTCAAGCCACGAATGGAGGCCTATCGGGAAGCGTCGAAGGAAATTCATACGATTTTCAGCGATTACACTGACCTGATCGAGCCACTGTCGCTGGACGAAGCCTACCTTGACGTCTCCACCTGCGCCCATTTCGGTGGCAGCGCCACCCGCATCGCCCAAGACATTCGTCGGCGGGTTTCCAACCAGTTGCACATCACCGTGTCGGCCGGCGTCGCACCGAACAAGTTCCTGGCCAAGATCGCCAGTGACTGGAAAAAACCCAACGGGTTGTTCGTCATCACACCCGACCAGGTCGAAGACTTTGTCTCGGCCCTGCCGGTCAGCAAGCTCCACGGTGTTGGAAAGGTCACCGCCGATAAGTTGAACCGGTTCGGCATTGTCGATTGCCTGCAGTTGCGTCAATGGGACAAGTTGGCCCTGGTGCGCGAATTTGGCAGTTTCGGTGAGCGGCTCTGGAGCTTGGCCCGGGGGATCGATGTGCGGCTGGTGCACAACGACAGCCGACGGCAGTCCATCAGTGTGGAAAACACCTACGATGTCGACCTGCCCGACCTGGTGAGTTGTCTCGACAAGCTGCCGGAGCTGATGGAAACCCTTAAAGGGCGCATGGCGCGGATCGACAGCAGTTATCGACCGGGCAAGCCGTTCGTCAAAGTGAAGTTCCACGACTTCACCCAGACCACGCTGGAGCAGGCCGGGGCAGGGCGGGACTTGGGCAGCTACCAGTTGCTGCTGACCCAGGCGTTCAACCGGGGTGGTAAGCCGGTGCGGTTATTGGGGATCGGGGTGCGGCTGGAGGATTTGCGCGGTGGGTTTGAGCAGTTGGAGTTGTTTGAGCGGTAGGGCTGTCGGTTGGCTGAATGCCTTGCCTTGCTCTTGTGGCGAGGGGGTTTGCTCCCGCTGGGCCTGTAGGAGCTGTCGAGCGAAGCGAGGCTGCGATCTCTCCCCTAACGCTTGCATCTCAAGCGAAAGATCAAAAGATCGCAGCCTTCGGCAGCTCCTACAGCCCAGCGGGAGCAAGAGAGGTTGACCAATCCAAGCTGGGCTCAGTTAACGCTAGGATCCGCCACCAACCGCCCGCCATCCTTGGTCAGTGCTTTCATGAATTCGGCTTGCAGCTCCGGATCATTGCGCGTCAGTTCGATCAGGCTCTGTTCCAGTTCGCTGGCCTCTTCTTCAAGTCCCAGCTCCGACAGGCGCTTGACTCGATGCACCCACTGGCTCACCTCGTCATCTTCCAGGTCGTCGTAGATCAACGCGTGGGCTTCCACCAGCCTGCTGCGCAAGGTGCTGCTGATGCTCAGGGATGAGTCGGTGTGCACTTCGTCCTGGGCATCGGTCACGCTGATCTGCAATTTGCCGAACTGGCTCAGGTCCTGTTCGGCGAACGGGCTTTCCAGCAGGTTCAAGCGCAGCACGCCGTTACGGTCAGTGCTCAGCTCGAAGGTCTGCCGGGCGGCCTTGACCTCCACCGGGCGTTCGCTCCAGGGCAGGCTCGAGTGTTCCGTGCGCTTGTCGCGCTGGACTTCGTCGATACCCGCCAGGTTCTGCTGGGCACGGCCATGGGAAGGGACGTTCATGAATGGGTTGAGCCCGGCGAAACCGTAGCTGATCCAGTCACGGGTCACGGTGTCCGGCAGGTTGCCGAGGGCGAGCACATTGACCACGTTCGCGCCGACACCGGCCACCACGGCCACCGCGCCCAAGGGAATCTCGTAAATCTCCCGCCAGGGTTGGTACGGCGTGTAGCGATCATAATGGCGAGTGACCTCGAACTCAGTGACTTCGAAGGTCTTCTGCTCATGGATACGCACCCGACGCTGCGGCAGGTCGAGCACCTTGGGTTCGCCCACGTCGATCTGCAGGCTGTGGTCGAGCAATTTGCGCTCGACCCGCTCTTCGTGCTCGCTGCGTTGTGACATTTGGTTGGCACAGCCGCTGACCAGCAGGGCGCCGCACAGGGCGGCGCCACCGAGGCCTAAGGTGTTTCGCTTGAACATGACGTCTCTATCTGGTGTCAGCGGCGGATACGGGCCTGAAGGAACGACAGCACATCGGCGACTGGCAGCGCTTGCGGCTCGGCCTCGGTGCGGCTCTTGTATTCCAGGTTGCCTTCGGCCAGGCCGCGGTCACTGACGACGATCCGATGCGGGATGCCGATCAGTTCCATGTCCGCGAACTTGATGCCGGGGCTGGTTTTCTTGTCGCGGTCGTCCAGCAGCACTTCGAAGCCGGCGGCCGTCAGTTCGGCGTAGAGCTTGTCGGTGGCTTCACGCACCAGGTCGGTTTCATAGCGCAGCGGCACCAGAGCAATCTGGAAAGGCGCCAGCGTGTCGCTCCAGATGATGCCTTTCTCGTCGTTGTTCTGCTCAATGGCGGCAGCCACCACGCGGGAAACGCCGATGCCGTAGCAACCCATTTCCAGGGTGACCGGCTTGCCGTTCTCGCCCAGCACTTCGCACTTCATTGCCTTGCTGTACTTGTTGCCCAGCTGGAAAATGTGCCCGACTTCGATGCCCCGCTTGATTTCCAGGGTGCCCTTGCCGTCCGGGCTCGGGTCGCCGGCCACGACGTTGCGCAGGTCCGCGACGGTTGGAACCGGCAGGTCGCGTTCCCAGTTCACGCCGAAATAGTGCTTGTCGTCGAGGTTGGCGCCGATGGCGAAATCACTCATCAACTCCACCGAGCGGTCGATGATGATCGGCAGTGGCAGGTTCAACGGGCCGAGGGAGCCGGCACCGGCGCCGATGGCGTCGCGCAGATCGGCTTCGGTGGCCATGACCAGCGGGCTGGCGACGCCTGGTTGGTTGGCGGCCTTGATTTCATTGAGCTCGTGGTCGCCACGGACGATCAGGGCAATCAGCTTGCCGGCTTCTTCCGCTCGCACGATCAGGGTCTTGATGGTGCGTTCGATTGGCAGGTTGTAGCCTTCCACCAACTGGGCAATGGTCTTGGCGTTTGGCGTGTCCACCAGGCGCAGGGCTTCAGTCGGTGCGGCGCGGGAGGTTTCCCGTGGCACGGCTTCGGCTTTCTCGATGTTGGCGGCGTAGTCGGAGCCATTGCTGAAGGCGATGTCGTCTTCGCCGGACTCAGCCAGTACGTGGAATTCGTGGGAGCCGGCACCGCCGATGGAGCCGTTGTCGGCTTCAACCGGGCGGAACTTCAGGCCCAGGCGGGTGAACACGTTGCAATACGCCTGGTGCATGCGGTCGTAGGTGACTTGCAGCGAAGCCAGGTCGGTATGGAACGAGTAGGCGTCCTTCATGATGAATTCACGACCGCGCATCAGGCCGAAGCGTGGACGGATCTCATCACGGAATTTGGTCTGGATCTGATACAGGTTGATTGGCAGCTGCTTGTAGCTGCTCAACTCGTTGCGCATCAGGTCGGTGATCACTTCTTCGTGGGTCGGGCCTGCACAGAAGTCGCGACCGTGACGGTCTTTGATGCGCAGCAGCTCAGGGCCGTATTCTTCCCAGCGCCCCGATTCCTGCCACAGCTCGGCCGGTTGGGTGCTTGGCATCAACACTTCCAGGGAGCCGGCGGCGTTCATTTCTTCGCGAACGATGGCTTCCACCTTGCGCATGACCCGCAGGCCCATCGGCAGCCAGGTGTACAGGCCCGAGGCGAGTTTGCGGATCATGCCGGCACGCAGCATCAACTGATGGCTGATCACGACGGCATCGGAAGGCGTTTCTTTCTGTGTGGCAAGCAAATATTGACTGGTGCGCATGGTTGGCCGTTGTCGGTTGCTGATGACGAGAAGTGACGGAGCATTGTACGGGCGAGATGCCCTGGCGTACAGGCGCGTGGCCGGTCGCCAGGTACGAGCGCCGGTTTCCCCGGCGTTTGCTGAAGTTTCCTACGATTCTTCCGCGGGCCGGGTGGGCGCCGGCTCCTCGGTGGGTGTCGAGTCCTGGCGACGGTTCTCCTGGAACCAGTGCAAGGCGATCAGCAGCAGGGTCGGCACGCCCAGCAGGGCGGTGATCAGAAAGAAGTTGTGATAGCCGAATTTCTCCACCATCACCCCTGAATAACCACCGATCAAGCGCGGCAGCAGCAGCATGATCGAGCTGAGCAAGGCGTATTGGGTGGCGGAGAACTTCAGGTTGGTCAGGCTCGACAGGTAGGCGACGAACGCCGAAGTGGCCAGGCCGGAGCTGAAGTTGTCCAGGGAGATGGTGACAATCAACATCTGCAGGTTGGCGCCCATGTCGGTGAGCATCAGGAAGAGGATGTTGGTCGCGGCCGAGGCTATGCCTCCGATGAACAGGATGGGCAGGATGCCGAAGCGCACGATCAGCAGGCCGCCCATGCCGGCACCGACGAGGGTCATGATCAATCCGAAAATCTTGCTGACGCTGGCGATCTGGTCCTTGGTGAACCCCTGGTCGATGTAGAACACGTTGGCCATGACGCCCATGACGGTGTCAGACATCCGATAGGTTGCGATCAGCCCGAGCAGCAGCAGCGCTTGCCAGCGATAGCGCAGGATGAAATCGTTGACTGGTGTCAGTACGGGCGCCAATCCGCGGCGACCTACCGCCGACAGGCACAGGGCGGTCAGGATGATATAGAGAATGGCCCGCAGGAAGGCGCGGTCTTCGAGCAGCAGGTCGAGCAGGCTCACGTCCTCGAACAGCACGCTGGCAAAGTCGGTGTTGAAGAGCTGAGTGAACATCGCCGGCACGGAGACCAGCAACACGATCAGCACGAATACCGACGCCAACTGGTGAACGAACGTATAGCGTCCGGCCTGCAACTGGGTACGCAGCGGCACCGGCGGCTCGCGCATGAACAGTGAGGTGAGCAGGGCCGGGACCATCAGCACGCCGAACAACAGGTAAGTGCCGGCCCAGGCCGAGTGTTTGTAACTGAAACCGGTGGAGCCAAAGCCTTCGGCGAAGAACAGTGCGCCGGCGGTGGCCAGCAGGGCGGCGATGCGGTAACCGGACATGTAGCTGGCGGCGAGGGCGGCCTGGCGGGTGTCGTCGGCGATCTCCAGGCGGTAGGCGTCGACGGCGATGTCCTGCGTCGCGGAGGCAAAGGCCACGATCACGGCGATGGCGATCAACCATGACAGGTGTTTTTGTGGATCGCAGAAACCCATGCCGATCAGGCCGAGGATCACCAAGGTCTGGGAGAGCACCAGCCATGAGCGACGGCGCCCCAATTTGCCCAGCAGCGGCAGGCGCCATTGGTCGAGCAGTGGCGACCAGACCCATTTAAAGGCATAGGCCAGGCCAATCAGGCTCGCGTAGCCAATGGTTTCGCGGGCCACACCGGCTTCGCGCAACCAGACTGAAAGCGTGGAAAACACCAGCATGTATGGCAAGCCGGCGGCGAAACCAAGCAGCAACAGCACGAGCGTCGAGGGACTGGCATAGGCGGCGAGGGCGGCGCGCCAGGTTTTACGGGGCATGGGCTGGAGTCTGCCTCAAAAATTGCGAAAACAAAGCGCGCACTCTAACCGCTGTGCTCTACCGGGCGCCAGCCATGGCGCTGAATATCAACACGATTGTTCAGGACACTGATCCCTTCCAGGCGCAGGCGTGCGCGCTGTTCATCCCCTGAGGCGCTGCCTGCTGGCAGGCTGATCCGACCACCGGCAGCCAATACTCGGTGCCAGGGCAGCTTGGTGTCGTTCGGCAACTGGCTGAGGGTTCGCCCGACCCAGCGCGCCGCACGGCCCAGGCCGGCCATTTCGGCGAGTTGGCCATAGGTGACCACCTTGCCCGCGGGCACCTGTGCCAGGGTCAGGTAAAGGGTGGTGCGGCGGATTTTGGCGGCGTTCTCGGTATCCAGGGGGGCGTCAGTCACGTTCAGGCGTCCAGAAAAAGGGTGTATGGCCGTTTGTAGGTAAAGTCCTGTAAAGCTGGTTGAGGAATGAACTCATTACAAATACGTTGGTCAGTCCTTGCTGAGGTGTCGTCCCGGGGGATAATGCCGCCTTTTCACCGCAAACTTGAGCTCTTTATACGCTTATGTTGTCTAGAACCCTGCTATGCCTGGCAGTTGCCAGTGCCTCCATGCCCTTGCTTGCCGACACAGTCTGGTTGAAGAATGGGGACAAACTCAGTGGCAAGATTACCGTTTTTGATGGCGGCAAGTTGCTGATTCAGACCGATTACGCCGGCTCGATTCCCATCGACTGGAAACAGGTCAAGACCCTGGAGAGTGACCAGCAGCTCCTGGTCAAGCAGGATGCGTATACCGGTGAGAAAGCCAAGGCGCTGCAGGCGGCCGAGGATGGCAAGGTCACCTTGGCCAATGGTGATGGGCCCAAGACCGTTGAGCTGGCCAGTATCCAGCAGATCCTCAAGCCCAAGCCGGTGGTCGAGGACCTGGTGTGGAAGGGCAATATCGATGCCGCGCTGGATTACCAGCGGGCGGAAAACGATATCGACGATTACGACATCGACGTCAAGACTTCGGCTCGTCACGGCAGATGGCGGCACACCGCCGAGGGTGAATACAACCGTAAGTTCCAGGACGATGTGGTTTCTGCCGATAACTGGCGCCTGGAATATTCCCTCGACCGGTTCCTGACGGATAAATGGTTCTGGCAAGGCCGCCTGAACTACAAGCGTGACAAAGTCGAAGACCTGGCGCGTCAGCGTGTGGTGGGTACCGGTCCGGGGTATCAGTTCTGGGATGACGAGCTGGGGGCGTTCTCGCTGGGTTCGCTGTTGAACCGCACCGACTATGAATACCGCGACGGTGGTAAGGACAACTTCTATTCCGTCGCCATGAAGTGGGACTACAACCGCTACTTGATTGGCAAGCGCGTCGAGTTCTTTACCAACGGCGAAGTGGGCAAGCCACTGTCCGGCGTGGCGGAGTACGCCTATGACGCCGAGATGGGGCTGCGCTACAAGGTCACCGATTGGGCGTCGCTCAATCTCAAGGCGGAGAAGGATGTCATCGAGGGTACCGAAGACAGCGACTTGAGCAAAACGCGCTACACGGCCGGGTTTGGCGTGACCTGGTAATCCCGGGCTAACAACAAACCAATGTGGGAGCGGGCTTGCTCGCTCCCACATTGGTTTGTGCCGGCAAAACAGACAGGCACAAAAAAGCCCCGCTTTTGAGGGCGGGGCCTTTTACTAAAGCAAGGACAAGTTAGATAACTTGAACTTCTTCAGCTTGCATGCCTTTCTGACCGCGGGTAGCGATGAAAGAAACCTGTTGGCCTTCTTTCAGGCTTTTGAAGCCGTCGGATTGGATAGCTTTGAAGTGAACGAACAGGTCGTCACCGGATTGTGGGGTGATGAAGCCGAAGCCTTTTTCATCGTTGAACCACTTAACGGTACCGGTTTGGCGATTAGACATGGTGTAACTCCTTGAACAAAGATAACTGCGACTCAGGAAGAACCCTGGCCGAGACTGAGTGCAAAGAGCAGGAAAAATTCTTGTAGATGGTTGGATCGAAATTCAACATATCGTGTAGAGATTCTCAGTGACACAAGCAACACAGTGGCGCCACCTTAACCCTTTTTCCAGAATGTGCCAATGGTCTTTGCGAAGGTTTCTCTTATTTGGTGACTGACGGCGCGGGCGATGGCCGGCAGGACCCGGAAATCAAGGTGGATCGGCGAGATTTGCGCGCCGTGCTTTGAACCCTGCCCCGCGCCCCGGTAAGATGCCGGACGTATTTTTTCCACCTCGCTATTTCAGGAAACCGCCATGAGCATCAAATCGGACAAGTGGATTCGCCGCATGGCGCAAGAGCACGGCATGATCGAGCCCTTCGTCGAACGCCAGATGCGTGGCGAAGGCGCCGACCGGCTGATCTCTTTCGGTGTCTCCAGCTACGGCTACGACGTGCGCTGCGCCGACGAATTCAAGGTGTTCACCAATATCAATTCGGCCACCGTCGACCCGAAGAACTTCGATGAGAAGAGCTTCGTCGACGTCAAGAGCGACGTTTGCATCATCCCGCCGAACTCCTTCGCCCTGGCCCGCACCGTCGAGTACTTCCGCATTCCGCGCAACGTACTGACCATCTGCCTGGGCAAGAGCACCTACGCCCGTTGCGGTATCATCGTCAACGTCACGCCGCTGGAACCCGAGTGGGAAGGCCACGTGACACTGGAGTTTTCCAACACCACGACCCTGCCGGCGAAAATCTACGCCAACGAGGGTGTGGCGCAGATGCTGTTCCTGGAATCCGATGAAGAGTGCGAAGTGTCCTACAAGGATCGTGGCGGTAAATACCAGGGCCAGCGCGGTGTGACGCTGCCGCGTACCTGAATCTGACGAGCTGTTGGAATTCCTGGGCGGGCAGACACTCTATTGCGTGTACTGCCCGTTTTTGTGCGTCAGCGCAGCGGGCCTTCGCTCAGGAGTTGCTCTATGAAGATCGATCCGCGAATCAGCGCTGAACTGGCAAGGCTTGAGCCCAATCAGATTGGCGTCATGGCCTGGTCATTGCTGGCCCATCCTGTCGAAGCGGCGGGTGGCATCCCCGGCCAGCCCGATCCCGATACCCCAAACGAACAACCGACAGAGCCCGGCGAACCCACCCTGCCGGACGAGCCACCTCCTGCGCCTGTTGCCTGATCGAACTATGACCTGTCAGCTGTGGGAGCAAGGCTTGCTCCCACACAAGGGCCGCCAAAAAGTTTATTTCAGGTTGCCACTGAGAAACTGCTGGAGCCGTTCACTCGTGGGATTGTCCAGCACGTCTTCCGGCCTGCCTTCTTCTTCCACCAGGCCCTGGTGCAGGAACAGTACCTGGTTCGAGACTTTGCGGGCGAAGCTCATTTCGTGGGTCACCATGATCATGGTCCGCCCTTCCTCTGCCAGCCCCTGAATCACCTTCAACACTTCGCCCACCAGCTCCGGGTCCAGGGCCGAGGTGGGTTCGTCGAACAGCATCACCTCCGGCTCCATCGCCAAGGCACGGGCAATGGCCACGCGCTGTTGCTGGCCGCCGGAGAGGAACGCCGGGTATTGCTCGGCGACCCGTGCCGGGAGGCCGACCTTGTCGAGATAGCGATGGGCGCGGTCGTCGGCTTCCTGCTTGCTGACCCCCAGTACCCGGCGCGGCGCCATGGTGATGTTTTCCAGCACGGTCATGTGGCTCCACAGGTTGAAGTGCTGGAACACCATGGCCAGACGCGTGCGGATGCGTTGCAGTTCGTCGGCGTCAGCCACGTGCATGCCGTGGCGGTCCTTGATCATCTGGATCGGCTGGCCGTCCAGGCTCATGGCGCCGTCGTTGGGTTGTTCCAAGAAATTGATGCAGCGCAAAAAGGTACTTTTGCCTGAGCCGCTGGCGCCGATGAGGCTGATGACGTCGCCGGTCTTGGCCTTGAGCGAAACGCCCTTGAGCACTTCATGTTCGCCATAGCTTTTATACAGGCCTTCGATGGTCAGTTTGTACATGGAACATGCATCCTCAAGGCGAAAGTAGGTAGCCGCTGCGATAGGCTTCGGTGCCGGCGACATGGGCGATCACCATACCGGCCGTGGCCATGCGGCGCAGCGAACGGGCGTACAGCAGCCCGGCGTTACGGCAATGAACGGGGGTGACGGTGTCGTTGATCGGGTCGATGACTTGCGCGATCAGTTGCCCCGCCTCCAGGTATTCGCCGGGCAGGGCGTTGTAGACCAGCAACCCACCCACGGGCGTCGTCACTGGCTCGACAGCGGCCAGTGGCGTGGCCGGGTAGGGCAGTTCGGGCATGGGCATCGGTTCGCCGTCGATGGCGCCGAAGCGGATCAGGTAGTTGATCAAGGCCTGGCAGTCTTGGCTCGCCAGCCCGTGGTTGACGTCACCCTGGCCACGCAATTCCATGGTGACCGAAAAGCTGCCCAGGGGAATCTCGAAGCGTTCGCCGAAGCGTTCCTTGAGTTGCCACCAGAGCAGGGTGAAGCATTCATCGAACGATTGGCCGCCCGAATCGGTCGCCAGCAGGCTGGCTTCGGCACCGATGTAGCGGGCCAGCGGCTCGACCTGCGGCCAGGCTTCGGGCGTGGTGTAGAGGTGGGCCACGGCTTCGAAGTCGCAATGCAGGTCCAGCACCATGTCGGCGTCGCAGGCCAGCCGTTGCAAGGCCAGGCGCAGGGATTGCAATTGTGTGCCTGGGGTCTGCCGGGCGAGGGCATCGCGCAGGCTGGTACGAATCAGCATCAGGTTGTGCTGTGGATCGTCGGTGAGCAGGTCCTGGATTTCGTTGCCGATCTCTTCGCTGAGGTCGACGAAACGGCGGTTGAAGTTCTGCCCGCTCTCGGTTTCGTAGCGACCCAAGGGCACGTCCATCAGTACTTGTTCGAGGCCGATGGGATTGGCGACGGGCACCAGCACGATCTCGTGCCGCAGGTGGCCCGACGCTTCGAGTTCGGTCAGGCGCTGCTTGAGGTGCCAGGCGACCAGCATGCCGGGTAGTTCATCGGCGTGCAGGGACGACTGGATATAGATTTTACCGACGGCGTTTTCCGGGCCGAAGTGGAAGCTGTGAATCTTGCGTGCGGTCCCCGGTACTGGGGACCGCAGGTCATGAATCTGGTGGCGCATGTGCGTGAGTGTCCTGGAACAAAAGCCTTAGTGGGTCGGCCCGAGAAAGGCCAGCCAGCGGCGCTCGGCGAGGCGAAAGAGGCCCACCAGTGCAAAGGTGACTGTCAGGTAGATCAATGCGGCGATCCCGAACGACTGGAACGTCATGAACGTCGCCGAGTTGGCGTCCCGGGCAACCTTCAGTACGTCTGGAACGGTCGCGGTGAACGCCACGGTCGTCGAGTGCAGCATCAAGATGACTTCGTTGCTGTAATACGGCAGCGAACGTCGCAACGCTGACGGCATGATCACGTAGGTGTACAGCTTCCAACCGGTCAGGCCGTAGGCCTTGGCCGCTTCGACTTCGCCATGGTTCATGCTGCGAATCGCCCCGGCAAAGATTTCCGTGGTGTAGGCGCAGGTGTTCAAGGCGAAGGCCAGGATCGTGCAGTTCATCGCATCGCGAAAGAAACTGTCGAGGATGGGTTGGGCGCGTACCGCCTCGAGGCTGTAGATGCCGGTGTAGCAGATCAGCAGTTGGATATAGAGCGGTGTGCCACGGAACAGGTAGGTGTAGAACTGCACCGGCCAGCGGACGTAGACCTTGGGCGACACCCGGGCGATGGACAGCGGGATCGACACCAGGAAACCGATCAGCAGCGAGGCGCTGAGCAGCCACAGGGTCATGGCCAGGCCCGTGACGTTGACGCCATCGCTGTAAAGGAACGGTCGCCAGTATTCTTGCAGAAGTTCGATCATCGCACCGCCTCCCGGGCGCCGGCGGCGTAGCGGCGCTCAAGCCATCGCAGGATGAAGTTGGACGCGCTGGTGATCAGCAGATAGATCAGTGCCGCCAGTACCAGGAAGTAAAACAGCTGGTAGGTGCTCTTGCCCGCATCCTGGGCGGCCTTGACCAGGTCGGCCAGGCCGATGATCGACACCAGTGCGGTGGCCTTGAGCATCACCATCCAGTTGTTGCCGATACCTGGCAGGGCAAAACGCATCATTTGTGGGAACACCACGAGGCGAAAGCGCTGACCACGCTTGAGGCCATACGCGGTGGCGGCTTCGACCTGGCCTCGGGGGACCGCGAGGATCGCGCCGCGAAAGGTTTCGGTGAAGTACGCGCCATAGATGAAGCCCAGGGTGATCACCCCGGCGCCGAATGGGTTGATCTCGATGTATTCCCATTCCATGAAGTCGGTAAACGAGGTCAGCCAGGTTTGCAGGCTGTAGAAGATCAGCAGCATCAGCACCAGGTCCGGCACGCCGCGGATCAGCGTGGTGTAGAGCTGGGCAGGGATTCGCAGCAGTTTGACGCTGGACAGCTTGGCACTGGCGCCTAGCAGGCCGAGCAAGACGCTCAACAACAAAGACAGGGCCGACAGCTTGATGGTCATCCAGGTGCCTTGCATCAGCAGTGGGCCAAAGCCCTGCAGGCTGAAGGCGGAGAGCCCCAGATTTTGTAGGAATTGTTCGAACATGAAAGAGGCCTTTGGCAGGAGAAAAGCGCCCATCCGAGACCGGATGGGCGCAGCGCATTATTTGCCGCTGTACAGATTCAGATCGCCAAAGTGTTTTTTCTGGATCTCGGCGTACTTGCCGTCGTCGTGTAACGCTTTGATACCTTTATCCAAAAGTGCCTTCAGGTCTTTGTTACCTTTCTTGATACCGATAGCGGTCTTGGAGGGCAGCAGTTCGCTGTCCACCGGTTTGCTGACTTCGTAGCCTTCACCTTTTGGCGACTTCAGGAAGCCCAGCTCAGCCTGGAGCATGTCCTGGATCGCAGCGTCGAGGCGGCCCGAGGTCAGGTCTGCGTAGACCTGGTCCTGGTTCTGATAGGCCTGGGTCTTGACGCCAGCCTTGTCCAACACGGCCTTGGCGTAGGCTTCCTGGATGGTGCCTTGCTCGTAGCCGACGGTCTTGCCTTTGAGCGAGGCAACGTCTTCGCTCAGGCCCGAGCCCTTCTTGAATACATAGGACGTTGGGCCGGAGAACAGCTCGCTGGAGAAGTCGATGGCTTTTTCGCGGGCTGGGGTAACGGTCATGGAAGAAATCACGCCGTCGAATTTGTTGGCCTTGAGGCCCGGGATCATGCCGTCGAAATCGCTTTCGACCCATTTGCATTTGACCTTCAGCTCTGCGCAGATTGCATTGCCCAGGTCGATGTCGAAACCGACCAGGCTGCCGTCGGCGGCCTTGGACTCAAACGGGGCGTAGGAAGGGTCGACACCAAAACGCAGTTCCTTGTATTCCTTGGCCGTGGCGACGCCAGCAGCCATGCACAACGCCAGTGCAGAAAGGGTCAGCAGTGCTTTTTTCATTATTCAATCCCTAAAACCAATATGAGCGCTTGTGGCGCGTAAGTATTGTTACCGGTGAAGGCGAGAACGGTATGACGGCTTAAAGGTAGCAATTTCCGAACCAGAGTGCCGAACAAGTGTTTTAAAAAGCTTAGGCGCCAGGCAACGGAATGTGATGGTGCGCGGGGATGAGCGTACATCAAAAGATGCACCAGGATAGAGCGAGCTGCTCCTGTGGCGAGGGCGGCCGGGCCCGTGTAGGAGCTGTCGAGTGCAACGAGGCTGCGATCTTTCCCCAGACAATTAAATCGAGAACGAAAGATCAAGATCAAAAGATCGCAGCCTTCGGCAGCTACAGGGTGCAGTCCAGGGGGCGGTGCGAAGTTTCACTAAAGCCCCGTGTCACAGCAGAGAGTCTATTTGCCCGGTACCAGCGTCAGCCGCGTCCTGCCATAGGCACGATCAAAGTTCTGCGATTGCAACGGTAGGCTCTGGTACTGCCCCTTGATCCACGGATCGATGCCGTTGGCATAGTGCGGGCTGGCCGGGTTGCCGGACTGTCCGGCGCCATCCTGGATCATCAACGGTTCGGGCTGGCCGAAGTCAACGATAAGGCGCATGGTCGGTGCCGGGGAGGCAGTGAAATCCTGCCCCCAGGCGAACGCTGCGGTGTTGAGTGTGCTGGCGTCGCCTCCGGCCGGCAGCGGGCCGCGTACGATTTGGCCGTTGCTGTTCTTCCACGCGTAGCGATGCAACTGACCCCACTGCCAAGCCTTGTGGTCACCGCCCAACCGGCTGTCGCCGGCACTGATAGCCGCTGCCAGGCTGCGCGCGAGGATGACGGCCTTGTCTTCTTTCTGGGGTGTGCGCACATCGTCCCAGAATGGGCTGTCTTCGCGCCCCAGCAGATGATCGGCCTGGGCCGAGTAGGACAATTGGCCGTTGGCGACCAGCGCCTTCCACGCCGGGCTGTTGTCCGGGCCCAGTTCGTCGAGGAAAATCTGCTTCATGCTTTCCTGCAGGAACAGCTCATAGAATGCTGCATCGGCGGAGGTCGGGCTGAGCCGGCCATCGAATGCCATCAAGCGGGTATAGGCCTCGCGAGCCTTGGCCCGGTCTGCCACCGGCAGGGTTTCGATCACCTGTTTGAGTGGCTGGGCCATGCCCGGTGCTTCAAAGACGCTCTTGAGCTTGGCCGCGAACGTCGTGCCCTGGTCATATTGCATGGCGCTCAGGCTGCGGGTGTCGTGCTTGCCCGCGCCGGCCAGTTCGGCCATGCGTTCGCCACGCTCCGGTGCGGCCCACGAGTTGGACAGCTGCATGCCATAGCCGTGGGGAATGACCCGTTGATTGGCCGTGCCAAGCCAGCCCTGGGCCGGGTCCTGATCGTAGGGGTGCAGCATGGGGTCGGCGTAACCGTCCCAATCGTAGCGACCGTCCCAACCTGGCGACGGTAACAGGCCCTCTCCTTCACGGCGATTCGGATAGCGCCCGGTGACTTGCCAGCCGATGTGGCTGGCGTCGGCAAATATCAGGTTTACCGCCATGGCGCGGATTTCCCGGCTGGCGTCGGAGGCTTTCTCGACGTTCTGCGCCCGGGACAGGTCGAAGAAGGCATCCAGGGTCTTGTCGTCGCTCAAGCTCGGCGCCTGCAAGGCCAGGCCAAAGCCGTTGGCCATGGCCGTGCCCTGGGCGCTGTTGAGCAGCGGGCCGTGACGGGTCTCGAACACCGCTTCACGAATCGGCCGCTGGCCTTTGATGAAATAGGTTTCGTTGCGCACGATTGCTGGCTGCCATTTGCCGTTGACCTCATAGGACAGGCTGTTGCCCTGGCGTCGGATCTTTTCCAGGAACAGGTCCTGGTTGTCCCCCAGTACGCTGCTCATGCTCCAGGCCACTTTGCCGTTGAACCCCGCGAGGATCATCGGGATACCTGCCACGGAAACCCCGGCCGCCTGGTACTTGGGTGCCCGGATCTGTACGGGGATCCACAGCCCCGGCATGCCCAGCGGCCCATGGCTGTCGCTGGCCAACAGGCTCTTGCCGCTACGGCTGCGTTGCGGCGCGATAGCCCAGTGACTCGAAGACGTAGCGCTCAAAAGGTTCAGCTCGACCAACTGGCCGGTGGCCTTGCTGATCTCGTTCAGGCCTGGAACCTGGCCGTTGAGCCGCAAGCCCTGGAGTTTGTCGGCCTCAGCCACGGGCAGTGGTTCGTCCGGATAGGACGGGCTCAGCCAGGCGAGCTTGTCGTGGGTGACGGTCTGGGCCAGTACCAGGCTGGCGATTTCTTCCGGCAGGTTGGCTGACTGGCTGAAATTCAGCAGGCAGAACATCAGCGCCGAGTCTTGCGGCTTCCAGTATTCGGGTTTGTAACCTGTGGCGGCCAGGTCCGACGGCAACTTGTCGCGGTAGCGGAACAGGTAGGCGTTGACCCCGCGGGCATAGACTTCAAAGAAGCGCTTGAGCCGTGGCGAGGACGCCTTGTACAGCTCGTCGGCGTTTTTCCTCAGGTTGACGGCGCGCATGTAGCGGTCGATGTCCAGCTGTTCGGCGCCGGACATCTCTGCCAGGCGCCCCTGGGCCAGCAGGCGCAGGGTGACCATCTGGGTGATGCGATCGCTGGCGTGGACGTAGCCGAGGGTGAACAGGGCGTCATGGAAGCTGTTGCTTTCGATCAGCGGCATGCCCGTGGCGTTGCGCCGGACCGAGACGTTCTGCGCCAGCCCCTTGAGCGGTTGCACGCCGGAAGTCGGTGGGACAGTGTTCTGGGCATTCCAGGTCTGGCATCCGCTCAAACCGAGCACACTGGCCACTGCGGCGGCAACGCCGAGCCGGGGGATAAGGGAAATAGAGGCTGGCGAGGCCATGGCAAAGCTCCTGCGGGAGGGGGGGCACCAATAAAGGCGCTACGTTAGTGAGCAGGAGGGGGCCGCGCAAGCGGGGGCGAGGGTTATTTGTTGGTTTGGCGATGAAAGCCCGGGGCCGAGTCATCGCTTTTACTCGAAGGCTTGCCTGTAGGAAGAGGTGATGATCAAGTGTGAAAGATTCAATGACTGAGAAGAGAAAATCGGCATGGAGCTACAACACAGTGCGGCGCTGATCCTCATCGATCAACAAAAAGGCATCCTTCACCCCAGGCTCGGTCCTCGCAACAACCCCGAGGCAGAGCTGCGCATGCTGGAACTACTGGCTTTATGGCGACACACGGCGCGGCCGGTGATTCACGTCCACCACTTGTCCCGCTCGCCGGACTCGGTGTTCTGGCCGGGGCAGTCGGGCGTGGAGGTCCAGCCACGGTTCGCGCCGCAGGCGGGGGAATGGCTGGTTCAAAAACGGGTGCCAGATGCGTTCAGTGCCACGCGCCTGGAGGAAGATCTACGCAGGGCGGGCATCGGGCAACTGGTGATCGTCGGCGTGTCGACGAACAACTCGGTGGAGTCCACGGCGCGTACGGCCGGTAACCTGGGATTCGACACGTGGGTGGTTGAGGATGCCTGCTTTACCTTCGACAAGAGCGATTACTTCGGTAACGCCCGTTCGGCTGCCGACGTGCATGCCATGTCCCTGGGCAACTTGCAGGGTGAGTATGCGACGGTGGTCGCGGTGAAGCAGATTTTGGAGGCGGGCTGATACATAAGCAGTGAATGTGCTGGCCTCATCGCGAGCAGGCTCGCGCCCACATTGATTCGGCGATCATTGGTATCGCCTCACCGCAAATCCCCTGTGGGAGCGGGCTTGCTCGCGATGATGGTCTAACAGGCGAAAAAGTTTTTCGCCCGGACCCTCAAGCTCCATGGCACTTCTTGAATTTCTTGCCATTGCCGCACGGGCAAGGGTCGTTGCGGCCGACATCTTTCAGGGCGTTGCGCACCGGTTCCTGGTGGGCGTGGCCGCAGTTCGGACCGTGGACATGGTCGTGGTCATGATCGTGATGATGGTCGTGATCGTGGTTGCAATCAGGGCCATGGACGTGGGGTTGTTGGGTCATCGGGGTTACTCCGCAATAAAATCGGCGGCGATTATCACGCCATTGCGTTCCAGGTGCACGTAGTGAGCGATGAATAATCCGGTTTCCAGCTCACCTTCCAGACGATAGGGGATCTGTTTTCGGGGTTTCTCCAGCAACTTCACCACGTCCCGCACCTGCGGCCACAGGTTGGTACGGATCGGCACCTTGAAGTAGGCGCTGAGCCGGGGGCTCACGGTGAACCAATGTTCATGCTCACCTTCGGTCAGCAACAGATCACCCAGGTGGAGGCGGTACGTCAGGCCGCGAACGGTCAGGTCGCTGTCGCCGGGGTTATCGACGCGAAAATGCAGCATGAACTTCTGTTCCAGCAGTCGGGCCCGCACCACTTCGACCTTGACCAGATGCACTTGTGGTTCAGGGGCTTCTTCACCTTGCCAGGACGCGCAACTGCCGAGCCCGACGAACAGCAGCAGGCAGGTGATGCGCAGCAAGAGTGATGTGGGGGTCATGTCCGAGCCTCTGGTCCACCCCCAGTCTAGCCCTATGGGCCGATGGACGGGTGTCGGACATTTGCGAAATCAACGATTGAAGTAGCCGGCGCAGCACTTTTTGAATTTATGCCCACTGCCGCACGGACAGCCGTCGTTGCGGCCCGCCTTGACTGGCACGGTCGGGTCGATGAAGTACCAGCGCCCGGTGTTCTGCACGAACGAAGACTGTTCACGGTGGCTGTGCTCACCCTGGCCGTCATGCCAGCGTGCCGTGAACGTGACAAAGGCGTGTTCCGGTTGACCGCCGAGCACTTCGCTGCTTTCCACTTCCAGCCCCAGCCAGGTGCTGGTGGCGCTCCACTCGCTGATCGACTGGCGATCGAGACCAGGCTGCTGGGCGGGCAGGGTGGTGGCGACCAGATAATCCACCAGGCCCAGCACATAGGCGCTGTAGCGCGAGCGCATCAAGGCTTCGGCGCAGGGCGCCGGGTGACCGTTGTGGTAGTGGCCGCAGCAGGCGTCCAGTGAATTGCCACTGCCGCAGGGGCAAATGGGTGTGTGCAGGCTTGTGTTCACGGTTACCAC
The DNA here is from genome assembly GCF_963970515.1 of Pseudomonas sp. RL_5y_Pfl2_73. Taxonomy (NCBI): domain Bacteria; kingdom Pseudomonadati; phylum Pseudomonadota; class Gammaproteobacteria; order Pseudomonadales; family Pseudomonadaceae; genus Pseudomonas; species Pseudomonas sp. RL_5y_Pfl2_73. The sequence goes on along the minus strand of NZ_CAXAPD010000002.1, from coordinate 155,820 downwards.
CAATATTTTCCAAAATTTTCCGGGTTGGCCCAAAAGCGCGAGTTGAGCCAGTCGGGGACTTGTTTGTATTCAAGCAGATCGTAGGTAAACAGTGTCAGTACCTGATCTTCGCGCTGGAATCGTTCGCTGGCTTGCAGGGCCAGGGAAAAAAAGTCCGTCTCTTGCCAGCCGCAGGCGTTGAGGTCTGTCAGTACGGCGATGCGGCTGGCATTGAGATTGCGGATGCCACCCAACAGGTTCAGACCCTCGCGCTTGGGCAAATGCTCCAGGCAATCGAGCGCCAGAGCCAGGTCAAAACGCCGCGCCGCGACGTCCGCCGGCAGCGCGCCGGGGCCGACGTGGACCACTTCGGTGTCGGGATGGGCCTGCTGGAATGCTTCGAGCGCGGGAAAGCCGCTGGCACCGATCAATAGCAGTTTTTGCGGGGCATAACGGTCAAGCACGGCCGCCAGGGCTTGCTGGGGCGTACGCGCAGAAATGGCAACGGTCATCGAAGTTCCTCTGTCAGAACCACCACGATAGCCTGCCCGGACATCGTGGCCTAGAGCGGTTTGTCCCCTGAACGTGCGGAATCTTCGCAAACACGGGGCGAAAACCCGCGATTGCTCAGGCTGGCGCAGATTCGAAGACGGGTCTTTACTCCCCTGAATCGGCGACAAGCCGATCCCTCAAGGAGAAAACCCGATGAGCATAGTTCGGACAGCGTTACCCCTGGTTCTGCTAACCAGTGTGTTGACTGGTTGCGCAGGTTTGCAGAAAACCGACTGGCCGACCTGTGCCGCCGTCGGCGGTGTGATCGGCGCAGGCTTGGGCGCCACCGAAAGTACTTCCTGGGCCGGCGGCGGCGCGTTGTTCGTCGGTGGCATGGCGGCGGCTTATTGCTGGGTGCACGGCGATGGCGATGAAGACGGCGATGGCGTGCCGGACAGCCGCGACAAGTGCCCGGGCACACCGAAGGGCGTGCAGGTCGATGCCGACGGTTGCCCACCACCGGCACCACCGCCGATGGCTGAAGAGCCTCCAATGGTCAAGGAAGAAACCATCGTGATCCGCGACGTGCACTTTGAGTTCAACAAAGCCACGCTGACCCCAGTCGACAAGGATGTGCTGAGCACGGTTGCCACCCGGCTGAAACAGGAAACGTCCACCGCGCAATTGCGGGTCTCCGGTCATACCGACAGTGTCGGCAGCGATGCCTATAACCAACGGTTGTCGGAGAAACGGGCCAACTCGGTGGTGCAATACCTGGTTGAAAATGGCGTACCGCGTGCCAGTTTTGTCTCGGTGTCCGGCGCCGGAGAAAGCCAGCCGGTGGCCGATAACAACACCGCCGACGGCCGCGCGATGAACCGTCGCACGGAAATCAAGATAAACCGCTGAACCCCTCGCCATCCGAGGCTTGTGGAGTTGCGGATGCGGGTCTTTACTCCTGTGTGACCGGTATGGGCCGGTGACACAGGAGCCTTCACTATGAACGTTCTAATCAGGGCCGCCTTACCGGTACTGCTGGCGAGCAGTCTGTTGTCCGGTTGCGCCACTCACAGCGACGGTAGTGCACCTCTCAATCAACGCACCTGGCCAATCTGTAGCCTGATCGGCGGCTTGGTCGGCGGTGGGTTGGGGGCCATTGAAAGCAGCGGCTGGGCTGCCGGCGGCGCCGCGCTGGGGCTACTGGGCGGTGGTTTGATCTGCTACGCCCAGGATGGCGATGAAGACGACGACGGGGTGTTCGACCGCCGCGACCGTTGTCCCGATACGCCGGCCAATACCCCGGTCGAGCACCACGGTTGCCCGGTGCCGCAATACCCGGCCAGCGCCCCACCCGTGGAGCCTGAAGCACCGGCTAGCGAGGTCATCACCCTCAACGATGCCGGCAAGGTACTCTTCGATTTCGACAAATCCGACCTCACCGCAGAAGCTCGAAGCGAGCTCGATGGGCTGATGGGTAAGCTCAGCCATGTCAATGTCGCCAGTATCCGGGTGGTGGGTCACACCGACAGTGTCGGCACTGATGCCTATAACCAGGGGCTGTCTGAGCGTCGGGCCAGCAGTGTCGTGGAGTATTTGCTGAGCCAGGGGCTGCCCCCCGACAAACTCACCAGCGAAGGCAAAGGCGAAAGCGAGCCGGTGGCCGACAATGAGACCGACGAAGGGCGGGCGCAAAACCGTCGGGTTGAACTGCATATCCAGCGTTGAGGCTCAGGCCAGGGCTGCCGGTTCGTCGGGGAGGCGATCCGGGGGCCGGGGCTTGGGTTAGATTAAATTTGCCTGGCCCTCTGGCTTATCCTGCGTGCAAGCCGTTACTGTGCGCGCAAAGAATAATTCCCGATCAGGGGGGCGTATGAAGGTGTTTTGGGGGCTGGGGCGCTTGCTGACCTTGCTGTTCTGGCTGGTGCTGCTGGTCAATCTGGTCGTGCCGTTCGTCCATCCGCTGCATTTGTTGGTCAACGTCGCCGGCGCTTTTTTGCTGGCGCTCCATCTGCTGGAACTGCTGTTGTTCAGGGCCAGTTTCCGTGGCCGCCTCGCGCCTGGTAGTGATCGCCTCAGAGTGCTGCTGTTCGGTATCTTTCACTTGCAAACCCTCCCGACTGCGCCAGAGGCTTCCCATGCGTAAATTGTGTCTGCTCGCCGCACTCGTATGCCCATGGGCTTCGGCCCAGGTGGTCCAGGTCGAAAGCCATTCGTTGATGCGCCTGCCCAACACCACCAGCACCCTGGCCCTTGAACGATTGGATGTGGCTGACTACGGCACGCTGCTGGTGCCTTCCAATGTCACCGAACTGACCATCGACCAATTGCACCTGGGGCGTGAAGCACGGATCGCCATCGTGCCGGCTCAGCAGGTATTGCAAATGAAAGTGGCCCAGGCCGAGCTGGCCGAGGGCAGCCAGATCACTTCACGCGGCGCACGGGGTACTTACACCAAGGCCGCGCGGCCGGGGCGCGATCTCAATCTGCAGTTCAAGGTGTTGAATGCGCCGTTGTTGTCGGTGGACGCCCGTGGCGGCACTGGTGCGCCGGGTTACGTCGGCCTTGACGGTGCCAATGGCCAGGCGCCGGGTTGCACCTGGGGCTCGGCCGGTCGCGGGGCCGACGGCAGCAATGGCAGCGATGGCCAGCCGGGTGCGGCCGGTGCGCTGGTACGCCTAGCGCTGCCCCGCGCCTACCCTGCCGAACAGGTCAAGGTGACGGTGGACGGCGGTGCCGGCGGCGCGGCGGGGCCTGGCGGTAAACCTGGGGCGGGGGGCAAGGCCAAGGGCTGCCTGGTCTATACCGCTGACGGCGGCAAAAGCGGCCGTCCTGGTGCTGACGGTCAGCCTGGGCCCGCCGGAGCGGCGGGGACGGTGACGGTGCAGCGGTTCTGAACGTATGGCGAACATAATGTGTGCGGGCTTGCTCGCGAAGAGGGCGTGTCAGGTTAATCAGCATTGACTGACCCACTGCCTTGGCGAGCAAGCCCGCTCCCACAAGTTCTGTGTGATGCCGACGTTTTTCAGAACATCGGTCGCGCCGCGCCAATCGCCACCACCAGCAACCCGATCAACAGGTTGATCCCTACCAGCCTGCGAATCTTCCCCAGCACCGCCGCACCCACCGGCCAGTCCTGCGCCGTCACGGCATTACGCAATGCCGGCAGTTGCAGGCCCTGGATGCGGATAAACAGCGCTGTCATCACTACATACAACCCCATCATCACTTGCACATAACGCGGCGCGGTTTCGAAACCGGCGAAGCGCAGATGGATCAGGCCTATGCCGCTGATCGGCAAAAGCACCACCGCCACCCAGACCCAGACGAAAAAACGCTGAAACACTTCTACCCACAACTTGAGCCGGGCAGGGCCCTCAAGCGCCGTCATTGCGGCGGGGCGCAGGATCATCCAGGCGAAGAACATACCGCCGACCCAGATCAGGGCCGCCAGTAGATGCAGGGTGTAGATGAGGGCAAAGGGTGTCATTGGGTTACTCCGTTCTGCGCAGGATTCATTAGCGGGGTATGATAGCCGCCGATCCGAACCACTGAAAATTTATCCAGCGTTTTTAGCGCCCGACCATTCATGATCAGCACCGAACTCAAAACCACTATCCAGGGCGCCTATTCGCGTTTTCTCGAAGCCAAGAGCCTCAAGCCGCGATATGGCCAGCGCCTGATGATTGCCGAAGTGGCAAAAGTCCTGGGTGACATCGACACCGACGACGAAGGCCGACGCAGTGGCGAGCCCGCCGTCGTGGCAGTGGAGGCCGGTACGGGTACCGGCAAGACCGTGGCCTACAGTCTGGCGGCGATTCCCACCGCCAAGGCCGCCGGCAAACGCCTGGTGATCGCCACGGCCACCGTCGCCCTGCAGGAGCAGATCGTCTACAAGGACCTGCCCGACCTGATGCGCAACAGCGGGCTGAACTTCACATTCGCGCTGGCCAAGGGCCGTGGGCGCTACATGTGCCTGTCCAAGCTCGATATGTTGCTCCAGGAAGGCCACGCGCAGACCGCCACGGCCCAGTTGTTCGAAGAAGAAGGCTTCAAGATCGAAGTCGATGAGGCCAGCCAGAAGCTGTTCACCAGCATGATCGAGAAGCTGGCCGGCAATAAATGGGACGGCGACCGCGACAGCTGGTCCACGGCCCTGGAAGACGCCGACTGGTCCCGCCTGACGACCGACCATAGCCAGTGCACCAACCGGCATTGCCCGAACTTCGGCCAGTGTGCCTTCTACAAGGCCCGCGAAGGCATGGGCAAGGTCGATGTCATCGTCACCAACCACGACATGGTGCTGGCCGACCTGGCCCTGGGCGGTGGTGCGGTGCTGCCGGATCCGCGCGACACGATCTACGTGTTCGACGAAGGCCATCACCTGCCGGACAAGGCCATCGGCCATTTCGCCCATTACACCCGGCTGCGCTCCACCGCCGACTGGCTGGAAACCACCGCCAAGAACCTCACCAAACTGTTGGCCCAGCATCCATTGCCGGGTGACCTGGGCAAGTTCATCGAGCAAGTGCCGGAGCTGGCGCGGGAAATCAAGACGAACCAGCAGTTCATGTTCACCGCTTGCGAGCAAGTGGCCGACTTCAAGCCCGGCGAAGACGTCGAGGGCCGCGAGCGGCCACGCCACCGGTTTGTCGGCGGGGTGATTCCCGAGCACATGCGCGAAATGGGCATCGAACTCAAGAAAGGTTTCGCACGCCTGACCGACTTGTTCACGCGCCTGACCGAGCTGCTCAAGGAAGGCATGGATGGCGAGGTCAACATCGGAATCGCCAGCAACCAGGCCGAGGAGTGGTACCCGCTGTTTGGCAGCCTGTTGTCCCGCTCACAAGGCAACTGGGAACTGTGGACGGCCTTCACCGCCGAAGACCCGGAAGACAACCCGCCAATGGCGCGGTGGTTGACCCTGGCCGAAAGCGGTTCGCTGTTCGATATCGAGGTCAATGCCAGCCCGATCCTGGCGGCGGAAATGCTGCGTCGCAACCTGTGGAACGTGGCCTACGGCGCGCTGGTAACCTCCGCCACGTTGACCGCGCTGGGCACGTTCGACCGTTTTCGCATGCGCGCTGGCCTGCCGAAGAAAGCGGTGACCGCTGTGGTCCCGAGCCCCTTCCACCACGCTGACGCCGGCGTGCTGCGGGTGCCGGATCTCAAGGCCGACCCACGAGATGCCGCCGGCCATACTGCGGCGATCATCCGTGACCTGCCGGAACTGGTGGAGGGCTCACGGGGCACCCTGGTGCTGTTTTCCTCGCGCAAACAGATGCAGGACGTGTTCGACGGCCTTGACCGTGACTGGCGCAAGCAGGTGTTCATCCAGGGCAATCTGTCGAAGCAGGAGACCCTGAACAAGCACAAGGCGCGGGTCGACGGCGGCGATTCCAGCGTGCTGTTCGGCCTGGCGAGTTTTGCCGAAGGCGTGGACTTGCCGGGTGCCTATTGCGAGCACGTGGTGATCGCCAAGATTCCGTTCTCGGTCCCTGATGACCCGGTGGAGGCCGCGCTGGCTGAGTGGATCGAAGCCCGCGGTGGCAACCCGTTCATGGAAATCTCCGTACCGGACGCTTCGCTGAAGCTGGTCCAGGCGTGTGGCCGCTTGCTGCGCACCGAAGAAGACCGCGGCACCATCACCTTGCTCGACCGCAGGCTGGTAACCCAGCGCTACGGCAAGGCGATCCTCAACGCGCTGCCGCCGTTTCGGCGGGAGATTTCCTGATACGTGCAATGACTTGCCGTGGCGAGGGAGCTTGCTCCCGCTGGAGGCTGTAGGAGCTGGCGAAGCCTGCGATCTTTTGATTTTGATCTTTCGCTTGAGATTCAAGTGTCTGGGGAAAGATCGCAGCCTCGTTGCACTCGACAGCTCCTACGACGCAGTCCAGCGGGAGCACGCTCCCTCGCCACAAAGGCCGGCGCCAGTGCGGTCAGCCGTCTTTCAGCGGTTCCCAAAACCCTTAATGGCTGAAACAATACCAGCCACCTTAAAAGTGTTTGTTTCAAGGGAGTTACGGGTGCAGATTCAAGGCCATTATGAACTTCAGTTCGAGGCGGTGCGTGAAGCGTTCGCGGCGCTGTTCGATGATCCCCAGGAGCGCGGCGCGGCGTTGTGCATCCAGGTGGGTGGCCGCACGGTGATCGATCTGTGGGCCGGTACCGCCGACAAGGATGGCCATGAAGCCTGGCACAGCGACACCATCGCCAACCTGTTTTCCTGCACCAAGACCTTCACCGCCGTCACCGCCCTGCAACTGGTGGCCGAAGGCAAGTTGCAGCTGGATGCCCCGGTAGCCCGCTATTGGCCCGAGTTTGCCGCAGCCGGCAAGCAATCCATTACCCTGCGCCAGTTGCTCTGCCATCAGGCCGGGCTGCCGGCGCTAAGTGAATTGCTGCCGCCCGAAGCGCTTTATGACTGGCAAACCATGGTCGATGCCCTAGCCGCCGAAACACCTTGGTGGACGCCGGGCGAGGGCCACGGTTATGCCGCGATCACCTATGGCTGGCTGATCGGCGAGCTGCTGCGCAGGGCCGATGGGCGTGGCCCGGGTGAGTCCATCGTGGCTCGCGTTGCCAAGCCGTTGGGCCTGGATTTTCATGTTGGTCTGGCCGACGAGGAGTTTCATCGTGTGGCCCACATCGCCCGTGGCAAAGGGAACGTCGGCGATGCCGCGGCCCAACGCCTGTTGCAGGTGACGATGCGCGAACCCACGGCCATGACCACCCGGGCCTTCACCAACCCGCCGTCGATCATGACCAGCACCAACAAACCGGAGTGGCGGCGCATGCAGCAACCGGCGGCCAATGGCCACGGCAACGCCCGCAGCCTGGCCGGGTTCTATGCGGGGCTGCTGGACGGCAGCCTGTTGGAAGGTGAAATGCTCGACGAACTGACTCGCCAGCACAGCTTTGGCGAGGACAAGACTTTGTTGACCCAGACCCGTTTCGGCCTGGGTTGCATGCTCGACCAGCCGGATGTGCCGAATGCGACCTTCGGCCTCGGCCCACGGGCGTTCGGTCATCCAGGGGCCGGGGGCTCCACGGGGTTTGCCGACCCGGAGCATGATGTGGCTTTTGGCTTCGTGACCAACACGCTCGGACCTTATGTATTGATGGATCCGCGTGCGCAGAACCTTGCGAGGGTACTAGCCACTTGTCTATAAAACGCCATTGAAGGCGGCGGGCACCGGAACCTCGTGGCCTTTCCAGTTTCCAAACGACTGTTTATGCGGCCAAAACATGGCCTTGTTTTTTCATTTAGATCATTTTGTGGATATCCAATGTCATCGAATAAAACCCTCGCTCTGGCGCTGTGTTTCGCTATCACCGGTTGCGCACAAACCCCACAAAATGATGCCGAGGGCGGCGGTAGCTGGTGGTCGTTCGGTTCTTCCGACAAGGTGGTGGCCAAGGAAACGGCGCCAGCGGCGCCTCTGAAAACGGCCGCCGTCGCACCGCAAGCCAAGGCGCAGAGCGCTACCCACGGGTGGTGGCCGTTCTCTTCCGATGATGCGGCCGATGTTGCGAAGAAAGATGCCGCCAAGTCCCAAGACAAGCCTGATGCCAAGGCGCCGACCGTTGCCAAGGCCAAGGCCAAGGCCGAAGCCGAAAGCAACGGCAAGTGGTGGTGGCCGTTTGGTGGCAAGGATCAGGAAACCGCCAAAGCGGTGCCGATGCCTGATCCGAAAGTCACCCAGGCCTGGCTCGACGACTACGAGCCAAAGTTGCGCAAGGCTGTCCAGGACAGCAAGCTCGAACTGTCGCGCCGCGACAACGTGTTGGTGGTCACCGCACCGGTGGACGGCTCCTTCAACCCGGACCGCCCAGCCATGCTGCTGCCCGTGATCCTAGGGCCGTTCACCCGGGTGGCGAAGATCCTTGAAGCCGACCCCAAGGCCGCCGTACTGATCCTCGGTCACGCCGATACCTCGGGTGCCGCACCTGCGAACCTGAAGCTCAGCCAGGAGCGTGCCCAGTCCGTGGCGGCGATTTTCCGTCTCAGCGGTCTGCAACGTGATCGCCTGATGCTGCGCGGCATGGGCGCAGTGGCGCCACGTGCGGCCAATGACAGTGTGCAAGGGCGTGCCTTGAACCGTCGCGTGGAACTGCTGGTCACACCGGCCAACACCATGGTTGCGCTGCTGAGCAAATACAACATGCCGGCCCCTGCGCCAGTGAGGCTGGTGGCGGTCCAGGACGTGAAGCCCGTGGCCCAGGCTCCAGCACCTGCGGCAAAAAAAGCCGTGACCCCAACCAGCAAAAAAGCACCGGCCAAGAAAGCCGTGGCCAAGGCGCCTGCCAAGAAAGCTCCAGCCAAGGCCACTACCCCTGCGAAGAAAACCCAACCGGCCAAAGCCACCACCGGTGCCAAGAAAGTCGCGGCCGCCGGCACCCCCAAGCAGTGATGGGCTAACCACAAGGAACGCGCCATGACCCAACCGCTGGCAGATATGCGCCGCGACTACACCCGCGATGGCTTGACCGAGGCACAAGCCCCGGCCGAGCCGTTTGCACTGTTCCACCAATGGTTTGCCGACGCGGTGAAAACCGAGCAGGTCCCGGTGGAGGCCAACGCCATGACCCTGGCAACGGTGGATGCTCAAGGGCGCCCGCACTGCCGAATCCTGCTGCTCAAGGGCCTGGACACCCTGGGCTTCACGTTCTTCACCAACTACGACAGTGCCAAGGGCCAGCAACTGGCCGCGAATCCATTCGCGGCCATGACGTTTTTCTGGCCAGCCCTGGAGCGTCAGGTGCGCATCGAGGGCAAAGTGGTGAAGGTCACCGCGCAGGAGTCGGACGCCTATTATCAGGTTCGCCCGCTAGGTAGCCGTCTCGGCGCCTGGGCTTCACCCCAGAGCCGGGTAATTGCAGGGCGTGGTGAGCTGGACGACCTGCTCAAGGCCACCGAGCAACGTTTCAGTGACAGCCAACCGCATTGCCCGGAACATTGGGGTGGTTATCGTTTGCTGCCCGAGCGCATCGAGTTCTGGCAGGGTCGTCCGAGCCGCCTGCACGATCGCCTCAACTACCGCCTGCAGGGGGCGAACTGGACGTGCGAGCGTCTGGCGCCTTAGCTTCGGGGTAACCTGCCGCAGCGGTTTTAAGCCATTGCGGCAAGTCCCGGCGCTTGACCCCTTGCTCCCGGGCGCGGGTCAATTGTTGCAGCATGTAGGTCTTCTTCTGCTCATCCTGCCCCGCCAGGGACAGCGCCAGGTCGCGGTCCATCCAGTGTTTGATTCGTACGTACAGCCACCAGTGGAAGTACAAACCGGCCACGGTGACCGCGACGATGATGAAATAATCCATGAAAGATCCCCGGGTTGATGACGCAGGTTTCGGAAATTGGCGCTACTGTTTGGTGAATTTTTCGGGTGCACCTGTATCCCACCTGTATGAAAACAATTTTATCCCGGCGAGGCCGTGACAGGCGTCAAGCTGCGGAGTTTAATGAATCCCTGTCTTCTGGAGTTGATGCTATGCGTAAGTCTGTTTTGCTGGTTGCTTCCTTTTCCACGATGGCGATGTTGCTCACTGGTTGTCAGTCGAGCCTGACCGGTGACTCCTACTCCCGTGACGAAGCGCGTCGCGTGCAGACGATTCGCATGGGGACCATCGAATCCTTGCGTCCGGTCAAGATCGAAGGCACCAAGACCCCGATCGGCGGTGCAGCCGGTGCGGTGGTGGGTGGTGTCGGCGGCAGTGCCATCGGTGGTGGCCGTGGCAGCATTGTCGCTGCTGTGATCGGCGCGGTAGCTGGTGGCCTGATTGGTTCTGCTACTGAAGAAGGTCTGACCCGTACCCAGGGCGTGGAAATCACCGTTCGTGAAGATGACGGTAGCATGCGTGCCTATGTGCAGCAGGTTCAGGAGAACGAGGTGTTCCGTGTGGGTGAGCGGGTTCGTATTTCCACTGTGGGTGGTACGAGTCGCGTATCGCACTAAGCTTGGTTAGGTAAGAGAAAAAACGGCGCTTGTTCCTGAATGGGAACGCGCCGTTTTTTATGGCTTCGTTTCGGGGGACGGGGTGTATATCCGTTTTTTGCGTAACGGCGGCTTATGGTTCCGCTCTTACAGCGGGTCACTTTTGAAAAGCCCGGAAGCCGGCCCAGTCGAAAGTGACCCGCTGTAAGAGCGGAACCCTAAGCAGCCGTTACCGCAGCAACGGATATGCACACCCCTCCTGGCAGCCAGGAGTCAGCCAGGCAATGCAGGCTGCTTGCGACTGGCCGCCGCCGTCACCGCATAACCGAGCAACGCCGCCAGGATCGAACCAGTGAGAATCCCCATCCGGTCCATACCGGCGTAGTCACTCACACCCGGCTCGAACGCCAGGGACCCAACGAACAGGCTCATGGTGAACCCGATACCGCACAGGATCGCCACCCCCAGTATCTGGCCCCAGTTGGCGCCTAGGGGCAGGCTGGCGATGCCGATTTTCACGGCCAGCCAGGTCAGGCCGAAGACGCCGACGGTCTTGCCCAGCAACAGGCCAATGGCAATGCCCATTGGCACATGATGGGTGAAGCTTTCGACGGTGACGCCGCTCAGGGATAGGCCTGCGTTGGCGAAGGCGAACAGCGGCAGGATGCCATAGGCCACCCAGGGATGCAGCGCATGTTCCAGACTCAGCAGCGGCGAAGTCTCGGCGTTTTTCGTGCGCAGCGGGATGCAGAACGCCAGGGTCACCCCGGCTAGGGTGGCATGGACACCGCTCTTGAGCACGCAGACCCACAGAATCAAGCCGACAAGCATGTAGGGCCCTAGCTTGACCACGCCCATCCGATTCAACGCCACCAGCGTGGCGATGCAGGTTGCCGCCAGTATGAGCGACAGGGTGGACAGGGCGCCGGAGTAAAAGATCGCGATGATGATAATGGCGCCCAGGTCGTCGATGATCGCCAGGGTCATCAGGAACAGCTTGAGCGACACCGGTACCCGCTTGCCGAGCAAGGCCAGCACGCCGAGGGCGAACGCGATGTCGGTGGCCGTCGGAATAGCCCAGCCGGAGAGGGCGGGGGGATTGTCGCGGTTGAGGAACCAGTAGATCAGCGCCGGCACCACCATGCCGCCAATCGCCGCCGCACCCGGCAAGACGATTTGCGACGGTTTCGACAGTTGCCCGCCGAGGACCTCTCGCTTGACTTCGAGGCCGATGAGCAGGAAGAACATCGCCATCAGGCCGTCGTTGATCCACAGCAACAAGGGCTTGGCGATCTTCAACGCGCCGACCTGGGCGACCACCGGGGTGTCCAGCAGGCCGTTATACAGCCAGGACAGCGGCGAATTATTGATGGCCAGGGCCAGCAGGGCGGCGGCGATCAGCAGTAGGCCACTGGCAGCCTCCAGTTGGAAAAAACGGGTCAGAGAATTGCGTAGAGCCACGATCGCTCTCCATTCATTGAATCAAAAAGATGGCACACCCTAACTCGTACTGTTAGTTGTTAAAACAAAAGTTATATTCTTTTTTGTTATATATCGTTACAACGCCTGCTCCACGCAGTCGGGCAGTTATGGGCCATATTGGACCTTAGCTGTACCTGTGCGCGATGTCGGTTTTTTCCTAAGCTTGCGACTGGTTTTCCGAGACCAAGTTGCACCTGCATGACCATCAGGTTTCCCCGCGTCGAACCGAGCCAGTGAGAAAACACCATGAATGACCATCGCCAGTGGGTGCGCGAAGCGATCCGCATCATCGAGGCTGACTTCCAGCGCAGCGCCGATACCCACCTGATTCCGCTGCCGCTGCCTGGCCTGCCGGGCATCGAACTGTATTTCAAGGATGAGTCCAGCCATCCCACCGGCAGCCTCAAGCACCGACTGGCTCGTTCGCTGTTTCTCTACGCGTTGTGTAACGGTTGGCTCAAGCCCGGTGCGCCGGTGATCGAGGCTTCCAGCGGCTCGACGGCGATTTCCGAGGCTTATTTCGCCAGGTTGCTGGGCTTGCCGTTCATTGCAGTGATGCCGGCGACCACCTCCCGGGAAAAAATCGCACAGATCGCTTTCTATGGCGGCCAGAGTCATCTGGTGGACGATCCCACGCAGATATACGCCGAGTCCGAACGCCTGGCCCACGAGCATGATGGGCATTTCATCGACCAATTCACCTATGCCGAGCGCGCCACGGACTGGCGGGCCAACAACAATATTGCCGAGTCGATCTTCCAGCAGATGCGCTTCGAGCGGCACCCGGAGCCGAGCTGGTTGATTTCAAGCCCCGGCACTGGCGGCACCACCGCCACCCTGGGGCGCTACGTGCGTTATCGCCAGCACGGTACCCGCGTGCTGTGTGCTGACGCCGAGCGTTCGGTGTTCTTCGACTATTACCGCAGCGGCGATGCCAGCCTGCGCCTGGATTGCGGTTCACGCATCGAAGGCATCGGCCGGCCACGGGTCGAAGCGTCGTTCTTGCCGAAAGTCATCGATGCGATGGTCAAGGTCCCGGACGCCTTGTCATTGGCGGCCATGCATTACCTGGCCCTACGCTTGGGACGACGGGTCGGCGGGTCCACCGGTACCAATCTGATCGGCGCACTCATGGCGGCCCGGCAGATGGTGGATGCGGGAGAGTCGGGGTCGATCGTGGCGATTTTGTGTGATGGTGGTGAGCGCTACGCCACGACCTATTACGACCCAGCGTGGCTCAAGGCCCAGGGGTATGAGCTGAGTGGGCTGATGGACATCGTGGCGGCGTGTGTGGAACGGGGCGAGGCGCTGCCGGAGAGTGTGTTGCGGGCCAATATCTGACCCCGAAGACACTGAGGTTTTTTGTGGGAGCGGGCTTGTGTGGGAGCTGGCTTGCCCGCGATAGCATCACCTCGGTTCACCTGATAGACCGAGTTGCTTGCATCGCGGGCAAGCCCAGCTCCCACAAAGGCTCTCCCACAGTGGGGAGGTGTCAGGCCTCGAGGCCGAGGATATCCCGCGCCACCGCCTCGGCAATCCGGATCCCGTCCACGCCCGCCGACAGGATCCCGCCAGCATAACCGGCGCCTTCTCCGGCCGGGAACAGGCCCTTGACGTTCAGGCTCTGCAGCGATTCGTTGCGGGTAATGCGCAGGGGCGATGAGGTGCGGGTTTCGATGCCGGTCAGCACGGCGTCGTGCAGCGAGTAACCGCGAATCTGTTTCTCGAACGCCGGCAAGGCTTCGCGGATGGCTTCGATGGCGAAATCCGGCAGAGCCAGGGCCAAGTCACCCAGGGACACCCCTGGCTTGTAGGACGGTTCGACGCTGCCCAGTGCTGTAGACGGCTTGCCAGCGATGAAATCACCCACCAGTTGCGCCGGGGCCTCGTAATTGCTGCCGCCGAGTACGTAAGCGTGGGATTCCAGGCGCTCCTGCAACTCGATCCCGGCCAGCGGGCCACCCGGATAATCCACTTCCGGGGTAATGCCGACGACGATGCCGGAGTTGGCGTTACGCTCGTTGCGCGAATACTGGCTCATGCCGTTGGTCACGACGCGGTTCGGCTCGGACGTCGCGGCCACCACGGTGCCGCCCGGGCACATGCAGAAGCTGTACACCGAACGACCATTCTTGGCGTGGTGCACCAGCTTGTAGTCGGCGGCCCCAAGTTTCGGGTGGCCGGCATACTTGCCCAGGCGCGCGCTGTCGATCAGCGATTGCGGGTGTTCGATACGGAAACCCACCGAGAACGGCTTGGCTTCCATGTACACGCCGTGGCTGTGGAGCATGCGGAAGGTGTCCCGGGCACTGTGGCCCAGAGCCAGGATCACATGTTTCGAATGAATCTGTTCGCCGCTGGCCAGTTCGACGCCGAGCAGTTGGCCGTCCTCGATCAGCACATCGGTGACCCGCTGCTGGAAGCGCACTTCGCCGCCCAGGGCGCGAATTTGCTCACGCATGGTTTCCACCACACCTGTCAGACGGAACGTGCCGATGTGCGGCTTGCTGACATAGAGGATTTCTTCCGGCGCACCGGCCTTGACGAATTCGTGCAGAACCTTGCGACCAAGGAATTTCGGATCCTTGATCTGGCTGTAGAGCTTGCCGTCGGAAAACGTCCCGGCGCCGCCTTCACCAAATTGCACGTTGGATTCGGGGTTGAGCACGCTTTTGCGCCACAGGCCCCAGGTGTCCTTGGTGCGCTGGCGCACTTGCGGGCCACGCTCGAGGATGATCGGCTTGAAGCCCATCTGCGCCAGCAATAGGGCGGCGAAGATCCCGCACGGGCCGAAGCCGACCACGATCGGCCGCTCGCTCAGGTCAGCCGGTGCCTGGCCCACCACTTTATAGCTGACATCCGGCGCCTCGTTGACGTTACGGTCATCGGCGAACTTGCGCAGCAGGCTGGCTTCGTCGCGTACCGTCAGATCGATGGTGTAGATGAAGCACAGTTCGGAGGATTTCTTGCGCGCGTCGTAGCTGCGCTTGAACAAGGTGAAGTCGAGCAGGTCATCGCTGGCGATGCCCAGGCGCTGCACGATGGCGGGGCGCAGGTCTTCTTCTGGGTGGTCGATCGGCAGCTTGAGTTCGGTGATTCGTAACATGGTGGGATCCGGTTCGCGGGATGCACAACTGCACCAGGGCGTGAACCGGCGATTATAAGCCAAAACCGGCGAATCAGTCGTTGCGTGCGCCACCGAAGTAGGCGCAGCCACGCTGGACCTGGCCATTGACCCGCAGTTCGGCGCTCATGTGCTGCACACTGCCGTTGACGCTGTCGACGCAGCGCTGAGCGGCCAGCCAGAGCTCGACCTTCTGGCCGTTGGCTTCGGTGCTGAGATTGAAGCGGCCATCGCCCAGTTGTTCTTCAAGGTAAGGCACCGCCAGCGTCGGTTCGCCTTCACGCTCAAGCACCATGCCCTTGCCGCTGGCCTTGAGGTTCCATTCCGGGCCGTGACCGGCGGCACGCAAGACCAATCGTTTGAAATTAACGTCCTCGCAAGCGCTGCCCGAGCGCTCCAGGCGATACAACTGCTCCAGGTCCAACTGGCTGTCGGTGCCAGCCACTGTGCTGGAGACGATAGGGCCGCGCACATCGGCAAACAGTTTGCCCTGGTCATCGGCCAGACCGGCGGCCTGCTGCAGCACGCTGGTGCCACCGCTGTCGTTGACGATGTAGCGGCGCTGTTCCTGGCACGGCTGGAACACCAGCTTGCCATCGGCTGCCGTCAGCTCGCCCTGCATGCGCGTCTGGCCGGCGTGGGAGGCGCTCTGACGAGGGGCATCGAGCAATTGGCAGCCGCTGAACAGCGGCAGGAGGGCGACAAACAGCAGGGAGCGGGCGGCACGCATCATTGGGTCTCCAGACAAGTGCCGCCACGTTACTCAGACTGATCCCACACCACAACCCATAGAAGTTGCGTGGGAGCTGTGTAGGAGCTGTCGAGTGCAACGAGGCTGCGATCTTTCCCCTGGCAATTGAGTCTTGAGTGAAAGACCAAAGATCAAAAGATCAAAAGATCAAAAGATCGCAGCCTGCGGCAGCTCCTACGGGTAGGGCGTCGGTTAGCCCACGTGAAAGGTCTGACCGGTTTGCAGGCCTTCGACACTCTTGGCGTAGGCCAATGCGACATCGGCGGCCGGGACGGGTTTGTAGCCGCGAAAGTATGGGGCGTATGTGTCCATGGCTTCCAGCAACACGTTCGGGCTCACCGAGTTGACCCGCAAGCCCCGTGGCAATTCGATTGCTGCGGCGCGCACGAAACTGTCCAGGGCGCCGTTGACCAGGGCCGCTGAAGCAGCACTTTTGATCGGATCGTGGCTGAGGACGCCGGTGGTGAAGGTGAAGGACGCACCGTCGTTGGCGAATTCGCGACCGATCAGCAGCAGGTTGACCTGGCCCATCAGCTTGTCTTTCAAACCCAGGGCAAAGCTGTCTTCGGTCATGTCGTCCAGGGGCGTAAAGGTGACGTTGCCGGCGGCGCAAACCAGGGCATCAAAAGGGCCGGTCTTTGCGAACAGCGCGCGAATTGAGGCGCTGTCGCTGATATCCACCTGCAGTTCACCGCTGTGGCGGCCGATCCGCACGATTTCGTGGCGCGGTGATAGTTCGTGATCGATGGCCGAACCGAGGGTGCCGTTGGCGCCGATCAACAGGATTTTCATGAGCTGTTCCTCAAAGGATTGAATGAGTTTTCAGTCTAGAGAGGTTCTTTGTGCTGATAATCATGCTAATAGGCAACCTTTGGTTTTCAATTGGAAACAATCCAATGAGCGAAATGGATGACCTGGCGGCGTTTGCCGTGTTGATGGAGGCTGGCAGTTTCACCTTGGCGGCCCAGCAGTTGGGGTGCAGCAAGGGCCAGTTGTCCAAGCGCATCAGTCTGTTGGAGAGGCGGTTTTCGGTGGTGTTGCTGCAACGCACTACGCGGCGCCTGAGCCTCTCGGCGGCGGGGGCGGCGTTGCTGCCCCAGGCCCAGGCGCTGCTGGTGCAGGTGCAAAGGGCACGTCAGGCTTTGGCCCGGTTGAAGGACGATATTTCCGGACCGGTGCGTATGACGGTTCCGGTTTCGTTGGGCGAAACTTTCTTCGAAGGCTTGCTGATGGAGTTCGCTGGCAGGTATCCCAACGTGCAGATTGAACTCGAGCTCAACAACGGTTACCGAGACCTGACCCGCGATGGCTTCGACCTGGCGATACGCTCCGATGCCGCCATCGATGAGCGGCTGGTGGCCCGGCCGTTGCTGGCGTGGCACGAAATGACCTGCGCCAGCCAGGCCTACCTTGAGCGCTATGGCGAACCCGAGACGCCCCTGGCCCTGGCCGAGCACCGTTGCCTGCTCAACAGCCACTACAGCGGCCGGGAAGAATGGCTTTACCACCAGCAACACGAACTGCTACGGGTCCGAGTGTCGGGGCCGTTCGCCAGTAATCACTACAGCCTGTTGAAAAAAGCTGCCCTGGCCGGCGCCGGGATCGCCCGGCTGCCGTCGTACCTGCTGCATGAAGAGTTGGCCGACGGACGCCTGCACTGGTTGCTGCGCGACTACCAGACCCGGCGCATGCCGATGTACCTGGTGCACCCGTACCAGGGTGGACTGCCCAAGCGCACCCAAGTGCTGGCTGACTATTTGATCGACTGGTTCAAGCGCAGTGGTGAGGTGTTGGATCGGCTCAAGTAACAAGGGGCTCAACCCATTGGATAGCCCTTGTGGGAGTTTCTAGTCGCAATCAGCGGGCGTAACGCTTGGCAATCAGGTGATCGATTGACAACACCCCAGGCCCACGGGCCATCAGGTAGAGCAATACCGCCGCCCACGTGCCGTGGGTCGGGTAGGCGCCCGGGTAGACGAACAACTGGATGGTCACCGTCATGCCCAGCAAGGCCAGCGCTGAAAAGCGTGTCGCCAGGCCAAGCAGGATCAGGACCGGGAACACATGCTCGGCAGAGGCCGCCAGGTACGCAGCCAGTTCCGGCGACAGCAACGGCAGGGCATATTCGCTTTTGAACAGGGGAATGGTCGAGTCCGCCAGCCGTGGCAGACCGATCTGGAAGGTGCCGTCGAACAGGTCGATGGCCAGGCCTTCGATTTTGGTCTGGCCGGATTTCCAAAACACCGCGGCAATCGAGAATCGCGCGATGAAGGCGATCAGACTGTGGGGGATTTTCTCCAGCCATTGAATGGAACCGGCAATCAGGGCGTTCATGGGGACACCTGTTCAGCTAGGAGATGAGTGATAGCTCTGTGGCGAATGAGCCCCGCCAGGGTCTGTTCCAGGTCGAGGTCGATTGAGGCTTCAATGGCAGTGGTCAGGGACAGCCCTTGTTGCAGGGCGGTGATGAACTCATGGGCCGCGTGATCGATCGCGAACACTTGGACGTCGAGGTCGTTGCGCAGCACCAAGGCGTTTTGTGCAACAAACGCCTCGAACGGCACGGGCGTCTCGTGCTGATGGGCGGCCCAGATCGTCACCACGGCGAAGGGCGATTGCAGCAGCCGCAGTGACGGGTGCAGGCCGATCTTCAGATGCCTTGGCTGTGTGGGGGACGACAGCGCCTCGATGATCCGTTCTCCGGCCATGGGCTCGGCGTCGGCGGCATGCCAGGCTTGCACCTGCAGTCGCTCCAGTCGGGCGACATCTGCCAGGTACGGTACGCAGGCGGCGGGTTCGAAGCGTTCGATGAACCCGGCAAAATCATCCCCGTAGTCGCTCATCACCGGGCTTCGCGGTGGCGCCGACTGGACGTAGACCCCAGCCATGCCTCGGAAAAAATCCTCGCCCACCAGTTGCGCCACCACCGGGTAATTGTCGGCCAGGGCGTTGATCAATGAGCTGAGCACGTTGTTGCGGTACACCGCGAAGCGGCTCTGTGGGTCGGCGCCGTTGGCGCTGATCAGGCCGCAGGGGCACGCCTTGCGCGGGTCGAGCAGGGCGGCGGCGAATGCGCGCTGCCCGCTCATGACCGGACTCCTGCGGTATTTAAAAGTTGATCGGCCTGACGCGCTTCGGCCAACAGCACCTCCCATGGGGGGATGTGGTTGTCGCGCTCGATCAAGGTGGCTACCGGCCCGATCTGCTCCAGAACCTTGAGGTACAGTTGCCAGACTGCGTTGTCGATTGGCGCGCCGTGGTCGTCTATCAACAGACGCTCGCCAAGGCTGTCGGTGTCTTCGGCAAAGCCGGCCAGGTGGATTTCACCGGTCGCTTGCAGGGGGAGGGCATCGAGGTAGGCCTGCGGATCGCGGCAGTGGTTGACGCACGAAACGTAGACATTGTTCACATCCAACAGCAGACCGCAGCCGGTGCGACGAATGACTTCGCTAATGAAGTGTGGCTCGTCGAGTGTCGAGGCTTCGAACGCCAGATAGGTCGCCGGGTTTTCCAGCAACAGCGTACGTTTGAGGCTCGACTGCACCTGGTCGACGTGTTCGCAGACACGGTCGAGGGTCGCTTCGTCGTAGGCCAGGGGGAGCAGGTCGTTGAGAAACATCGGGCCGTGGCTGGACCAGGCCAGGTGTTCGGAAAAGGATTGGGGCTGATAGCGTTCGATCAATGCGGCCAGGCGCTGCAAATGCGCGACATCCAGGGGCCCCTCCCCACCGATAGACAGGCCGACGCCGTGCAGCGACAGCGGGTACTGTTCGCGTATCCGCCCCAGGAAGTGATGAAGCGGCCCACCGGCCACCATGTAGTTTTCCGCGTGCACTTCGAAAAAGCCCAGGTCCGGTCGGGTCTGGAGCACCTCACGAAAATGCTCGCTCTTGAGCCCCAACCCTGCCCTTGGCGGCAGCCGGTTATCTGTGGCGAGGGTAGGGGTAGTCAACATGGTGACGGGCCTCAGGCAGATGCGATCAAGACTTGGCTTTGAAGGCTTCGAGTTGGCCGAAACCAGTCGGGGAGGTTTTGCTTTCCATGGTGGTGCAAGTGCCTTTGGGTACCGATTTCCAGGCGTTGCCCTGATAGTCCATTTTTGCTGTACCGGCGCAGGTGGTGCCGGCGCCGGCGGCGCAGTCGTTCTTGCCTTTGAGGGCAACGCCGAAGCATTTTTCCATGGTGTCGTCGGCTGCGTGGACGGTCGAGACGGCTGTCATGCTCAGGGCGGAACCCAGGGCCAGGATCAGGGCGGTGGCGGACAGGGTGCGGGTCGAAGCAGTCATGATGATTCTCCAGTCATTCAGGGAAATGAACCGGCGTTAGCGCCGGTCTACTGAACTAGAGAGGGGAGGTGGACGAGTGTTACAGCGGGGCCTCGATTTTTTTTGTTTACCCCCGAAACCCAATGAGTTGAGAGTTGACGGTGTGGGAGCAAAGCTTGCTCGTGAAACAGGCGCCTCGATTGCTGAAAAAACGCATCGCCTTCAGCGCGGGCAAGCCTTGCTCCCACAAAAAAAACGGCCCGAAGGCCGTTTCTTTCATCGCAACGGATTCAACCGCCCAGGTACGCCTCGCGCACTTTCGGATCGGTCAGCAGGGCTTCACCGGTACCTTGCATCACCACGCGACCATTCTCCAGCACGTACGCCCGGTCGGCGATTTTCAGCGCCTGGTTGGCGTTCTGCTCCACCAGGAACACCGTCACGCCATCCTTGCGCAGTTGTTCGATGATGTCGAAGATCTGCTGGATGATGATCGGTGCCAGGCCCAGGGAAGGCTCGTCGAGCAGCAGCAGCTTGGGCTTGCTCATCAGTGCACGGCCGATGGCGAGCATTTGCTGTTCACCGCCGGACATGGTGCCGCCGCGCTGGCTAAAGCGCTCTTTCAGGCGTGGGAAAAGGTGCAGGACCTTGTCCATTTGTTCCTGAAAATCGCCCTTGTCGGTGAAGAATCCGCCCATGGCGAGGTTTTCTTCCACGGTCAGCCGGGCAAATACCCGACGACCTTCCGGCACCACCGCGATGCTCTTGCGCATGATCCGTGATGAGTCCTGGCCCACCAGCTCCTCACCCATGTAGCGGATGCTGCCGCTGTGGGCCTGGGGCGAACCGCAGAGCGTCATCAGCAGGGTGGATTTGCCGGCGCCGTTGGCACCAATCAGCGTCACGATTTCGCCCTGGCGGACTTCGACGTTGACGCTGTGCAAGGCCTGGATCTTGCCGTAGAAGGTGGAAACGTTTTCGAATTGCAGCATTTACGCTTCCCCCAGATAGGCTTTGATCACTTCAGGATTGTCTCGGATCTGTTCCGGTGAACCATCGGCCAGCGGTGTGCCCTGGTTGATCACGACGATGTGGTCGGAAATGCTCATGACCAGCTTCATGTCGTGCTCGATCAGCAGCACGGTGACGTCGTGCTCCTCGCGCAGCACGCCGATCAGCGCTTTGAGGTCTTCGGTTTCCTTCGGGTTCAGGCCGGCGGCCGGTTCGTCGAGCATGAGGATCCGCGGACGGGTCATCATGCAGCGGGCGATTTCCAGGCGCCGTTGTTGACCGTAGGCCAGCGTCCCGGCGGTACGGTTGGCGAACTCCTTGAGGTTGACCTTCTCCAGCCAATACTCGGCGAACTCCATGGCCTCGCGTTCGCTCTTGCGGAACGCAGGGGTCTTGAACAGGCCGGCAAGGAAGTTGGTGTTCAGGTGACGATGCTGGGCGATCAACAGATTTTCGACCGCCGTCATGTCCTTGAACAGCCGCACGTTCTGGAAGGTGCGCACCACACCCTTGCGGGCGATCTGGTGACCGGGCAGGCCCTGGATCGGCTCGCCGTCCAATAGGATAGTGCCGCCGGTAGGTTGGTAGAAGCCGGTCAGGCAGTTGAACACGGTGGTCTTGCCCGCGCCGTTGGGCCCGATCAGGGCGACTACCTGTTTTTCTTTCACGGTCAGGGCCACACCATTGACCGCCAGCAGACCGCCGAAGCGCATGCTCAAGTTTTCGACTTTCAGAATCTCGCGGCTCATTTGCGCAGCTCCATGTGGGGGCGTTGCATAGGCAGCAGACCTTGAGGACGCCAGATCATCATCAGCACCATCAAAGCGCCGAACATCAACATGCGGTATTCGCTGAACTCACGCATCATTTCGGGCAGCAGGATCATCACGATGGCCGCCAGGATCACGCCCAACTGCGAGCCCATCCCGCCCAGCACCACGATGGCGAGGATGATCGCCGACTCGATGAAGGTGAAGGATTCCGGCGTCACCAGACCCTGGCGGGCGGCGAAGAAACTGCCGGCAAAACCGGCGAACGCAGCGCCGAGGGTAAAGGCCGACAATTTGATCACGGTTGGGTTGAGACCCAGGGCACGACAGGCGATTTCGTCTTCACGCAACGCCTCCCAGGCGCGCCCGATGGGCATGCGCAGCAGGCGGTTGATGACGAACAGCGCGGCCAGGGCCAGCAACAGGGCAACCAGGTAAAGGAAAATCACCTTGTTGATCGAGTTGTATTGCAGGCCGAAGTACTCGTGGAAGGTCTGCAGGCCTTCGGCGGCTTTACGCTCGAAGGTCAAGCCGAAGAATGTCGGCTTCTCGATGTTGCTGATGCCGTTCGGGCCACCGGTGATGCCGGTGAGGTTTCGCAGGAACAGGCGGATGATCTCGCCGAACCCCAAGGTCACGATCGCCAGGTAGTCACCGCGCAAGCGCAGCACTGGGAAGCCCAGCAGGAACCCGAAGGTGGCTGCCATCATCCCGGCGATTGGCAGGCAGATCCAGAAGCTCAGGCCGAAGTAGTGGGACAGCAGCGCATAGCTGTAGGCCCCGACGGCGTAGAAACCGACGTAACCCAAGTCCAGCAGGCCAGCCAGGCCCACCACGATGTTCAGGCCGAGGCCGAGCATCACGTAGATCAGGATCAGTGTGGCGATGTCCACCGCGCCGCGAGAGCCGAAGAACGGCCAGACCAGTGCCAGGACGACCAGGGCCAGGATGATCCAGCGCTGGGTGGTCGGCAGGGTCAGGAAATTGCTGGCCTTGGCCGGGATCGCCGGCAGGCCGGGCGAGGACTTCCACATGGCGCTGATCTGCGTGCTGAACAGCACGCGCAGGAACATCAGCAGCGAACACACGGCGATGGTCGCCAGGATGGCCGGGCTGGAGCCGTGTACTTCCAGGTTGATGCCGACGATGGTCAGTTTAAGACCGAGTACCGGGTAGGCCACGGCCCAGACCAGCAGCGCGCTGAAGAGCGCCGATTTGAGATGTCTAGTCATACTTTCTCAACCTCCGGGCGGCCCAGGATGCCGGTCGGCCGGAATAACAGAACCAGAACCAACAAGCCGAATGCCACGACGTCCTTGTACTGGTCGCCGAAGATGTCGGCGCCAAAGGCTTCCGCCACGCCCAGCACCAGCCCGCCGAGCATCGCGCCGGGGATGCTGCCGATGCCGCCCAGAACCGCGGCGGTGAAGGCTTTCAGGCCCACGAGGAAACCGGCGTTGGGGTTGATCACGCCATATTGCATGCTCAACAGCACCGCGGCGATGGCCGCCAGGGCCGCACCGATGACGAAGGTCAGGGCAATGATGTTGTTGGTGTTGATGCCCAGCAGGTTGGCCATCTTGATGTCTTCGGCGCAGGCGCGGCAGGCGCGGCCCAGGCGGGAACGGGAGATGAACAGCGTCAGGCCGAGCATGGCGACCAGGGTCACCACGAACACCACGATTTGCATGTAGGAAATCAGCACTTCCTGTGCCCCCCCTGGCCCGAAGGTAACGTTACCCGGAATCAGGTTGGGAATGGATTTGTCCTTGGAGTCTTGCGAAAGCAGAACAGTGTTCTGCAGGAAGATCGACATGCCGATGGCGGAAATCAGCGGGATCAGACGGTTGCTGCCGCGCAAGGGGCGGTAGGCGATCCGTTCGATGCTGTAGCCATAGGAACTGGTAACCACGATGCTCGCGATGAAAGCCGCGGTCATCAACAGCGGGACACTGTCGAGTCCCATCATGGCCAGCCCGGCGATGGCGATGAACGCCACGTAGGAGCCGATCATGTACACCTCGCCGTGAGCGAAGTTGATCATTCCAATGATGCCGTAAACCATCGTATAGCCGATGGCGATCAGGGCATACGTGCTGCCAACGGTCAGGCCGTTAACCAGCTGTTGGAAGAAGTGATAGATGTCAGGCATTACAGCGCTCCTAAAAACCTGATACGCATTTCACTGGTGGAGTCATTTTCCCGCCCGGGTCCCGCAGATCTGCATCCACTTCGAACACGAGGTTTGCCAGCGAACCGCTGATGACGGTTTTGAGATTTTCAGGTGGGGAGACTGGCGGATCACGCCAGCGCGGCCCAATACATTTAAAACAAAGCCCACGGCACGCCGTGGGCTTTATTGGCAGTCAGTCAGGCCAGGCCTTACTGAGGCGAGGCTTCGGTTTTAGGTTTGCCGAAATGCCACTCGTAGACCACGAACTTGAAGTCCTTCAGGTCGCCTTTCTCGTCGAAGCTCAGGTCGCCGGTTGGCGTCTTGAAGGTGCCGGCGTGGATGGCTTCAGCCACTTTGGCTGTGTCTTCGCTCTTGGCGGCTGCGATACCACCGGCAATCACCTGGACAGCGGAGTAGGACGGGAACACGAACGGACCGCTCGGGTCTTCTTTCTTGGCCTTGAACGCTTCAGCCAGGGCCATGTTGGCCGGATCCTGGTCGAAGGATTTCGGCAGGGTCACCAGCAGGCCTTCGGAAGCCTCCTTGGCGATTTGCGAGATGGAGTCGTTACCCACGCCTTCCGGACCCATGAACTTGGCTTTCAGGCCTTTTTCCTGGGATTGACGCAGGATCAGGCCCAGCTCAGGGTGGTAGCCGCCGTAGTAGACGAAGTCGACGTTGGCTTGCTTGAGCTTGGCGATTATCGAGGAAAAGTCTTTGTCGCCGGCATTCACGCCTTCGAAGACGGCAACCTTGACGTCTTTGCCTTCGAGGGTTTTCTTCACGGCGCTGGCGATGCCTTCACCGTACTGCTGCTTGTCGTGCAGGACCGCAACGACTTTCGGCTTGACGTGGTCGGCGATGTAGTTACCGGCCGCAGGGCCTTGGGCGCTGTCCAGGCCGATGGTGCGGAAGACCATTTTGTAGCCGCGAGCGGTGATGTCCGGGCTGGTAGCGGCCGGGGTGATCATGATCACGCCTTCGTCTTCATAGATATCCGAAGCCGGCTGGGTGGAGCTGGAGCACAGGTGGCCGACCACGAACTTGACGCCGTCGTTGACGACTTTGTTCGCGATCGCGACCGCTTGTTTTGGATCACAGGCGTCATCGTATTCAACGGCGGTGAGTTGCTTGCCGTTGACGCCGCCCTTGGCGTTGATTTGTTCGATGGCCATTTTGGCGCCACTGAACTCCATGTCGCCGTATTGGGCTACAGGGCCGGTTTTTGGGCCGGCGATGCCGATCTTGATGGTGTCGGCGGCAAACGAATGGCTGGCAACCCCGGCCAGAACCATAGCGGCAAACAGTTTGGAAATCTGCTTAGTAGCCTTAGTCATAGTGCTCCACTCATGCTGTTGTAGTTTTTATAGCCCTGGCGCCGTAGCAGCAGAACCGGGTCAGATATCTTCGATACCCCCGCGGAAAATGCCCCCGGCAACTGTACCGGTACAGTGTAGAGCGCCGATTGTTGGCAAGGGAAGCTGGCGCTTGGGGGCAAAACCTGAGGGTGTCGCGTAATTGAAAGAAAAAGACAGAATAGCGGCGGGGTTCGTCCGGTCAAATCGGCAATCCTTGGCTTTCCTGCACTTTTCAATCGGTACTGCAATTGCTACCGGGTTTTTCTACCAGACCACCGACGTTATCATTCGCGCCGATTTCTTTTCCGGACAGGTCCCATGAATCAAGAACCTAGCACCCTCTATGCCAAATTGCTTGGTGAAACCGCATCGATCACCTGGAAAGAGCTGGAGCCGTTCTTTGCCAAGGGTGCCCTATTGTGGGTCGATCCGGCCCTGGATTTGATCGCCGCCGCCGAAGCCGTCGCCCAGGATGAAGGTACCAAAGTCGCCGCCTGGCTGGCCGCCGACCAGGTCGCCAAGCTGTCTGAAACGCGGGCGCTGGATTTTCTGGAACGCGATCCGCAACTTTGGGCGGTGGTGGTTTCGCCCTGGATTATGATCCAGGAAAGGGCGTCGAACTGATCGATGCACCAAGTTGGTTCGTGTTCGGATGGGCAAGAAAGTGTGTAGGTGAGTAGCGTGATTGCGTCCTGCCGTGGCGAAACGCCACAGGGGAGGGTGACGTATACGTAACGGGAACAGTTTATGGAGCAGCCGGTGGGCTGCTCAATTGTTTCTGGATGTTGTTTTCGCGGTGTGGCTGAGGCCGTCATCGCGAGCAGGCTCGCTCCCACAAGGGGACCGCATTCTTTCAGAAAGACTGCGATCAAATGTGGGAGCGAGCCTGCTCGCGATTGGGGCACCACACATCAATAAGTCTTGCCCGTATGGTTATTAAGGGAAATAACCTTGGTCTTGCCAATGCGATGACGGTAGATTTCGCGCAGGTATTTGATGGCCTTTTTTACGCAGTCGCGGGACAGGCGGATGTCGTTGATCGAGACGAACTTGTCCTTGTCGTTAATCAGCTCGCGATACTTCTTCTCGTACATCGGCTTGATCGCGTACCAGTTGGTGTCGAGGATCTTCGCCGGGTTTTCGAATTCGTTGAGCAGGTCGTCGATATGTTCTTCGTCGAAGTCTTCATTGATGATGAAGTCCAGGATCGAGTTGTCCAGGGTGTCGTCGAAGCGGTACGGGTTGCGGGCGAAGCAGCGTTTGATGAAGGCCACGATCAGGGTCAGGAAATCATCCGACAGGCACGGGCTCTTGGCGATCAGGGTGGTGAGCGACAGGTTGGCCGACGCGCCGATCACCAACGCGTAACGTTTGAGGGTGGTGTTGGGGAACAGGCTGTTGAGGTGGGTCTTGAGCCGATTCAGGTCCATGTAGGACAGCTTGTAGTCCTTGGGCAGGGAGACGATGGAGACCACCGACGAGCAATTCTTGAAAAAGTGCAGGTCATGCAGGGCCGCGGCGTCGTAGCCGGAATTCTTGTACTGCTCAAGGGATGCCCGGTAGCGCTTGGATTCGATCGGCAACAGGCTGATGCCTTCGATGGCTTGGGTGACTTTGTTGAAGTGCGGCAGGTCGATGGAGCGGAAAAACAGGTCGTCGATGTTCAGGCGTGGAGGCTCTTTCTCGAACACCTTGAACTTGTCGCCGCTTGGCGCCGGGGTTTCCGGGACGACGGACTCGGCGTAGGCAATCGCTACCGGACCGGCCAGGCTCATGAACAGGTCGTTGGCGTCCAGGCGAATGGTTTCACCAATGTCGATGCCAGCACGGCGGAAATAGTTCTGGTCGTAGTCGGTGGTGACCGCCTGGGCCGTCAGGATGTTGAAGATCTGCTGGGAGATGTACTGGTTGGCGTGCTTCTCCATGGCATTGACATCAATGTTCTGGATATTGCCGTCATCGCTCTCTTCGGCGTAGCGCATGATGTCGTTGGAGATCAGCATCATCGCGTTCCAGGGGCGGATACGGCCCATCACGCTGGCTTCGCTGCTGTCTTCGTTGGCGAAGTTGTACGAGAAATCCCATTCTTCCGACAGGTATTTGCACAGCAGGCGTCCGGCGTTGATGTGCAAGGCCTCGGACATTTCGCTGCGGTGGTCGGAAATGTTCGGCAGCACGCAGATGCCACTGGTGAAAATCGGTTCGAAGACGAAGGAGTGACCGCTCTTGCTGTCGTGTTCGTCCATCGGCTTGGTGTCGAACGTCTTGTTCATGTACGAGTATTGCTGGGCCAGGCCGAACTCCGAGGCCATGCCCGAGCCGGTACCGCCGCCGGCACTGAAGATCGAGAAGTACAGGCGCGACTGGTTGGCCTTGATGCCACAGCTGTCGATCAGGTACGAGTGGATCATCTTCCAGTCGGGGCTGGAGAATCGCTGGGTGTCCTTGTTCAGGATGATCTTGGCCAGGTACTGGCCCAGGATCGGCGCGTTACCGGCGCCACCGGCGTGGACCTCCGAGAGGTCCATGATCTTCATTTTGCTGTAGTCGCGTAAAAAGCCGCTTTTCTCGCCCTTGCGCGAGAAACGGATACGCCCGGCGATGTCCTTGTCCAAGTCGCCGAGCATCACCAGCGGTTCCACCAGGAACACCGGTTTGCTGGCCTTGCTGCTGCCCAGGCGCAGGTTGTTGCGGATCCACTGCGCGGGGCTGTAGCCCTTGTCGCTGTAGCCCTTGTCTTCAGCGTTGAATTCGTTGAGGTAGAACTTGCGGGCGTTGTACACCAGTTCTGCCACGTCCAGGGCGATGTTGGAGCCGCAGCGTCCCAGACCGATCAGGCACACCGACGGGAACTCCTGCTGGGCTCGATCGTTCTCGTCTTCTACCAGATGGGGCGGTCGCGGAAACACCGCGTCGCGCAGGCCATCGAGGTTGTCGAGGATCCGATCGGTGTTGGTTTCGGTGAAATACAGATACTGCTGAGTCGACAGGGGACGCGAGCTACTCGGTGGTTTCGAGGCTTCAGGGCCGTTGGCGGCCGGGCTCAGGGTCAGATCGGATACCGCAGTGGCTGTTTTTTTGGAAGTCATTGTGCGCCGTATGCCTGAACTGGTTGGTTCGACGAGCGCTGTCATCGAACCATCGCGGATGGGAGCTCGCGTCCTTGGATGGCGCGAAGGTCGGCCCGAGCGTTCAGGGCTATGGCCTGAGCGCCGCTCGAGAGATTCTTTCCTGATAGGTTGAATCGGCCACCGGGAGACGATCTTTAATCAAGGATGGGCAAAATGATGGCAATTGTTACAGGGAATTGACCGTTATCAAGAAATGCGCCGCTCGCCATGGGCGGGTATCAGCCTTGCGAATGATTGGAGACAGCCCGCGCGCCGCTGTCTAGATTGCAGATTCCGCTAATGCTCCATAACAATAAAAGAGACGGACCCATGCAGAACTCGACCCAAGCGGCGAATGCCTGGCGCATTCTGTTCCTGTTGTTTCTGGCCAACCTGTTCAACTTCTTCGACCGCACCATCCCGGCGATCATCATCGAGCCGATCCGCATGGAGTGGAGCCTCAGCGACTTCCAGATCGGCATCATCGGCACAGCTTTCACCATCGTCTACGCCATTGCCGGGTTGCCCTTGGGACGCATGGCCGATACCGGTTCGCGCAGCAAGTTGATGGGCTGGGGCCTGGCGACCTGGAGCGCGCTGACGGCGGTCAATGGCCTGGTGGGCAGTTTCTGGGCGTTCCTGGTGGTGCGCATGGGCGTCGGGATCGGCGAGGCCAGCTACGCGCCGGCTGCCAACTCATTGATTGGCGATCTGTTCCCGGCCCATCGCCGGGCGCGGGCCATGGGCATCTTCATGCTGGGCCTGCCGATTGGGTTGTTGTTGGCGTTCTTCACCATCGGGGCGATGGTCAAGGCCTTCGATAGCTGGCGCGCGCCGTTCTTTATTGCCGCGGTGCCTGGCTTGGTGCTGGCATTGTTCATGTTCTTCATCAAGGAACCCAAGCGCGGTGCGGCGGAAACCGTGCTGGTGTCCCAGGAAAAGATCGACCGGCCGATCCGTCGGGTATTGGCGATTCCCACTTTCTTGTGGCTGGTGCTGGCCGGGTTGTGCTTCAACTTTGCCACCTATGCCTGCAACTCCTTCCTGGTGCCGATGCTGCAACGCTATTTCCTGATGCCGTTGCACGAGGCGGCGGTGGCCACCGGGATCATGGTGGGCGTGACCGGGTTGTTCGGCTTGACCCTCGGCGGCTGGATCGCCGACAAGATTCACCAGCGCGTGCCCAGTGGTCGCTTGCTGTTTGCCGCGTTCAGCCTGGTGATCTCGACGCTCACCACCGCCTGGGCATTGCATGCCGGGCGGATTGAAATCGGCGTGTTCGTCGCGGTGTTCAGTGTCGGCTGGTTGTTCGCCTATACCTTTTATACCTGCGTGTACACGGCGATCCAGGACGTGGTCGAGCCGCGCCTGCGGGCCACAGCGATGGCGCTGTTCTTCGCCGGCCTGTACCTGCTCGGTGGCGGCCTGGGGCCGGTGGTGGTGGGTGGTTTGTCCGACTACTTCGCCCGCACGGCCATGGCGGCGGCCGGGGTCGAGCAGATGACCGAAGCGTTCAAGGCCATTGGTCTGCATGACGCCATGTACCTGATTCCGATAGCACTGTTCCTGACCATGGTGTTCCTGTTCCTGGCGTCACGCTGCTTCGTGCGCGATGCCAAGCGGATGAAGGACGGAATGAGCGCGGTGGTGGTGCCCGAAGGTGCCGTGGCAACGGCCTGAATAGGTTGAGTGAAGAGGCTGCTTGCTCCCGCCGGGCTCTGTAGGCGCTGGCGAAGCCTGCGATCTTTTGATCTTGATCTTTCGCTTAAGACTCAACAGTCTGGGGCAAGATCGCAGCCTCGCTTCGCTCAACAGTTCCTACAGGCGCCCGTGTCTATCCAGCTTTCTCATCCCGCCCACGCAGCAAGCGATTGGGCATCACCAGCGCCGCCGCCAGCCCCAGCAGCGACACGGCCGCGCTGATCGCCAGCAAGTGCCGGAACGTCGCCTGCAATTCCTCGCGCAAGGCATCCTGCGCCTCACCCGGGGCGGCGTTCAGACCGTCCAGCAAGACGCTGCCGGAATGTCCTTCACCGATCAGCGACGAGTTGGCGAGCTGGGCGAAGCTTGAATCCTGCAGCAAGGCCAGCAGCAACGCTGACATCAGTGCCACGCCCACCGCGCCGCCGAGGGCGCGGAACAGGTTGGTGGTGCTGGTGGCGACGCCGATGTCCTGTTGGTGTACGGCGTTCTGCGAGCCCACCAGCGACGTGGGGAACTGCATGCCGGAGGCGATGCCGCTGAGCAGCATGAACAAGCTGCTGAGCCAGAACGCGGCAGGCGGGGTGAAGGCCATGCCGAGGATGGCGAACGGAAAGAGCAGGGCGCCGCTCAGGATCATCGGTTTGTAGCGCCCTGTGACCGAAGTCCGGCGTCCGGCGAAATACGCGCCGATCGGTAGCCCTATCGCCAGCGGCAACAAGTGCAACGCCGCACTGTCGGCGCCGGCGCCGGTCACGCTCTGGAAGCGCAACGGCACCAGCACCGTCAGGGAAATCGCCTGGAAGCTGGTGAAGAACACCGTGCACCAACACAGCACCGCATCGCGGTTGGCGAACAGGTGCATCGGCAACAACGGTTCCCGCGCCCGGCGCTCGTGCCAGGCGAACACCCCCAGCGCTGCTCCTGCGCACCCCAGCAACCCCAGCACTTCACGGCTGTGCCAGGCATGGCCCTGGCCGACCTGGGTGATCCCCAGCAGCAGCGCCGTCAGGCCGATGATCAGCAACACGGTGCCCAGGTAGTCGATGATCGGCGTGCGTTGCGGCACCGGCAGCCCAACCAGGCTGCGCCGGGCCACCCACCAGGCCGCAAGCCCCAGCGGCAGGTTGATCCAGAACACCCAGCGCCACGACAGGTACTCGGTCATGTAGCCGCCGAGCACCGGCCCGGCCACACTGGCCACCGCGTACATGCTGCTGAAATAGCCCTGGTAGCGGCCACGTTCGCGGGGCGGGATGATGTCGCCGATGATCGCCTGACTCACCGAAATCATCCCGCCGGCACCGATGCCCTGGACAATCCGCGCCAGCACCAGTTGTTCCATGTTTTGTGCCAGCCCGCAGAACAGCGAGGCCAGGGTGAACAGGCCCATGCCGAACAGCATCAGCGGCCGGCGACCGTAGAGGTCACCGAGCTTGCCGTAGATCGGCACCGCCACGGTCATGGCGACCATGTAGCCGGAAATCACCCAGGCCAGCAGGCTGACGTCGGCAAACTGTGCGGAGATGGCCGGCATCGAGACGGCGACGATGGTCTGGTCCAGCGCACCCAGGAAAATCGCC
Source organism: Pseudomonas sp. RL_5y_Pfl2_73 (assembly GCF_963970515.1). Classification (NCBI taxonomy): domain Bacteria; kingdom Pseudomonadati; phylum Pseudomonadota; class Gammaproteobacteria; order Pseudomonadales; family Pseudomonadaceae; genus Pseudomonas; species Pseudomonas sp. RL_5y_Pfl2_73. The sequence continues at coordinate 124,092 of NZ_CAXAPD010000002.1, read as the reverse complement.
AGCATCAGGGCCACCAGTACGCTGCGGATGGCCGGTTTTTGGGCGTGGAGCGTATTGAACTGAGTCAAGGCAGAACCTGCGGGCATCGCGCCGGAGAGGCAAAATGGGAGCCCGCAGTTTAAGTCGATAGGCGACTATTCGATAGCCTCGTAAGGAAGTCCGACGTAATTTTCCGCGATGGTTTTGCGACCGGCCTCGGAGTCGACGAAATATTCCAGCTCAGCTTCGCTGATGCGCTGGTTGAAGGCATCGTCGTCGAAGCGGTGCAGCATCGAGGTCATCCACCAGGAGAACCGTTCGGCTTTCCAGACGCGTCGCAGGCAGATGGCCGAATACTTCTCCAGCAGATCCACACGGCCGTCGCGATAGACCTTGAGCAGAATGTTGAACAGCGTGCTGACATCGCTGGCCGCCAGGTTCAGCCCCTTGGCGCCGGTGGGTGGGACGATGTGGGCCGCATCGCCCACCAGGAACATTCGCCCGTATTGCATCGGCTCAACCACGAAGCTGCGCAGCGGGGCGATGCTTTTTTCGATGGAGGGGCCGGTCACCAGGGCGTCGGCGAGGTCGGCGGGCAGGCGGTTTTTCAGTTCCTCCCAGAAACGCTCGTCCGGCCAGTCGGCCACTTGTTCCTCGGCGGGCACTTGCAGGTAATAACGGGTGCGGGTCTTGGAGCGCATGCTGCATAAGGCAAAACCGCGTGCGTGACGCGCGTAGACCAGTTCTTCGTGGACCGGAGGGGTGTCGGCCAGCACGCCGAGCCAGCCAAACGGGTAGACGCGTTCGAAGACCTTGAGTTTATCCGCTGGAATGGACTGTCGCGCCACGCCGTGGAAACCGTCGCAACCGGCAATGTAGTCGCAGTCCAGGCGCCAGGTTTCCCCCAGGTGCTCAAACGTCACGAAGGGGTGTTCGGTTTGCGTGTCGTGGGGTTGGGTATTGCTGGCCAGGTACAGGGTCCGGGCGCCGGTGGTTTCGCGGGCAGCCATCAAGTCACGGGTCACTTCGGTCTGGCCGTAGACCATGACATTTTTACCACCGGTCAGGCCCTTGAGGTCGATGTGCACCCGCCGATCGTTGAGCACCAGTTCAAAGCCGTCATGGGGCAGGCCTTCGGCGTCCATGCGTTGGCCAACACCGGCCTGGCGCAGCAGTTCGACCATGCCTTGCTCCAGCACACCGGCGCGGATGCGGCTCAGTACGTATTCCGGGGTCTGGCGTTCGAGGATGACAGTGTCGATCCCGGCGTTGTGCAGCAACTGGCCGAGCAGCAGGCCAGAGGGGCCGGCACCGATAATAGCGACTTGGGTCTTGAGGGTTTTCATTGTTCTTATGACTCGCACGAAGCACGCGACCAGGGTCGGTGTTGATTATTAGAAATCGAGTGCCTACATTTTTCGCTTGCGGACCTGTCAATTGAAGGGGAAAACTGAGCCGATACCTGTTCTTTTTGCCAATTGGTGCGATTATCGCCCGCAACCCCAGGCCCAGATCCACGTTATGAAAAAACCTGACCTGCCTTCGATCCCGGTGTTCAAGCTCTACGGCGAGAGCCAGGAATGGCCGACGCCGGACCTGTTGCACTGCGAGACCATCTCCAAGCGCAGCCGCGAGCATCAATGGGAAATCAAACCCCATCGGCATGCCGATCTGTGCCAGTTGTTGTTTGTTTTCAAGGGCCAGGCGGAACTGGAGATTGAGGGCCGCCGCACGCTACTCACCGAGCCGGCCGTGCAGATCCTGCCGCCGCTGTCGGTCCATGGCTTTCGTTTTTCCGAGGATGTGGAAGGTTACGTGGTGACCCTGGCGGCGCCGCTGGTCACGCATCTGCAAGCGCAACTGGGGCATTCGGTCAACGTCCTGGCTCAGGCCGAAAGTTACCCCACCCTTGAGAATGCCGAGTACCTCAATAGCCTGTTCAGCGCCTTGCAGAATGAGTACGGGGGGCATCAACCGGCCCGGGAAATGCTGATGCATGCACTGGTCAGCGTGATCATGGTCTGGGTCAGCCGCCAGGTGATGCAGCGACACTCCCAGGCCCAGCGCCCGCAACGGGCCCGGGAATACCTCAACGGGTTCATTCAGTTGGTGGAAGAAACCTATCGCGAGCACGTCAAGGTCGAGGACCTGGCCCACCGCCTGGGCATTTCCGTGTCGCACCTCAACGGCACCTGTCGGGAGCTGGCGGGGCAACCGGCGTTGCAGATCATGCATGAGCGCCAGTTGCTGGAGGCCAAGCGCTTGCTGACCTACACCGGCATGACCATCTACGAAATTTCAGAACTACTCGGGTTTTCCGACCCGACCAACTTCACCCGGCTGTTCCGCCGGCGCGTGGGCATCTCGCCCAAGGCGTTCCGGGACCGGCTCAAGACCGATCAACAGGACGACTGACCACGCCTCAGCGCAGGGCGTTCAGGGTTGCGCTGTGGGGGACGCACCGCTCGAAGTTGCAACTGGCGTATTCACGGGGCAATTGCCTGGCCTGCTCAACCCGGTAAGCCGCCGTGCCATACAGCGCAAGCGTGGCGGCGCAGGTGACGAAAATGGCGAGGCGTCTTCTTGTTTTGATGTTCATGGCGGTGACCTCTGAACGAATACCCGGGGGTACTACTTTCAGAATAGGTCAGCTATGGTGAGTTGCCAGCCAGGCAGTGAGTGTGTTTAACCCGATATTCAGAACACTGATAACCCCCTGTGGGTGGGAGCAAGGCTTTGCTCCCACAGGTCTGCTCCCTCAAACAGGGGATAGGGGCTTTCGGGCGCTTATTCCAGGTGTTCTGGCTTCATCGGGTCGCCTGGCTTGACGTCCAGTTGCTTACGCACGTCTTCGAACATTTCGTCGTAGTACTTGTGCATCGAGCCAATGCTGGCGGTCTTGGGCAAGCCGTGTTTCTGGGCGATGCGCGTGGCATGGCGGGCGAAGTCGAAAGCTTGGTCCTTGGCCAGGAAGAACATCTCGTCCAGGGGCTTGTCCTCGACGGTGCCGTGGATCCGGAACGACATGCCCGCGCCTTCCTTACCGTCCTGGTCGACCTTGTAGTCGATGCACAGGTTGTAGCTGAAATCATCCTTGTTCAGCGCATGGCGTTCCATGTGCAGGTGCCCGGGTTCGAACATGGCCATAAGCAACTCTCCTTTGTAGGCATGGGGAGTAGGGCAGACCCTGGATCCGCCCCGCAAGTTTCCTGTTATCGATAAGCGATGCCCGGTGTCGCCGTGCTGATGCGGGTGCCGGCTTTGCCCTGGACAATCGCGTTGATGTCCGAGAGTGAACCGATCACCGCGACCTTGCCAGTATTGCGCGCGAACTCGCAGGCCGCCTGTACCTTCGGCCCCATGGAGCCGGCGGCGAAGCCGAGCTTTTCCATTTCGTCGGGGTGGGCCTGGGCGATGGCTTTCTGGGTCGGCTTGCCGAAGTCGATGAAGGCGGCGTTGACGTCGGTAGCGATCACCAGCAGATCACTTTCCAACTGTTCGGCCAGCAGCGCCGAGCACAGGTCCTTGTCGATCACCGCTTCCACGCCTTGCAGCTTGCCGTGGGCGTCATACATCGTCGGGATGCCGCCACCGCCGGCACAGATCACGATGCTGCCTTTTTCCAGCAGCCATTTGATCGGGCGGATTTCAAAGATGCGCTTGGGCCTGGGGCTTGCGACCACGCGGCGGAACTTGTCGCCGTCGGGGGCGATGGCCCAGCCTCTTTCGTCGGCCAGTTTCTGCGCCTCTTCCTGGCTGTAGACAGGGCCGATGGGCTTGGTGGGTTTTTGAAAGGCGGGGTCGTTGGCGTCTACTTCAACCTGGGTCAGGAGCGTGGCGAAGGGGACGTCGACGTCCAGCAGATTGCCCAGTTCCTGCTCGATGATGTAGCCAATCATGCCTTCGGTTTCGGCGCCGAGCACGTCCAGCGGATACGGCGTGACCGAGGTGTAGGCCGCCGCCTGCAACGACAGCAGGCCGACCTGCGGGCCGTTGCCGTGGGCGATGATCAGTTGGTTGCCTGAGTGGATTTTCGCGATCTGTTCGGTCGCGGTGCGGATGTTGATGCGTTGATTGTCTGCGGTCATGGGTTCACCCCGACGCAGGAGGGCGTTACCGCCCAGGGCAACGACGATACGCATGGTGCTGTCCTTCTGACAGAGAAATAACGGACGACTCGGTCTCCTTGTGGGAGCGAGCCTGCTCGCGATGGCGGAGTGTCAGCTTGCATTGATGTTGGCTGGTCTATCGCTATCGCGAGCAGGCTCGCTTCCACAGGGGAATGTGTCGGTTGCTCAGATATCCGCCAGCGCCGACACCAGGATCGCCTTGATGGTGTGCATGCGGTTCTCCGCTTGCTCGAAGGCGATGTTGGCCGGCGATTCGAAGACCTCTTCGGTCACTTCCACGCCATTGGCCAGGTTCGGATAACGGGCGGCGATGTCCTTGCCGACCTTGGTTTCGCTGTTATGGAACGCCGGCAGGCAGTGCATGAACTTCACCCGTGGGTTGCCCGAGGCGTTCATCATTTGCGCATTGACCTGGTAGGGCAGCAATTGCTCGATGCGCTCATCCCAGGCTTCCACTGGCTCGCCCATGGACACCCAGATGTCGGTGTGGATGAAGTCCACGCCCTTGACGGCTTCTTTCGGGTCTTCGGTGATGGTGATGCGCGCGCCACTTTCGACGGCGAAGGCCTGGCACTGGTCGATGAAATCCTGATGCGGCCACAAGGCTTTCGGCGCGCCGATGCGCACGTCCATGCCCAGTTTGGCGCCGATCATCAGCAGCGAATTGCCCATGTTGTAGCGGGCATCGCCCAGGTAGGCGTAGCTGATGTCATGCAGCGGCTTGTCGCTGTGTTCGCGCATGGTCAGGGTGTCGGCGATCATTTGGGTGGGGTGGAATTCAGCGGTCAGGCCGTTGAACACCGGCACCCCGGCGAACTTGGCCAGTTCCTCGACGATCTCTTGCTCGAAGCCTCGGTATTCGATCGCGTCGAACATCCGCCCCAGGACTCGGGCGGTGTCTTTCATGCTTTCCTTGTGACCGATCTGCGACGACACCGGGTCGATGTAGGTGACGTGGGCGCCCTGATCATGGGCCGCGACTTCGAAGGCGCAACGGGTGCGGGTCGAGGTTTTTTCGAAGATCAGCGCGATGTTCTTGCCCTTGAGGTGCTGCTGTTCGGTGCCGGTGTACTTGGCACGCTTGAGGTCGCGGGACAGGTCCAGCAAAAAGTGCAGCTCGCGGTTGGTGTGGTGCATCAGACTCAGCAGGCTGCGGTTGCGCATGTTGAACGCCATGATGTGGATCTCCTCAGGTGTAGGTTATCCCCGGGGCCGGTCTCTGCCGTGGGATGGAGAGCAGTGCCGGCCCAGGCTCAAAGGTTAGTAATCGATCGGGTCGCGGATGATCGGGCAGGTCATGCAGTGACCACCGCCCCGGCCTCGGCCCAGTTCACTGGCGCTGATGGTGATGACTTCCACACCGGCCTTGCGCAGCAGGGTGTTGGTGTAGGTATTGCGGTCGTAGCCGATCACCACGCCCGGTTCCAGGGCCACCACGTTGTTGCCGTCGTCCCATTGCTCGCGCTCGGCGGCGAAGCTGTTGCCGCCGGTTTCCACCACCCGCAGTGTTGGCAACTTGAGGGCCGCGGCCACAGTGTCGAGGAAGCTGCTGTCCTCGCGACGCACATCGATGCCGCCGGGCTTGCTTTCGTCGGGGCGCAGGGAGAAGGCGACGATCTGGCTCACCACTTCCGGGAAAACCGTGACCAGGTCGCGGTCGCAGAAGCTGAACACGGTGTCCAGGTGCATGGCGGCGCGGGATTTCGGCAAGCCGGCGACGATCACGCGTTCCACAGCTTTGTTCTTGAACAGGTTCAGTGCCAGTTGGCCGATGGCCTGGCGGGACGAGCGCTCGCCCATGCCGATCAGCACCACGCCGTTGCCAATGGGCATCACGTCGCCGCCTTCGAGGGTGGCGTTGCCGTGATCCTGGTCCGGGTCGCCGTACCAGACCTGGAAGTCAGCCTGGGTGAACTCGGGGTGGAATTTGTAGATGGCGTTGGCCAGCAGGGTTTCCTGGCGGCGCGCCGGCCAATACATCGGGTTCAGCGTCACGCCGCCGTAGATCCAGCACGTGGTGTCGCGGGTGAACTGGGTGTTGGGCAGCGGCGGCAGGATGAAACTGGAGTGTCCGAGGAAGTCGCGGAACATCTGGATGGTCTTGCCACCGAAGCTGTCCGGCAGGTCATCGGCCGAGACGCCGCCGATCAGGAATTCGGCGATATGGCGCGGCTCCAGGCTGCGCAGCCACGAACCGACTTCATTCACCAGGCCCAGGCCCACTGAGTTGGCAGTGATCTTGCGCTGCAGGATCCAGTCCAAGGCTTCGGGGATGGCGACGATGTCGGTCAGCAGGTTGTGCATTTCCAGCACGTCGATGTCGCGCTCGCGCATCTTGGTGACGAAATCGAAATGGTCGCGCTTGGCCTGGTTGACCCAGATCACATCGTCGAACAGCAGCTCGTCGCAGTTGTTCGGGGTCAGCCGCTGGTGGGCCAGGCCTGGGGAACACACCATGACTTTACGTAATTTTCCGGCTTCGGAATGCACGCCGTACTTCATTTTTTCCGTGGTCATTACAAATCCTCCAGTTAGAACAATCGGCCAGTTACAGGGTCAGGAAGCCGTCGTAGAGCCCGTAGGCCGCCACCAGGGCGCCTGCGATCACTGCGGCGAAAATCAGCTTCTCGACAGAGGTGAAAATCGGTTTGCCCAGCTCGCGCTTGGCCTTGGCGAACAGGATCGCGCCGGGCGCATAGAGCAGGGCGGAGAGCAGCAGGTACTTGATCCCGCCGGCATACAGCAGCCACACCGCATAGATCAGGGCGATGGCACCGATGGCCAGGTCTTTGCGACGCTCGGCCAGGGCGTTCTCATAGGTCTCGCCGCGCACCGCCAACAGCACTGCGTAGGCCGCCGACCACAGGTACGGCACCAGGATCATCGAGGTGGCGAGGTAGATCAGCGACAGGTAGGTGCTGGCCGAGAACAGAGTAATGACCAAAAACAGCTGGACCATCGCGTTGGTCAGCCACAAGGCGTTGGCCGGTACGTGGTTGGCGTTCTCCCGGCGCAGGAACTCGGGCATGGTGTGGTCTTTGGCGGCGGCGAACATGATTTCGGCACACAGCAGCACCCAGGACAACAGGGCGCCGAGCAGCGAAATCACCAGGCCGACGCTGATCAGCACCGCGCCCCAGTGCCCCACGACATGCTCCAGCACGGCGGCCATGGACGGGTTCTGCAACTTCGCCAGTTCAGGCTGGGTCATGATGCCCAGGGACAGCACGTTCACCAGCACCAGGAACAGCAGCACGGTGATGAAGCCGATGACGGTGGCCTTGCCCACGTCGGTGCGTTTCTCGGCGCGGGCGGAAAAAATACTCGCCCCCTCAATGCCGATGAACACCCACACGGTGACCAGCATCATGCGCCGCACTTGGTCCATCACACTGCCCAGGTCCGGATTTTTCAGGCCCCAGATGTCGGCGGTGAAGATATCGAGTTTGAAGGCGAACACCGCGATCAATACGAACAGCACCAGCGGCACGATCTTGGCGACGGTGGTCACCAGGTTGATGAATGCCGCTTCCCTGATGCCGCGCAGCACCAGCCAATGCACCGCCCACAACAACACCGAGGCGCCAATCACCGCTGCTACGGTGTTGCCTTCACCAAAAATCGGGAAGAAGTAGCCCAAGGTGCTGAACAGCAGCACAAAGTAACCGACGTTACCCAGCCAGGCGCTGATCCAGTAGCCCCAGGCGGATGAGAAGCCCATGTAGTCGCCGAAGCCGGCCTTGGCGTAGGCATACACACCGCCGTCCAGATTGGGTTTGCGGTTGGCCAGGGTCTGGAACACGAAGGCCAGGGTCAGCATGCCGACGGCGGTAATCGCCCAGCCGATCAGTACCGCGCCGACATCGGCGCTGGCCGCCATGTTTTGTGGCAAGGAAAAAATTCCCCCGCCGATCATTGAGCCGACCACCAGTGCAACCAGCGCACCCAATCGAAGTTTTCCGGGGGTATCAGACATTTGCGAGACTCCAGTGCAGGAGAAGGAGAGTCAACAGACTAGGTTGATTTGAAAGTTGAATAGCTGATCTGGATCAGTGCATGGCAACATTCCATTGTTAATGAAGGAGTTAACAGCGACCGTTGGCGTCTTGAAGTTGCTCGAAAGGCCCGTTTCAGGGCCTTTGGTAATGGATATTTGAAGGTTTTCCTTGGCGCAGGACTATTCACGCTAGTTGATTCCCATTGAGTCGCCACTATTTTGTAGACTGCGTTCATGACAACAATATTTGGGTGTCGTGGTGTTTTTAATTGGGCGCGCCGACAATGCTCGAGTCATAAGGCTTTGGACTTTGTGTGGGTGACGTTATTCAAAAAACTTATGTCGCTTTATTTACTTAATTTAATAGTGAGAAAAAATGCCGCAGTCGATTGAAAAGTTGCCACTGAGTGCACTGGTCGCACTGGTGGTGGGGTCGATGATCGGCGGCGGGATCTTTTCCCTGCCGCAAAATATGGCGGCTCGGGCCGATGTCGGTGCGGTGCTGATCGGCTGGGCCATCACCGCCATCGGCATGCTGACCCTGGCCTTGGTGTTCCAGACCCTGGCCAATCGCAAGCCGGAGCTGGACTCGGGCGTGTACGCCTATGCCAAGGCCGGGTTCGGCGACTACATGGGTTTCTCGTCTGCCTGGGGCTACTGGATCAGCGCCTGGATGGGCAATGTCGGCTACTTTGTGCTGCTGTTCAGCACTTTGGGCTACTTCTTCCCGGTATTCGGCCAAGGCAACACGCCGGTGGCCATCGGGTGTGCTTCGTTGTTGCTGTGGGCGGTGCATTTTCTGGTGTTGCGCGGGATCAAGGAGGCGGCCTTCATCAACCTGGTGACCACCGTGGCCAAGGTCGTGCCACTGCTGATGTTCGTCGTCATGGCCGCTGTGGCCTTCAAGGCCGAGATTTTCACCCGCGATATCTGGGGCGCGATGAGCCCGGACCTGGGCAGTGTGATGGACCAGGTGCGGCACATGATGCTGGTCACGGTGTTCGTGTTCATCGGCATCGAAGGCGCCAGCGTCTATTCGGCGCGGGCAGAAAGACGTGCGGACGTAGGGCGTGCGACGGTGATCGGGTTCCTCGGCGTATTGGCGCTGCTGGTGCTGGTAAATGTGTTGTCCCTGGGGGTCATGAGCCAGCCGGAACTGGCACAGTTGCAGAACCCATCCTTGGCCGGCGTGCTGGAGCACATTGTCGGGCCCTGGGGCGCGTTGCTGATCAGCGTGGGGTTGGCGGTTTCATTGTTGGGAGCCTTGCTGTCCTGGGCGCTGCTGTGTGCTGAAATCCTCTACGCCACCGCCCGGGACAAGACCATGCCCGCGTTCCTGACCAAGGAGAATGCCAATCATGCGCCGGTCAATGCGCTGTGGTTGACCAATGGCATGATCCAGCTGTTCCTGCTGATCACTCTGTTTTCCGCAGGCACCTACACCAGCCTGATCTACCTCGCCTCGTCGATGATCCTGGTGCCGTATCTGTGGTCGGCGGCCTATGCGGTGCTGCTTTGCGCCCGGGGGGAAACCTACGAACAGGGCTCGGCCCGGCGCATGAAAGACCTGTGCATCGGTGGCGTCGCGCTGTGCTACGCGGTGTGGCTGCTGTATGCCGGTGGCGTGAAATACCTGCTGCTGTCGGCGTTGCTGTACGCGCCAGGGGTGATCCTGTTTGCCCAGGCCAAGCGAGAACAGGGACAGCCCTTGTTCACTCATGTGGAGAAAGGCGTCTTTGCTTGTGTGATGTCCGGGGCGGGCGTGGCGGCGTATGGGTTGTACAGTGGCTTTTTGGCGCTGTGAGGCGAAGGTCACCTTTTTGGGGCGTTGAAGAGGTTCTGTGGGGGCAAGGCTTGCCCGCGATGTTCCCACCTAAATCCCCCTCGCCACAATGAACGGCCATCACCACCGTGCCCGATGCGCCCCCAGTTCCGCTGCCGGCAAGGCCCATTGCAGCGGCGTTCCGGTGATTTTCAAGGGTACCTGCAAGCGGTGGGCTGGCCCCCACGGCGTTTGTTCGACCACTAGGCCTTGATCATCCTCTGTCTCGGCTCGCAATGGGGTCGAGTCCCCGGCGCCACGTTCGATCAACAGTTTCGCCGTGCGCGCCAGTGACAAGCGTGCCGAGCCACCGTGACCGCTTGCCAGGCGCTGGGACAACAACACCAGAGCGCTGGCCGCAAGCAGATAGCCAGTACCGTGATCCAGCGCTTGCACCGGCAGCGGTGTCGGTTTGTCGGTGTGTTTCCAGCCCATGCCCGCTTCGGCGATGCCGCTGCTCATTTGCACCAGGCTGTCGAAGCCACGGCGGTTCTGCCACGGGCCGCTCCAGCCGTAGGCATTGAGGCTGACGTCGATCAGGCCCGGGGCCAGTTGCCGGCGCTGTTCGGCGCCGTAGCCCAGGCGCTCCAGGGCGTCGGCACGGTAGCCATGCAGAAAAATATCGGTGTCCTTGAGCAATGCTTCGAATGCCGCGCGATCATCGGCCCGATGCAAGTCGAGGCGGGCGCAGCGTTTGCCCAGGGTGACTTCCGGCACCACGCCGGGTTCGTTCCAGGTCGGCGGATCGATGCGCAGCACGTCGGCCCCCAGGCCTGCGAGGAAGCGGCTGGCGACGGGGCCGGCCAGCACGCGAGTCAGGTCCAGCACCTTGAGGCCCGCCAGTGGCTGGGTCACGGAGCCGAGCCAGGGTTTGCGCTGCTCTTCAGGCGTTTCACTCAGGTGCACCAGCGGCTCGGCATTGACGGCCAGGCCTTGGGGGTGGGTTTGCCAGGCCTGCCACGAACGCATCTGGGCGGCGCAACCGCCTGCATCGACCACGGCTTGCTCCAACTCGGCCTTGTTCCATCGGGCCACGCTGGCCCCCATGTCGGCGCGGTCGGTGCAGGTGCCGAGGACTTTTTCCACAGCCAGGCGATGATGCGGCGCGTTGGTGTGCAGGCGAATCCAGCCGTCGGCACTGGCGTAGTCGCCGGCCACCGGGTCCCACATCGGTGGCACGCTCCAGCCGATAGGGCGCAGGGAGGTGGAGAACCAGAACGACGCCAGGCGCCGGTCGACCTCGACAGGCGGCAGGCGACCGGTTTGTTGCTGGATGAGTTCGGTGGTTGCCTGGCCGGCCACGGCAATGCTGGCGCTGGCCAGCCCCGTGACGGCGAAGGCCGAGGGCAGGGCGCCAGCGCCAGTGAAGGTGATTGGGGTTGTGGGCAGGCCGAGCGCAGCTTGCATGGACGTGAGCAGATCTGACATCGAAAGCCCTCCAGTATGAGAGGGCGAGCATAGATCAAAAAACCGTTGGGGGCCGCTGCGCGTCCGAGTGGGAGCAAGGGCCCGGCACCCGTTCCGGGCGTGACCAGATCCACAGGTTGCCCAGGCCCATGCCGGCGAGCGCGAGGTAAACCGGCCAGCCGTGGTCGATCAGCACCAGCATCAATCCTGCACAGAGCAGCATGCTGGTGGTGGCACCGACCTTGGCCCGGCGCGCGATGACCTTGCCGTTGCGCCAGTTGTGCAGCATCGGCCCGAACAGACGATGGTTCTCCAGCCAGGCGCTCAGGCGCGGCGAACTGCGGGTCGCGGCCCAGGCGGCCAACAGGATGAACTCGGTGGTCGGCAAGCCGGGCACGACGATGGCGACCAGGCCGATGGCCAGGCTGGTGTAGGCGAGCAGGGCGAAGAGCAGTTGGGTGAGTTTTGAGGGGCGGTTCATCAGCGTTTTTCAGTCATGCACAATCTCTGTGGGAGCGGGCAAGCCCGCTCCCACAGAGAATAGCGGTGATTTTCAGGCCAACTCGGCCGCGTAGGCCTGTTCCAACAGCACCGTAAACCGGTTGAAGGCGTCCAGCGCGCCTTTGTCCGCCTCGGCTTCCTGCTGTTCGGTAAAGGCCAGGCCGTCGAGGGTGCGTGTGAAGGATTTCCAGCCTTCGGCGCGCCCACCGGCAGGTTCTGCCAGGTGCCGGGCGCCGAAGGCCTCGCTCAGCCCCAGGCCCACGGCCCGCTTGATCAAGAACGCGGCGCCGAGCTTGGAGCCTTCGGAGACGAACAGCCAGCCCAAGGCCTCAGCCTGAGTCGGGTTTTTCACCGCACCGGCCACTGGCGCGGGGACTTCGGTGTCCAGGTCGACAAGATCCGCCTCGGCCGCATCCGCCCGGCATCGGTCCGGCAGGTCGGGAATCAGCGCGGACAGTTCGGCGTCGTTGTACAGCGCCACCAGTTCTGACTGGAACAGGTACTGGGCGACGACGAAACGGGCGAAGCTGGCCGGGGTTTCGAACGGGGCGTGGGCCTTGACCAGCGCGTCGAGCTTGCTGTGGGGCTCGTGGGTGATCTGGTTCAGGCGTTGGGAACGTGAAGCGGGACGTTGTGTGGTCATGAAAAAATCCTTCAAATGAGAACTTGTGGCGAGGGAGCTTGCAGCCGCTCGCTTCGTGTAGGAGCTGTCGAAGGCTGCGATCTTTTGATCTTTCGCTTGAGACTCAAGTGTCTTGGGAAAGATCGCAGCCTCGTTGCACTCGACAGCGCCTACGGCAGACAGCTTCTACGGTGCAGAGCCGTCAGATATCCCAGATCAGGTTCACCGCGAAGTTACGCCCTGGCGCGGTCAGGCGATCGAGGTTGGCGGGGCTCAGCACCGCCGCTTCGCCGACGCTGTCGTAGCCGCGCACGTCATCCCACCGCCAGTACTTCTTGTCGGTGAGGTTGTAGAGACCGCCACTGACGGTTAGGTCGTCGGTCACCTTGTAGAAACCGCTCAGGTCGAGGATGCCGAAGCCCGGTGTCTTGAACTGGCTGCTCACGCCATCGGGCGAGTTGAAGTTGCTGTCGTCGACGCGGTCCTTTTTCTTGACCAGGGTCCAACTGAGCAAAGTGCCGTAGCGGTCCTGGTCGTAGCCCAGGCCGAATACGCCGCTCAGCGGGTTGACGCTGTTGAGCGGTTCGCCAGTGTCGTCGTTGCGACCGTACGCGTAGGCCACCGAGCCTTGGGTGTACAAGCCCTTCGGTGCGCCGAACACGTCCAGGTCCAGGCGTCCCTTGACTTCGGCGCCCTTGATGGTGGCGTGCTTGATGTTGTTGCTCTGGAAGGTCAACTGGTCGGCGCCGGGGGTGATGGCATCTTCGTTGATGAAGTCGCGGTACCTGTTGTAGAACACCGCCACGTCGAACGAGCCGGAATCGAAACGGCCGCGCAGGCCGGTCTCGTAACTCTTGCTTTTTTCCGGTTCCAGATCGGGGTTGGGTTTTACGCTGTAGCCGACGCTGGGGTTGTCGAAACGACCGTACAGGGCCTTGGCGGTCGGTGTGCGGAAACCTTCGGCGTACTGGCCGTACCAGGTGTACTCATCGCTCAGGGCGTAGGTCGCGCCGAACTTCGGTGAGACGCGATGCCAGGTCTTGTTCTTGTCGCTGACTGTACCGCCGCCGGTAGGGTTCACGGCGTTGAGGAACTCCTCGGTCAGGTGCGGCTTGAGCCGGGTGTAGTCGTAGCGCAGGCCTGGCGTGAAGGTCCAGCGGTTCCAACTGATCTGGTCCTGGGCGAACAGGCTGTAGGTGTTGATGGTCGGGTCCGGGAAATCACTGGCTTTTGCCAGCACGTCCCGGGTGCTGATGGCGCCTACCGCGGAGCAACCGGCACCGATCGCCAGGCACACACCATTGCCGCTGCGCGAGCCGGTGACTTTTTGTTGCTTTAGGGTGGTGCCGTACGTCAGCGCGTGATCGGTGTCGGCGACGCTGAAGGCCTTGTCCAGTTGCGCGTCGAAGACCCACTGTTTCTCTTCATAGAGGGTCTCCCGGGTGCGCAGGACCTGGCGGGTGATGGGGAAATAGAACTCGGCGGTGCTCTCATCGGTCTTGGCGACCTGGTGGTTCAGGCTCCACTTGATGTGATCGGCCAGCAGGCTGTCGAGGGCGAAACTGTGCTCCAGGCCGAAACGCTCGCGGGTGATGGTGTCGTTGCCGGTGCGCCACTGGTACATGCCGCCGGGCAGCATGGAGGAGGGGATCGTGGGGCGGCCGTTGGAGTAGGGGCCGCCATAGGCGCTTTTCAGGTCGGTGTCGCGGTCGTCCTTGTATTTCTCGTAGACCAGGCCAAGGCGTGCGTCATCGCTGTAGTTCCAGCCGAGCTTGGCCAGCACGTTGTTGGCGCGCACGTCTTCCGGGTTGGCCGCGGTGCGGTCCAGGCCGGTGCCGTTGTGGCTGCCGTAGGATTCGGTTTCATGACCGTCGCGTTGGCTGTAGTGCAACAGACCGTCGAACTGTCCGCTGCGACCGGCCACCGTGGCGGACTTGAGCCAGCTCTCATCGGCGGAGCTGTAGCCGGTCTTCAGGTGGGCGCCAACGTCCTCGCCCGGCTTGATGATGTCGTCCGGATCGAGGGTGAAGTAGCTGACGGCACCGCCAATGGCATTGCTGCCGTACAGCACCGAGGCCGGGCCGCGCAGGATTTCCACGCGCTTGATGATTTCCGGGTCGACGTAGTTGCGCTGGGTCTTGGCGTAAGGCCCGTTGAAGAAGCCGCCGGGAATTTCCACGCCATCGACCTGGGTCAGGATCCGGTTGCCGTCGATGCCGCGGATGTTGTAGCCGCTGATACCGCCGCGCTGGCCCGCGCCGCCCACCGATACGCCCGGCTCATAGCGCACCAGGTCCTTGAGGGTATTGACGTTGTTGCGATCCAGTTCCTGGCGGTCGTGGACCGTGACCGTGCTCGGTACGCTGGTGATGTCCTGTTCCTGGCGGGTGGCGCTGATGGTCACCTGTTGCAACTCCAGCGCGCTGCCAGCACTGCGTTTTTCCAGGATGATGTTGTTGTCGCCCAGCTTGCGGTAGCTCAGGTTGGTCCCCACCAGCAGGCGCGAGAGGGCTTTTTCAGGTGACAGCGAGCCGTTCACCCCTGGCGAGGCGACACCTGCGGCCAGTTCCGCCGACATCCCGACCTGCCAGCCTGTGACCGTGGTGAAGGCATTCAGGGCCGAGACCAGTGGCTGCCGGGCGATGGCAAAGGTGTAGTCGCCCATGTTACGTGCAGCGGGTTGTACGGTGGTGGCGGCCAGGGCGAGCGGCGCAGTGCCGGCCATCAGGAGGGCGGCGGTGAGCAGTGACAGCGTGCAAGAAGGGGCAAGAAACCGGCAAGTAAGGCGAGAGGACATCGATAGCGCTCCGTGTCGCATCTGTTATAGGTGCAGATTCACATCGCTGGATGCGAATCAATTGCATTGACTATAACGAGACGAATCAGCGGAGCCTATCGAGTAAAAATAATTCTCATTTAGTTCAAGATGACCAGCGCCGGGAACTCCTGAAGCTGCGCCGAGGTGATATTGGCTAGCGAACGGACCACGTCCAATGGCTGGTCGAGGCGGTAATTGCCGGTCACGGCAACGTTGGCCAACTGTTCGTTGCTGTTGATGATCCAGCCGGGGTAATAGCGTCGCAGCTCGGCCAGTACCTGGCTCAGTGGCCGGTTTTCGAACACCAGCCGACCCTGGACCCAGGCCAGGTCAGTGTTGGCATCGAGCCGGGCCGGGTGGTCGAAGCCGTTGGGGCCGATGCGGATGCTTTCGCCGGCCGACAGTCGTACATGGGCGTCGTTGCGGGTGGCCCGCAGGTCCACGTCGCCGCGCTGCACCTGGACCTGGGCCACGCCGTCGAGGTAACGCACGGCGAACGTGGTGTCGCTGACGCTGGCCATGACCGGGCCGGCATCGATTTCCAGCGGCAGGTTACGGTTGCCCGGGACTTCGAAAAATGCCTCGCCCTTGTACAGGCGCGCCACATGCCGCTGTTCGTTGAACGTGCTGGAGAAGGCCGAATCAGTGTTGAGCAGGACCTTGGAGCCGTCCTCCAACTGCAAGCGCTGGCGCTCACCGACCACGGTCAGGTGGTCGGCCTGCAAGCGCAGGGGCAGGTCGCTGAAGTTGAACAGGCCGAGAAACAGCACGGCGGCGGTGGCCAGGGGTTTCCAGTGGGCGCGCAGGCGCGACAGCACGGAGACCTTGGACGTGGCTTCAAGTCGGCGGGCACTTTCCATCACCTGCGGGCCGTTCCAGATCGACTGGGCCCGGGCGAACGCCTCGCCGTGGCGTGGATCGGCCGCCAGCCAGGCGTGGAACTGCCGCGTCTGTTCCTCGCTGGGGTTGTCCAGCAGGATCAGCCAGTCCAGCGCCTGCTCCATGGCATGGGCGGTTTCCTGCGTCACAGTGGGCTCGGCAGAGCGGTGATTGTCCGTCACAGTGGGTTCTCGGTATTAGCGGCACGGGCTCAAGCTACAAGCTGTATGCAGCAAGTGGCAAGCGTGTACGCAGCTTATGGCCTGAAGCGTGGGGCGGGTCACTGCTCGCCGTGGCTGCGTTCAGCCACTCCCACACAGATCGCCATGATCAGTTTCAGTTCCTTTTGCACGGTGCTCAGGGACACGCCCAGGCGTTCGGCGATTTGCTGGTAACTGTGACCCTGCAGGCGGCTGAGAATGAAAATCTGCTGCTGTCGCGAACTCAGGGCCTGGAGGCTGACGTTCAGGCGCTCAAGCAGTTGTTGGGCATGGGCGGCGTCCTCGGCACTGCTCTGGGGGGCGACGACGTTGTGGACGACCTCCGGCGGTACGTCATCCAGCACGCTCCGCGACTGGATGCGCCGGGCACGCAGATGGTCCAGCGCGAGGTTGCGGGCTGTCTGGAAAACAAAGGGTTCGAGGTGCTCGACCGTGCGTTCGCCCAGTGCGCGGGTGACGCGCAGGTAGGTTTCCTGAAGCAGGTCTTCGGCAGTGCTGGGGTTGCTGACCATGCGCTCGAGGGTGCGCAGCAGCGGCGTGCGCTGGGCGAGGAAGACGTGATGAAAGCGCGATTGACTCACGGTAGGGCCCGATCCGGTTCGAGTAGATGATAATGCTTATCATCTACTCTTTTGGTCAAGCGCTGATTCCTCGTAGGAGCTGCCGCAGGCTTCGATCTTTTGATCTTGATGTTTCGCTCGCGATTCAATTGAGCCTGAAAAGATCGCAGCCTGCGGCAGCTCCTACGGTGCCGAACATTATTCGGCGTTACACAACGCCAGGCAGTTATCCAGCATGCGGTTGGAGAAGCCCCATTCGTTGTCATACCAGGCCAGTACCTTGAGCAGCTTGCCGCTGGCCTTGGTGTGGTTGGCGTCAAAGATCGACGACAGCGGATTGTGGTTGAAGTCACTGGAGACCAGCGGCAGGGTGTTGTAGCCGAGGACCTTCGAATGCTGGCTGGCCTGGCGCAGCAGTTCGTTGACTTCTTCGGCCGAGGCTTCGCGCTTGAGTTGCACGGTCAGATCCACCAGGGACACGTTGATCACCGGTACACGCACCGCCATGCCGGTCAGCTTGCCCGCCAGCTCCGGCAGCACCAGGCCCACCGCTTCGGCGGCGCCGGTTTTGCTCGGGATCATGTTCTGGGTAGCCGAACGGGCGCGGTACGGGTCGCTGTGGTAGACGTCGGTCAGGTTCTGGTCGTTGGTGTAGGCATGGATGGTGGTCATCAGGCCGCTTTCGATGCCCAGTTCGCGGTGCAGCACCTGGGCCACAGGGGCCAGGCAGTTGGTGGTGCACGAAGCGTTGGAGATGATCTGGTGGGACTGGCGCAGGATATCGTGGTTCACGCCATACACGACGGTGGCATCGGCGCCTTTGGCCGGAGCCGAAATGATCACCTTGCGGGCACCGGCGCTGAGATGCGCGGCTGCCTTGGCACGGTCGGTAAACAGGCCGGTGCATTCGAAAACGACGTCGATCTTCTCGGCCGCCCAGGGCAGTTCGGCCGGATTGCGGATGGCACTGACAGAGATGCGGTCGCCATTGACCGTCAGGCTTTCGTGATCATGCTGCACGTCAGCATCGAACGTGCCGTGGACGGTGTCGAACTTGAGCAGATGGGCATTGATTGCACTGTCGCCCAGGTCGTTGATGGCGACGATCTGCAGGTCGCGACGATAGCCTTGGGTATACAGTGCACGGAGGACGTTGCGGCCGATGCGGCCAAAACCATTGATTGCGATTCGAAGAGTCATTAAATGCGCCGCCGTCGATTTGTTGTTGGAATTACAAGATTATTCGCATAAAAATAGAAAACAAGCCTTTTTAATGGCAATATTTTGTTTTATCTACAACGAGTGACCTGAATCAACTGGTCCGAATGGTCAAAAACCGTCTGTCGTCTCGCCTTTTACACAGCGTGCAGTGGGCTTTTGATCAGCATAGACAATCAGGTCGCCACACCCGTTAGCCTGGAGTTCTACACATGCATCCCCGCGTTCTTGAGGTCACCGAACGGCTTATCGCCCGCAGCCGCGCCACGCGTCAGGCTTACCTTGCATTGATCCACGATGCAGCCAGCGACGGTCCGATGCGCGGCAAGCTGCAATGCGCCAACTTCGCGCACGGCGTGGCGGGTTGCGGCACCGAAGACAAGCATCACCTGCGGATGATGAACGCCGCCAACATCGCCATCGTGTCGTCCTATAACGACATGCTTTCGGCCCACCAGCCCTACGAAACCTTCCCGGAACAGATCAAGAAAGCCCTGCGCGAGATTGGCTCGGTCGGCCAGTTCGCCGGTGGCACGCCAGCGATGTGCGACGGCGTGACCCAGGGCGAGGCGGGGATGGAACTGAGTCTGCCGAGCCGCGAAGTGATCGCGCTCTCCACGGCGGTGGCGCTGTCCCACAACATGTTTGACGGCGCACTGATGCTCGGCATCTGCGACAAGATCGTCCCAGGCCTGATGATGGGCGCGCTGCGCTTCGGCCACTTGCCGACGATCTTCGTGCCAGGCGGGCCGATGGTCTCGGGCATTTCCAATAAGGAAAAAGCCGACGTGCGCCAGCGCTATGCCGAAGGCAAGGCCACCCGCGAAGAGCTGCTGGAATCGGAGATGAAGTCCTACCACAGCCCCGGCACCTGTACCTTTTACGGCACCGCCAACACCAACCAGTTGTTGATGGAAGTGATGGGTCTGCACTTGCCGGGCGCCTCGTTCGTCAACCCGAATACGCCACTGCGCGATGCCCTGACCCGTGAAGCGGCGTTCCAGGTCACGCGCATGACCAAGCAAAGCGGCAACTTCATGCCTATCGGCGAAATCGTCGACGAACGCTCGCTGGTCAACTCCATCGTCGCGTTGCATGCCACCGGCGGCTCCACCAACCACACCCTGCACATGCCGGCCATCGCCATGGCGGCGGGTATCCAACTGACCTGGCAGGACATGGCCGACCTCTCCGAGGTGGTGCCGACCCTGAGCCACGTCTACCCGAACGGTAAGGCTGACATCAACCACTTCCAGGCGGCGGGCGGCATGTCGTTCCTGATCCGTGAATTGCTGGAAGCCGGTTTGCTCCACGAAAACGTCAACACCGTGCTCGGTCACGGCCTGAGCCGTTACACCCAGGAACCGTTCCTCGAGGACGGCGAGCTGGTGTGGCGCGACGGCCCGATCGAAAGTCTTGACGAAAACATCCTGCGCCCAGTGGCTCGCGCGTTCTCGTCTGAAGGCGGCCTGCGGGTGATGGAAGGCAACTTGGGCCGTGGGGTGATGAAGGTCTCCGCCGTGGCCTTGGAAAACCAGATTGTCGAAGCGCCAGCGATGGTGTTCCAGGATCAGCAGGACCTGGCCGATGCATTCAAGGCTGGCCTGCTGGAGAAAGATTTTGTCGCGGTGATGCGCTTCCAGGGGCCGCGCTCCAATGGCATGCCCGAGCTGCATAAAATGACGCCGTTCCTCGGCGTGCTGCAGGATCGTGGCTTCAAAGTGGCGCTGGTGACCGACGGGCGCATGTCTGGCGCGTCGGGGAAAATCCCGGCGGCCATTCATGTCAGCCCCGAAGCCTATGTCGGCGGTGCATTGGCCCGGGTGCAGGAGGGCGATATCATCCGTGTCGATGGCGTCAAAGGCACCTTGGAATTGAAGGTGGACGCCGAGGAATTCGCCGCGCGCACGCCGGCCAAGGGCCTGTTGGGCAACAACATCGGCACCGGTCGCGAGCTGTTCGGTTTCATGCGCATGGCCTTCAGCTCCGCGGAGCAGGGCGCCAGCGCCTTCACTTCTGCCCTGGAGACGCTTAATTGAAACTGGCTTTGGTCGGTGACATCGGTGGGACCAACGCACGCTTTGCGCTGTGGAAAAACCACACCCTGGAAAACATTCAGGTGCTGGCAACGGCCGATTATGCCTGCCCGGAAGATGCCATCCAGGTGTACCTGAACGGCTTGGGCCTGAAGCCGGGCGCCGTCGGTTCGGTGTGCCTGTCGGTGGCCGGTCCCGTGAGCGGCGATGAGTTTCGCTTTACCAACAATCATTGGCGCCTGAGCAACCTGGCGTTCTGCCAGACCTTGCAAGTGGAGAAGCTGGTGCTGGTCAACGACTTCTCGGCCATGGCCCTGGGCATGACCCGTTTGCATCCCGATGAATACCGGGTCGTGTGCGAAGGCACCCCGGAGCCGTTGCGCCCGGCAGTGGTGATCGGCCCAGGCACCGGGTTGGGCGTTGGTACGTTGCTGGACTTGGGCGAAGGCCGTTTCGCGGCGTTGCCGGGGGAGGGCGGCCATGTCGACCTGCCCATGAGCAGCCCGCGGGAAACCCAGCTGTGGCAGCACATCTACAACGAAATCGGCCATGTCAGCGCCGAAACCGCCCTGAGTGGCAGCGGGTTGCCTCGGGTGTACCGGGCCATTTGCGCGGTGGATGGCCATGTGCCGGTACTCGACACCCCCGAATCCATCACTGCCGCCGGCCTGGCTGGCGACCCCATTGCCCTCGAAGTGCTCGAGCAGTTCTGCCGCTGGCTGGGGCGTGTGGCCGGCAATAATGTGTTGACGCTGGGCGGGCGCGGCGGTGTCTACATCGTCGGGGGCGTGGTCCCGCGGTTTGCCGATTTCTTCCTCGAAAGTGGTTTCGTCCGCTGCTTCGCCGACAAGGGCTGCATGAGCGATTACTTCAAGGGCATTCCGGTCTGGCTGGTGACCGCGCCGTACTCCGGCCTGATGGGCGCGGGTGTGGCGTTGGAGCAGTCGGCGCACGCTTGAAGTTTGAAATACGACCCCTTGTGGGGCGGGCAAGCCCGCTCTCACAAGGGGGGTAGTGTGTTTGTAGTCCTCATCCATCAGGCATAATCGCCCCCATCCAAACAACAAGGACGAGGCCCGTGAGTTCAGTGAACAAATCGATTTTGTTGGTCGACGACGACCAGGAGATTCGCGAACTGCTGGACACCTACCTCAGTCGTGCGGGTTTCCAGGTGCGGACCACACCCGACGGCGCCGGGTTTCGCCAGGCGCTGAACGATGCGCCGAGCGACCTGGTGATCCTCGATGTGATGCTGCCCGATGAAGACGGCTTCAGCCTTTGCCGCTGGGTTCGTCAGCACCCACGCCAGGCCCATGTGCCGATCATCATGCTCACCGCCAGTTCCGACGAGGCCGACCGGGTCATCGGCCTTGAGTTGGGCGCCGATGATTACCTGGGCAAGCCTTTCAGTCCGCGTGAATTGCAGGCGCGCATCAAGGCGCTGCTGCGTCGGGCGCAATTTGGCCAGGAACGCTCCGGCGGCGAAGTGCTGGCCTTCGATGAATGGCGGCTGGACATGGTCAGCCATCGGCTGTTTCACGCCGACGGCGAAGAGGTGATTCTCTCCGGTGCCGATTTCGCCCTGCTCAAGTTGTTTCTCGATCATCCCCAGGAAATCCTCGATCGCGACACCATCGGCAATGCGACCCGTGGTCGTGAGTTGATGCCCCTGGATCGGATCGTCGACATGGCGGTCAGCCGTCTGCGCCAGCGCCTGCGTGACACCGACAAGCCGCCGCGGCTGATTCGCACGGTGCGTGGCAGCGGTTATCAACTGGCGGCCAGTGTGGTTGCCAGCAATGGTCATTGACGGGTTCAAAAAAGTCGCCCGACGGGTGCCGGTGCCGCGCTCGTTGCTAGGACGGATGCTGTTGCTGACGTTGCTGGTGGTGTTGTTCGCCCAGACCTTGTCGAGCCTGATCTGGGTCGCGCAACTGCGCGCCACCCAGCTCGAAGGTCTGGTCACCAGCGCCCGCAGCCTGGCCCATTCGATGACCGCCAGCGTCAGTTATTTGCGTTCTCTGCCGGTGGCGTACCGGCCATTGGTGCTGGACCAGTTGCGCAGCATGGGCGGCACGCGGTTTGTCGTCACCCTCAACGACAAGCCCCTGGGCATGGATGTGCTGCCGGTCACGCCGCGCAAACTGGCGGTGCTCAAGGCGGTGGACGATGTGCTGCGTCGCTCGTTGGGCAGTAGCGCCGACATCTCGGTGACGTTCGTCAGCCCCGATGACCTGCGGATTTTCAATGCTGGGCTCAAACTCGATGAACTGCCCCGTTCGTGGGCTCACTACGCCTTGACCCTGGAACCGGTGAACCCTCCGGTGCTGGTCACGCAGATCCAGATGGCGCCGGGAGAATGGCTGTACATCGCCTCGCTGCTGCCCGAACCCTACACCAGCCTTGAAGAGCAAGGCCTGCCCAAGCAACAGGTCGGTTTCATTGTGCTCACCAGCAGCTTGTTGTTGCTGTTCATCGGTTTGCTGGTGCACTGGCAGAGCCGGCCGCTCAAACGTCTGGCCCGGGCCGCGCGAGACATGTCCCTGGGCGCCGAAGTGGAGCCAGTGGCCGAGGGCGGCGGCAGCGAAGTGGTGGAGGTGGGGCGGGCGTTCAATGCCATGCGCGAACGCATCAGTCGGTACCTGACGGAACGCAGCCAGTTGTTCAGCGCGATCTCCCACGACTTGCGCACACCGATCACCCGATTGCGGCTGCGGGTCGAGCTGCTGGAAGACGAGAACCTGCAGGCCAAGTTCGGTCGTGACCTGGATGAGCTGGAACTGCTGGTCAAAGGCGCGCTGCAATGCGTCAAGGACACCGACATCCACGAAAACATCGAGCCGGTGGACCTCAACCATGTGCTCGATTGCCTGGTCGAACCTTACCTGGCGCCCAACGGCAACGGCCAGGTGACTCAGGATGGCCGGGCGCTGGCGCCATATCCCGGCAAGCCGCTGGCCCTCAAACGCTGCATCGGCAACCTGATCGACAACGCCTTGAAATACGGGCAGAACGCCCATCTGCACATCGATGACGATGAAGCCGCGTTCATCCTGCACGTCGACGACGAAGGTCCCGGTGTGCCGGAACAGCGCCTGGAGCAAGTCTTCGAACCGCACTTCCGCCTCGCCGGGCAACAGCAAGGTTATGGCCTGGGCCTGGGCATCGCCCGCAACATCGCCCACAGCCATGGCGGGGAAGTGAGCTTGCAGAACCTGCGTGAAGGCGGTTTGCGGGTGACGTTGCAGTTGCCCCGCAGTGTCGATTGATCGGTCCGCGTTATCGTTCATCGCGAGCAGGCTCGCTCCCACAGTGGGTGTCATGGAACACCGATCTCCTTGTACAAGCGAGCTTGCTCGCGATGGCGCCAGTAGCCTCAACGCCTCTCCCAGGTAAATGTCACAACTCGGTGACATAACTCGCCCCTTTCGTTACCTGCCCCTCGCCATCCCTTGTTTAGACTCCCTGCGTCAAAACAAGAAAAAAGGTACCACCCAATGGACACCTTCCAACCGGCCTTCAGCAGTTGGCTGAATGCCCCTGCCCATCAGCAATGGCTTGCCGACGAAGGCTTGCGGCTGCTGGCGTTCGCCCAGGCGTCGAAGCTGGCGGACGGCTTTGGCAACCTGGACGAGCGTGGCCATCTGCCGGCCGATGCCCAGGCCGAGACCATGAACACTGCGCGCATGACCCACAGCTTCGCCATGGCCCACATCCAGGGCCTGCCGGGCTTTGCCGAGCTGGTAGACCACGGCGTCCAGGCGCTGAGCGGCCCTTTGCGCGACGCCGAGCACGGTGGCTGGTTTGCCACGACGCGGCCTGATGAAGACGGCGCGGGCAAGGCGGCCTACCTGCATGCATTCGTTGCCCTGGCGGCCAGTTCCGCGGTGGTGGCCCAGCGTCCCGGCGCCCAGGCTTTGCTGGATGAGGCGGTGCGGATCATCGATGAGCATTTCTGGAGCGAAGAAGAGGGGGCGCTGCGCGAATCCTTTAACCGCGATTGGAGCGAGGAAGAGGCCTATCGTGGCGCCAATAGCAACATGCACGCCACCGAAGCCTTCCTCGCCCTGGCCGATGTCACCGACGACCCACGTTGGCTGACCCGCGCCCTGCACATCGTCGAACGGGTGATCCACGGCCATGCCGCCACCAATGACTACTTGGTGGTGGAGCACTTCGATCGCCACTGGCAGCCGCTGCGCGAATACAACCAGGACAATCCTGCCGATGGTTTTCGCCCCTATGGCACCACCCCAGGCCACGGTTTCGAATGGGCGCGACTGCTGCTGCACCTTGAAGCGGCACGGGTCCAGATCGGCATGTTGACCCCGGGTTGGCTGGCCCAGGACGCACAAAAACTCTTCGATCAGAACTGCCACCACGGCTGGGGCGTCGATGGTGCGCCGGGCATTGTCTACACCCTGGATTGGGACAACCGCGCCGTGGTTCGCCATCGCCTGCACTGGGTTCACGCCGAAGCGGCGGCTGCTGCCAGCGCCTTGCTCAAACGCACCGACGAGGCGAAGTACGAAGCCTGGTACCGGCGCTTCTGGGAGTTCTGTGACAAACATTTCATCGACCGCTGCAACGGCAGCTGGCATCACGAACTCGATCCGCAGAATTGCCCCAGCGCCGACATCTGGCCGGGCAAGCCGGACCTGTATCACGCCTGGCAGGCGGTCTTGATTCCGCGCCTGCCCCTGGCACCGAGCATGGCGTCAGCCCTGGCGCGGTTATCCAGCGCTTCGCCTGTGTAACCATGTCGTGACATTTACACGTCCCTTCGTTACCTGCGAAGGGATTCCCTCTGATTAGAATCTATGCAGCGCAAGCACCAGACTTGCATGCATAACAACAAGAAAGGTAATTCTAGATGAATGCGATTTCTCGCCTCGCTACTGTCATTTCTCTTGCTTCCTTGCTTCCCGTCGCAGCATTCCCTGTCACTACCCTTGCCGCTGAATCCAAAGGTTCCGTGGAAGTCGTCCACTGGTGGACGTCGGGTGGCGAAAAAGCCGCGGTCGATGTGCTCAAGGCCCAGGTAGAAAAAGACGGCTTTACCTGGAAGGACGGCGCTGTCGCCGGGGGTGGTGGTTCCACTGCCATGACTGTGCTCAAGAGCCGTGCGGTGGCCGGCAACCCACCGGGTGTCGCCCAGATCAAGGGCCCGGACATCCAGGAATGGGCGTCCACCGGGCTGCTCGACACCGACGTGCTGAAAGACGTTGCCAAAGCAGAGAAGTGGGACAGCCTGCTCGATAAGAAAGTCTCCGATACCGTGAAGTACGAAGGTGACTACGTTGCCGTGCCGGTGAACATCCACCGCGTCAACTGGCTGTGGATCAACCCGCAAGTCTTCAAGAAAGCCGGCATCGAAAAAGCTCCGACCACCCTCGAAGAATTCTACGCGGCGGGCGACAAGCTCAAGGCCGCGGGTTTCATCGCGCTTGCCCACGGTGGCCAGCCTTGGCAGGACAGCACCGTGTTCGAAGCCGTGGTGCTTTCGGTCATGGGCGCCGATGGCTACAAAAAGGCCTTGGTCGACCTGGACAACAAGGCACTGACCGGGCCGGACATGGTCAAGGCGTTGACCGAGCTGAAGAAAATCGCGACCTACATGGACGTTGACGGTAAAGGGCAGGACTGGAACCTGGAAGCGGCCAAGGTCATCAACGGCAAGGCCGGCATGCAGATCATGGGTGACTGGGCCAAGAGCGAATGGACCGCGGCGAAGAAAGTCGCCGGCAAGGACTACGAGTGCGTTGCCTTCCCGGGCACCGACAAGGCCTTCACCTACAACATCGACTCCCTGGCGGTGTTCAAGCAGAAGGACGATGGCACCGCGGCTGGCCAGCAGGACATCGCCAGGGTCGTGTTGGGTGAGAACTTCCAGAAAGTCTTCAGCATCAACAAGGGCTCGATCCCGGTGCGTAACGACATGCTGGGCGACATGGCCAAGTACGGTTTCGATTCCTGCGCACAGACCGCTGCCAAGGACTTCCTGGCGGACGCCAAGTCCGGCGGCCTACAGCCAAGCATGGCGCACAACATGGCGACCACGCTGGCCGTACAGGGGGCGTTCTTTGATGTGGTGACCAACTACATCAACGACCCGAAAGCCGACCCTGCCGATGCTGCCAAGAAACTGGGCGCAGCGGTCCAGTCTGCCAAGTAATTAGCGCCGCAGTCCCCATGTGGGGGCGAGACTGTGGGAGCAAGGCTTGCTCGCGATGAACGATGACGTGGTCATTAGAAAGACCGAGGTGCCTTCATCGCGAGCAAGCGCAGCGCCCACACAAGCTTGCTCCCACAAAGGGATGTCCTTGTAACCTTGTTTTGGATCTTCCCATGAGTTCTGTTGCTGTGTTCAGCAAGGCCTCGCCGTTCGATGTGTTGCAGCGCTGGCTACCAAAACTGGTGCTGGCGCCGAGCATGTTCATCGTTCTGGTGGGCTTCTATGGCTATATCTTGTGGACGTTCGTCCTGTCGTTCACCACTTCGACGTTCTTGCCCAACTACAAATGGGCAGGCCTGGCGCAATATGCCCGGTTGTGGGACAACGACCGCTGGTGGGTGGCAAGCAAGAACCTGGCGCTGTTCGGCGGCCTGTTCATCGGTATCACGCTGGTGATCGGCGTGTTGCTGGCGGTGTTCCTTGACCAGCGCATTCGTCGTGAAGGTTTCATCCGCACCATTTACCTGTACCCGATGGCGCTCTCGATGATCGTCACCGGTACGGCCTGGAAATGGCTGCTCAACCCGGGCATGGGCCTGGACAAATTGTTGCGTGACTGGGGGTGGGAAGGCTTCCGCCTGGATTGGCTGATCGACCCGGATCGCGTGGTGTACTGCCTGGTGATCGCAGCGGTATGGCAGGCCTCGGGCTTCATCATGGCGATGTTCCTGGCCGGCCTGCGCGGTGTCGATCAATCGATCATTCGTGCCGCGCAGATCGATGGCGCAAGCATGCCGCGCATCTACTGGAAAGTGGTGCTGCCGAGCCTGCGGCCGGTGTTCTTCAGCGCCGTGATGATCCTGGCGCACATCGCGATCAAGAGCTTCGACCTGGTGGCGGCGATGACGGCCGGCGGCCCGGGTTATTCCTCCGACCTGCCAGCCATGTTCATGTATTCCTTCACGTTCAGTCGCGGTCAGATGGGCATGGGCTCGGCCAGTGCAATCCTGATGCTCGGTGCGATTCTCGCAATCATCGTGCCTTACCTGTACTCCGAGCTGAGGACCAAGCGTCATGACTAGTCTCGCTACTAAACCTTCCATCAGCCTGAGTCGCATCGCGATCTACGCGGTACTGATCCTCGCCGTACTGCTTTACCTGGTGCCGTTGGTGGTCATGCTGTTGACCAGCTTCAAGACGCCGGAGGACATCAGTACCGGCAACCTGCTGAGCTGGCCGACCGTGGTCAGCGGTATCGGTTGGGTCAAGGCCTGGGCGGCGGTCGACGGTTACTTCTGGAATTCGATCAAGATCACTGTGCCGGCGGTCATGATCTCTACGGCTATCGGTGCCTTGAACGGCTACGTGTTGTCGATGTGGCGCTTCCGAGGCTCGCAGTTGTTCTTCGGCCTGCTGCTGTTCGGTTGCTTCCTGCCGTTCCAGACTGTCCTGCTGCCGGCTTCGTTCACCCTCGGCAAAATGGGCCTGGCCAGTACCACTTCCGGCCTGGTGTTCGTGCACGTGGTCTACGGCCTGGCATTCACCACGCTGTTCTTCCGTAACTACTACGTCAGCATTCCCGATGCGCTGGTCAAGGCGGCGCGGCTGGACGGCGCGGGTTTCTTCACCATTTTCCGGCGGATCATCCTGCCGATGTCCACCCCGATCATCATGGTCTGCCTCATCTGGCAGTTCACGCAGATCTGGAATGACTTCCTGTTCGGCGTGGTGTTCTCCAGCGGTGACTCGCAGCCCATTACGGTGGCGCTGAACAACTTGGTCAACACCAGTACCGGGGCCAAGGAATACAACGTGGACATGGCGGCGGCGATGATCGCCGGGCTGCCGACCCTGCTGGTCTATGTGGTCGCAGGCAAGTATTTCGTGCGCGGTCTGACGGCCGGCGCAGTCAAGGGGTAATCATGGCAACGCTTGAACTTCGCAACGTAAACAAGACCTATGGTGCCGGCCTGCCGGACACCCTGAAGAACATCGAGTTGTCGATCAAGGACGGTGAGTTCCTGATTCTCGTCGGGCCTTCGGGCTGCGGCAAGTCGACGCTGATGAACTGCATCGCGGGCCTTGAGACCATCACCGGTGGCGCGATCATGATCGGTGATCAGGATGTCAGCGGCATGAGCCCGAAGGATCGTGACATCGCCATGGTGTTCCAGTCCTACGCGCTGTACCCGACCATGAGCGTGCGCGAGAACATCGAGTTCGGCCTGAAAATTCGCAAGATGAACCAGGCCGCCATCGACGAAGAAGTCACCCGCGTGGCCAAGCTGCTGCAAATCGAACACCTGCTCAATCGCAAGCCCGGCCAGCTTTCCGGTGGCCAGCAACAGCGCGTGGCCATGGGTCGGGCACTGGCGCGGCGGCCGAAGATCTACCTGTTCGACGAACCGCTGTCCAACCTCGACGCCAAGCTGCGGGTCGAGATGCGTACCGAAATGAAACTGATGCACCAGCGCCTGAAGACCACCACGGTCTACGTGACCCACGACCAGATCGAAGCCATGACCCTGGGCGACAAAGTGGCGGTGATGAAGGACGGGATCATCCAGCAGTTCGGTACGCCGAAAGACATCTACACCAACCCGGCCAACCTGTTCGTGGCGAGTTTCATCGGTTCGCCACCGATGAACTTCATCCCACTGCGCCTGCAACGCAAGGACGGTCGCCTGCTGGCGCTGCTCGACAGTGGCCAGGCCCGTTGCGAACTGCCGATGGGCATGCAGGACGCCGGCCTGGAAGACCGTGAGGTGATCCTGGGTATGCGCCCGGAGCAGATCATGCTGGCGGGCAGCGAGTCCAATGGCTTGCCGACCATTCGCGCCGAAGTCCAGGTCACCGAGCCTACCGGGCCGGACACCCTGGTGTTCGTCAATCTCAACGACACCAAGGTCTGCTGCCGCCTGGCGCCGGACGTGGCGCCGCAAGTCGGGGAGACCCTGACGCTGCAATTCGATCCGTCGAAAGTGCTGCTGTTCGACGCTCAGTCCGGTGAACGCCTGGGCGTGGCCGGTCAGCCGCAGGCAGATGCCCGGTCGGCGAACGTGGCGCAGTTCAAAGGCCGATGAAGAACAGATGGGGGAGCAGGCCTGCTTCCACAGCAAGGAGTATGCGGTGGATGGGGACATCCGCCGCAATCGTTGTAAACCGCGTTAGATAAAAACAGTTAATAACAATAAAGACGAGGATGTAGGGATGAAGAAGAAAAACAACGCCCAGCTTATCTGCCAGCTATCAGCCGTTGCGGCGATGATGCTGGCCGGTAGCGCACACGCTGCCGACGCGTTCAGCGCCGATTCGCAGTGGATGACGGGTGACTGGGGGGGCGAGCGGACCAAGCTGATCGAACAAGGTATCGATATCAAGGCTGACTTCGTCGGTGAGATGGGCGCCAACCTCGACGGCGGTTACAACGATGACAAGACGGCGCGTTGGTCCCAGCAGTTTGGCTTGGGCGTCGCGCTGGACCTGGAAAAACTGGCGGGCTGGGGCGACACAACGGCCAAGATTCAGTTCACCCGGCGTGATGGTCGCAACATCTCTAACGACCGTATCGGCGATCCACGTGCCGGTACCCTCAGTTCTTCCCAGGAAGTCTGGGGTCGTGGGCAAACCACCCGTCTGACCCAGTTGTGGATCCAGCAAAAGTATTTCGACAGTAAGCTGGATGTCAAAGCCGGTTATTACGGTCCAGGCGAAGACTTCAACACCTTCCCGTGCGAGTTCCAGAACCTGGCGTTTTGCGGTTCCCAAGCGGGTAACTGGGCAACCGGCATCTGGTACAACTGGCCGATCATGCAGGCGGCGATTCGCGTCAAGTACAACCTCACGCCTGAGCTCTACGCGCAGATCGGTGCCTACAACCAGAACCCTTCGCAACTGGAAAACAAAAACCGCTATAAACTCAGCGGCAGTGGCACCAAGGGCACTCTCATTCCGATCGAGTTGGTCTGGTCGCCCAAGCTCAATAGTCTGCCGGGCGAGTACCGTATCGGTTACTACAAAAGTACGGCCAAGGCAGATGACGTCCGTAAGGACGACGATGGCAACGACGCCGCGACCACCGGCAACGCCTATCGCAGCCACAGCAGCAAGGACGGCTACTGGTTCGTGGCGCAGCAACAGCTCACCACCCACAACGGTGACGCTTCGCGCGGTCTGAACATCGCCGCCAACGCCACCTTCCACGACAAGGAAACCAACTTCGTCGACAACTACCAGTCGCTGATGTTCGTGTACAAAGGGCCGTTCGATGCGCGTCCTAAAGATGACGTCGGGATCGGTTTCTCCCGTATCCATGTCAACGAAGACGTGAAGAAAAACGCCGAACTGGTCAACGCCGCCAATGGCGTCAGCGACTACGATGATCCACTGTTCGCGCCGTTGCGTGGCACCGAGTACAACTACGAGATCAACTACGGTTTCCACGTGACCAACTGGCTGACCGTGCGTCCCAACCTGCAATACATCACTCACCCAGGTGGTGTGGATGAAGTCGACAACGCGCTGGTGGCCGGCCTGAAAATTCAGTCGGTGTTCTAACGCTGTTGCGATAAGCTCCTCTCTATGTGCGCATATTTGCGGACAGCCAAGGCTGTCCGCTTTTTTTTGGGGAGCGCAGGACTTGCTCTCGCTGGGTTCTGTAGGAGCTGGCGAAGGCTCGGGCCGCGTTCGGACGATCTTTTGAGTTTGATCTTTCGCTCTCGATTCAATGGGCTGTGGAAAGATCGCAGCCTCGCTTCGCTCGACAGCTCCAGAACCGAACGGGAGCAAGCTCCCTCGCCACAAAAAAGAAGTGTCGTCCAAAGTTGGGTATTCAATGATTTCCAGGACCGCGGCCCATGCATGAGCATCCGCTACAACGCTTTTTCAGATCCTTGCGCGAGCGCCCGGTGTTCGCGTGGGAGCGCTATCAGCAGCGCGATGTGTTGCTGATCGATCACCCGTTGTGCCAAGCGGTGTTCAGTCGTCAGGGCGCACAGTTGCTACATTTTCAGCCCAAAGGCCAGAAGCCCTGGTTGTGGTGTGCAGCCAAGTGGCCGCAAGTCGGTGCGATACGCGGCGGGGTGCCGGTGTGCTGGCCTTGGTATGGCCGTCATCCCAGTGAAAACGCCTGGCCGTCCCACGGTTGGGCGCGGTTGATCGACTGGAAACTGCTCGACAGCCGCAGCGATGAAGACGGTGTGCATTTGCACTGGCAACTGCAGTTGTGCGACTGGCAAGTGGACCTGCATGCAGACCTGGGTGAGCGCATGGAGCTGCGCTTGAGCACCGAGCATCAGGACAGCCTGCCGTGCCAGTTGAGCCAGGCGCTGCACGCCTATTGGCGTATTGGTGATGTCGGCGAGGTAGCGCTGTCTGGCCTCGAAGGCGCCCAAGGCTATGACCAGTTGAACCGTGCGATTTGCCAGCAGGAAGGCGAGTTACGGGTCGAGGGTGGTTGCCAGCGAGTGTTCCAGCATGAGGGAGAGTTGCAGCTCAAGGACCACGCTTGGCAGCGTGAGTTGTGCATCGACACCGGCGCCAGCGCCGACACCGTGGTCTGGCATCCCGGTGCGCGGCCGTTGCTGGGGGTGAGTTGGGATGAGGTCTGCGAATTCGTCTGCGTCGAAGCGGCCAGTGGCGGCACCGACAGCCTGTGCCTGGCACCGGGGGAGCGGGCGCATCTGAGTTTGCAGGCGCGAGTGGGGGCTTGATTCAGGATGTGGGGTGTGGCGGCTGGCCCTTTCGCGAGCAAGCCCGCCCTCACAATGGATCTTGGGTGTTCACAAAAACCCTGTGGGAGCTGGCTTGCTCGCGAAGAGGGGTTATCGGGCGCCGAAAACCCTGAATCGGATCAGTTGAACTCATCCCCCACCGGATACCGGCTGGCGTTCAAACTTTCCTTGATCTTGCGCAGGTGCGGCTGGAAGTCCACGCCCCGACGCAGGGTCATGCCGGTGGCCAGCACATCCAGTACGGTGAGCTGGATGATCCGTGAGGTCATCGGCATATAGATATCAGTGTCTTCGGGCAGTGGAATGTTCAGGCTCAGGGTGCTGGCCTTGGCCAGTGGCGAGTTTTCGGCAGTCAAGCCCAGCACCGATGCGCCGTTTTCCCGGGCGATGCGCGCCACTTCCACCAGTTCGCGGGTGCGGCCGGTGTAGGAAATGATCACGAACAGTTCACCGGTATGGGCCACCGACGCGATCATGCGCTGCATCAGTACGTCGGCGTGCGCGGTTACCGCCAGGTTGAAGCGGAAAAACTTGTGTTGGGCATCCAGCGCCACCGGGGCGGAGGCGCCGAGGCCGAAGAAGTGGATTTGCCGGGCCTGGATCAGCAGGTCTACGGCGCGACTGATCAAATTGGGATCAAGGGCCTGGCAGGCGCTGTCCAATGAGGCAATGGCACTGCCAAAGATTTTCCGGGTGTAGGCTTCCGGGTCGTCGTCGGCCTCCACCGCACGGCTCACATACGCAGCGCCGCTGGCCAGGCTTTGGGCCAGTTGCAACTTGAGTTCCGGGTAACCGCTGACGCCGAACGAACGGCAAAAACGGTTGACGGTCGGTTCACTGACCGAAGCCGCCTGGGCGAGGGCGGCGATGCTGAAGCGGGTCGCCTGCTGCGGGTTGAGCAGGATGATCTCGGCCACCTTGCGTTCGGCCTTGTTCAGGTCTTCAAGGCGACTCTGGATCTGTTCCAGTAAATTTCGCACGCGGTCCATACAAGATTCCTAGGAAGACGGGTCTTTGATACGACCCTTTGCGGTGGCCTATCCTACTGATGGCTCCGACGGACCACCACTCGGAATCGGTATTTTCGAAAAATGTTGTGGTTATTACTACATTTTTCCTTGAGTGATGCCTTGAAAAAAGGTATTTGTAGTTTAACTTGATAAAAGAACAAACATCATGCCTTCGATTACGGTTGAACCGTGCACCTTTGCCCTATTTGGCGCGT
Source organism: Pseudomonas sp. RL_5y_Pfl2_73 (assembly GCF_963970515.1). Taxonomy (NCBI): domain Bacteria; kingdom Pseudomonadati; phylum Pseudomonadota; class Gammaproteobacteria; order Pseudomonadales; family Pseudomonadaceae; genus Pseudomonas; species Pseudomonas sp. RL_5y_Pfl2_73. Next base: position 90,770 of record NZ_CAXAPD010000002.1, on the reverse strand, counting down.
TGGGCGATCTGGCCTTGCGCAAGCTCTTTCCTGCCCTGTATCAGCTTGATGGCGCCCAATTGTTGCACGAGGACACGCGGATCATCGCGCTGGCCCGTGAACCCGGCAGCGAGCAGCCGCACTTGGCATTCATCGCCGCCGAACTGCGTCGCTACGTCGGTGAAAAAGACCTGGACGAAGCCGTACTCGAGCGCTTCCTGGCACGATTGACCTACCTGCACGTGGATTTCCTCAAGGCCGACGATTACGTCGCCTTGGCCGAAGCAGCCGGTTCGGCCCAGCAGGTCATTGCCTATTTCGCCACCCCAGCGGCGGTGTATGGGGCGATCTGCGAGAACCTGGCGAAGGTTGGTTTGAGCGAGAACACCCGTGTCGTGCTGGAGAAGCCCATCGGCTCGGACCTGGAGTCTTCGCGCAAGGTCAACGACGCCGTGGCACAGTTCTTCCCGGAAAACCGTACCTATCGCATCGACCATTACCTGGGTAAAGAGACCGTCCAGAACCTGATCGCGCTGCGGTTCGCCAACAGCCTGTTCGAAACCCAGTGGAACCAGAACTACATTTCCCACGTGGAAATCACCGTGGCCGAGAAGGTCGGTATCGAAGGCCGCTGGGGTTATTTCGACAAGGCTGGCCAACTGCGGGACATGATCCAGAACCACCTGTTGCAGTTGCTGTGCCTGATCGCCATGGACCCACCGGCTGATTTGTCCGCCGACAGCATCCGTGACGAGAAGGTCAAGGTGCTCAAGGCCCTGGCGCCGATCAGCCCGGAAGGCCTGACCACCCAGGTGGTGCGCGGCCAATACATCGCCGGCCACAGCGAGGGCAAGGCAGTGCCTGGCTATCTCGAAGAACCCAACTCCAATACCCAGAGCGACACCGAGACGTTCGTCGCCCTGCGTGCCGACATTCGCAACTGGCGTTGGGCCGGGGTGCCGTTTTACCTGCGTACCGGCAAGCGCATGCCGCAAAAGCTGTCGCAGATCGTCATTCACTTCAAGGAGCCGTCCCACTACATCTTCGCGCCCGAGCAGCGTTTGCAGATCAGCAACAAGCTGATCATCCGCCTGCAACCGGACGAAGGGATTTCCTTGCGGGTGATGACCAAGGAGCAGGGCCTGGACAAGGGCATGCAATTGCGCAGCGGTCCGTTGCAACTCAACTTCTCCGATACCTATCGCAGCGCACGTATTCCCGATGCCTACGAGCGGTTGTTGCTGGAGGTCATGAACGGCAATCAGAACCTGTTTGTCCGTAAAGATGAAATTGAAGCCGCGTGGACGTGGTGTGACCAGTTGATCGCCGGGTGGAAGAAATCCGGCGATGCGCCCAAGCCGTATGCGGCCGGGTCCTGGGGGCCGATGAGCTCCATTGCACTGATCACGCGGGATGGGAGGTCATGGTATGGCGATATCTGAAGTGAAACTGCCGCAGGGCGTTAGCGCCCATGAGTTCAAGAACCCGGTGGTGCTGGCCGAAGGCCTGGCGCTGAAAGTGGCCGAGCAGTTGCGCAATGCAATCGAGACGCGCGGTGCGGCGACCCTGGTGGTCTCCGGTGGCCGCAGCCCGGTGGCGTTTTTCCAGCACCTGGCCAAGCAGGCGCTGGACTGGTCCAACGTGGTGGTCAGCCTGGCCGATGAGCGCTGGGTACCGGTTGAGCACGCCGACAGCAACGCCGGCCTGCTCAAGCGTTACCTGCTGCAAGGCGCGGCGGCCAAGGCCCAGTTCCTGAGCCTCTACAGCGCCAGCGCCAACCTGGAAGCAGCTGCCGAGCAGGCCGATCGTCTGCTGGCCGAGCTGCCGCTGATCGATGTGCTGGTATTGGGCATGGGCGATGATGGGCACACCGCCTCGCTGTTCCCTGACAGCCCGAACCTGGCCCAGGCCCTGGACGCTAACGGCACACGTCGTTGCTGGCCGATGCTGGCGCCGACCGTGCCGCACCAGCGCTTGACCATGAGCCGTGCCTTGCTGGCTTCGGCGCAACACAAAGTGCTGTCGATTTCCGGTCAGTCGAAATTGACCACCCTGAACGCTGCGGTGGCGGGAGACGATGTCGCCGAAATGCCGATCCGCGCGTTTTTGCAACCTACGTTAGAGATTTACTGGTGCCCATGAACCAAGGATCAGCCGCTATGACAAACCCATCCCCGACCGTTTCCATGGCGGACAAAGTTGCCCTGATCGACAGCCTCTGCGCCAAGGCGCGGATTCTGCCAGTGATCACCATCGCCCGTGAACAGGACATCCTGCCGCTGGCCGATGCCCTGGCTGCCGGTGGCCTGACGGCGCTGGAAGTGACACTGCGTTCCCAATACGGCCTCAAGGCTATCCAGGTGCTGCGCGAGCAGCGTCCTGAATTGGTGACCGGTGCCGGCACGGTGCTCGACCGCCAGATGCTGGACGCCGCCGAGGCTGCCGGTTCGCAGTTCATCGTCACCCCGGGCATCACCCGTGATCTGCTCGAGGCCAGCGTCTACAGCTCTATCCCGTTACTGCCCGGCATCAGCAACGCCTCGGGCATCATGGAAGGCTACGGCCTGGGCTATCGCCGCTTCAAACTGTTTCCGGCTGAAGTCAGCGGCGGCGTCGCGGCCATCAAGGCCTTGGGTGGCCCGTTCGGCGAAGTGAAATTCTGCCCGACTGGCGGCGTGAGCCCGGCCAACATCAAGAGCTACATGGCGTTGAAAAACGTGATGTGCGTGGGCGGAAGCTGGATGCTTGATCCTGAGTGGATCAAGAACGGCGACTGGGCCCGCATTCAGGAATGCACCGCCGAGGCCTTGGCACTGCTGGACTGATTGTTTTACCGAACCTCGTTGGGTGTTCTACGGTTTTACGGTGCGCTTGGTCGGCGCGCCGTTTTTTTTTGCCCGGTTTTTTATGGCAGTACAAAATTCTTGTGGCGAGCTTGCTCCCGCTGGGCTGCGTATAGGAGCTGTGTAGGAGCTGACGAGTGCAACGAGGCTGCGATCTTTCCACTGACAATTGAGTCGAGAGCGAAAGATCAAGATCAAGATCAAAAGATCGTCCGAACGCGGCCCGAGCCTTCGCCAGTTCCTACAGGGCCCAGCGGGAGCAAGGGATCTAGGTACTGCTCAGTTCGATCAGCGCTCGGGTCAACCGCTGAATGTCGCTCGCCAGGGTGACCAGGCCGGGTGTGATGCGGATGCATGGCCCAACGCTCGTGTTGCGTACCACGGTGAAGATCCCATAGTCATTGAGCAATCGATCGGCCATTGCCTGCTGGTCTGTATGGGCGGTGAAGCGCATCGCGGTGATTGCGCAATAGAGACGCCCGTCATCCGGGGTCATGACTTCGATACCCGGCACATCGCGCACGGCCCTCACCCACAGGTCACGCAGGTAACAGAGACGCGCGCCTTTGGCCGAAGCGCCACCCAGAGCCTGGTGTTCTTCGAAGACCAGCGGCAGCGTGAGCAAGGCAGGGATATTGGGCGTGCTGTGGGGCGTGCGCGAGCGGATGTCGGTGACGGGGTAGCTGTCTTCGTCCATGTCCGGGTCGATGTCGGCCAACCGCTGCGGGGCGATGTACAGGAAGCCCTGGGAGAGGGGCCCGCCGATCCACTTCTGCAGGTTGAATCCGGCAAATTCGATCCCGAGCTTCTTCAGGTCGAAATCGATCTGGCCCAGGGCGTGGGCACCGTCGAGGATGATGTCGACGACAAACTCGCGGGCATTCTCGGCAATGGCCTGGACCGGCATCACCAGCCCGGTGAGGTGGTTGACGTAGGTCAGCATCATCAACTTGAGGCGAGGGTAGCGAATGAACGCTTCGCGATAAGTGCCCACCAGGCTTTCGAAACTGGCCGGGTGCTGGTGGACGATTTCGATCACCTCCACGCCCCGCTGGCGGGCCAGCCAGCGCATCGCGCTTTTGACCGAGGCGTATTCCAGATCACAGATCAGCACTTGATCGCCTGGCTTGAGGCCGTTGTAGTTGCGAATCAGCGTCTGCAAGGCATCCACCGCGCTGCCGGCCAACCCCACGCTTTGGGGTGAAGCGTGGATCAGCCGGGCCACCTGTCGACGAATGGCTTCGCCGTGTTCACGGTCGAAATGCTGGCGCACATACACCGAGTTGCCTTGGTTGATGAATTCGATGTTGCGCTGGTACTCCTCCACCACGGTGCGGGACATACGTGCGAAGTAGCCGTTTTCCAGGTTGAGCGGGCCGTCGGGATCGACGTCGTAGCGGCCGGCAAACGTCTGCCAGAAAGCTTCATCGTGGGCGCGTAGCGTGTTTTCTGGCATGGCGGGGGCTCAATTGCTCAGGGGCGAGGCTTGGGTCTGCCATATTTGGCACGCAATGGATCGAGCAGGTCCGACAGCCCGTTATGATCGATTTCCTGCATCAGTGCCAGCAAGCCACCCAGTTCGCCGTGAGGAAAACCCTCGCGGGCGAACCAGTTCAGGTATTGACCGGGCAGGTCAGCCAGGATTCGACCCTTGTATTTGCCGAACGGCATTTGACGCGTGATGAGCAATTCGAGCTTTTCCGGGTTCATGGCAATCGTCTTGATTCAAATCTGCCTCGAAAATACAGGCATTCTGCATGCAGGCCAAATGACAGATCATGCAAATAACGCGGATACAGTTTTCTGAGATTTCATTAACTTGCTGATTTTAAAGAAAATTAACTGAGTTATTTGACTGGCATGGCCGATGCAATATCCCTTGCAGGTTTTTTATTCCCCCAGCAAAGGAGCTGAAAAATGACTGACACCAACAAAGAAGCCATCTCCGTCTTGAACGACCTGATTGAGATCAGCAAAGATGGTCAGCAAGGCTTCAAGACCTGTGCTGAAGACATCAAGCACCCAGAGCTCAAGGCGTTGTTCGTTCAACGTGCTGCCGATTGCGCGACCGCTGCGGCCGAGCTGCAAGCGGCGGTTCGCTCGTTGGGCGGCGATCCGGAAACTTCCACCAGCGTCGCCGGTGACCTGCACCGTCGTTGGGTGGACGTGAAATCCATGTTCACCGGCCAGGATGAAGAAGCGGTGCTCAACGAAGCCGAGCGCGGCGAAGACCATGCGCTCAAGGCCTACAACGAAGCGCTGGAGAAAATCAGCAAGAACAACCTGGTGGGTATTCGTGATCTGGTTGAGCGTCAGTACCACGGTGTGCAACGCAACCATGACCAGGTCAAGGCACTGCGTAACCAGACGCGCGCCAACAGTTAAGCACGCGGTCAACGCCAAAAAAAACGCCAGCATGCCTGGCGTTTTTTTGTCGACAGAGATCACCTCGCTGGGCCCATAGGCGCTGTGTAGGCGCTGTGTAGGAGCTGTCGAGTGAAACGAGGCTGCGATCTTCCCCAGACACTTGAATCTCAAGCGAAAGATCAAAAGATCAAAAGATCAAAAGATCAAAAGATCAAAAGATCGCAGGCTTCGCCAGCTCCTACAGGTTCTAGCGGGAGCAATCTGCGACCGCCAAAGCGTTCGCATGATTGGGCGACAAACAACTCTGGACTCTAATAGATAGCTAGCTAATAATTGCGTCGCCTATCCCTGCATTGCATCTATTGTTACTGGCGTCCCCCAAAGAGTTTTTCGCGTGCCCATAACCTTCCAGGCCTTGTTTGCCCCTGACCGTCTCGCTTTGCAGTTCGCCATCAAGACGGTGCTTGGCGCTGGGCTGGCGTTGTGGCTGGCGCTGCGCTGGGGGTTGGAGCAGCCGTCATGGGCGCTGATGACTGCGATCATCGTCGCCCAGCCACTGTCCGGGATGGTGGTGCAGAAGGGGCTGGCGCGATTGCTTGGCACGTTGGTGGGCACCGTCATGTCGGTGGTGTTCATGGGCCTGTTTGCCCAGGCGCCCTGGTTGTTCCTGCTAGCCTTGGCGCTCTGGCTGGGGTTGTGCACAGCCTGTTCGACGCTGCTGCGCAGTGCCTGGTCGTATTCATTCGTGTTGGCCGGCTACACGGTGGCGATCATTGCCTTGCCAGCCATTTCCCACCCGCTGGGTATATTCGACCAAGCGGTGGCGCGCTGCACCGAGATCAGCCTGGGCATCGTCTGCGCCACGGCGGCCAGTGCCTTGCTCTGGCCGTTGCGGGTCGAGCGGCAATTGGCCGGTCAGGCATTTGCTGCCTGGCAGAGCGGCATGCAGGCCGCCCGTGCGACCCTGGCTGGCGATGCCCAGGCCCGTAAAGGGTTGCTGGAAATTCTGGGCAGGATCGTCGCGGTGGATGCCCAGCGTGAACATGCCTGGTTCGAAGGCAGCCGTGGCCGACAGCGAGCCCGAGCTATCAGCGGCTTGAGTCAGAAATTGCTGATGCTGCTGCGCCTTTCGCGCTCGGTGCGTCGGCAGTGGAAACAACTCGACCCCGAGGAGGCCAAGGCCCTCCGGCCGTGGATGAACGAGGTGCAGCAAGCCCTCGACGCCGACGATGCGACCCTGCAAGCCTTGCGCCCCCGGGTGTGGGATGCGTCTCATGACCCGCAGATCAGCTCGGCACAAAGTTACTGCCTGGCGCGGTTTGCCTTGTTGCTCGACACCGCCCTGGCCGCTTGCGCGGCTTTGACGGCGGTGCAGGAGGGCAGGGAAGCGGCGGATCCACCGCGAACCCTGGCGCCTCATCGTGATCTGTCCCTGGCCATGGTCTTCGGCGCTCGCAGCGCCCTGGCGTTTTTGGTCGTTGCCGGTTTCTGGCTGGCGACCGCCTGGCCCGCCGCATCGGGCGCGATGCTGTTGACGTGCGTGGTGTGCAGCCTGTTCGCCAGTCGCGAAAACGGCGCGCAGATCGGCATGAGTTTTCTGCGCGGCATCCTGTTGGCCGTGCCAACGGCGTTCGTGATTGGTGAGCTCGTACTCCCGCAATGGAGCAGTTTCGCGATGCTCGGCATGGCCATGGGCGTGCCGTTGTTTTTCGGCGCGCTGGGTATGGCCAAGCCGCAGATTTTCGCCACGGCGACGTCGTTCTGCCTGCATTTCGTGGTGTTGATTTCACCGCTCAATGCCATGAAGTACGACGTCGCGGCGTTCTTCAACAACGCCCAGGCCATGATGATTGGTGTGGGCGCGGCGGTGCTGGCCTTCAATCTGCTGGTTTTGCGTAACCCGGCCTGGCACAGCCGCCGCCTGCTGTCCGCGACCCTCCACGATCTGGTGCGCCTGACCCATCGCAGCCTGCGTGGCGCTGAAAGCTGGTTCGGCGGGCGCATGGCCGACCGGCTGTTGCAGTTGGCGCGGCATTACCCCGAATTGCCGGTGCAGGCGCGTAGCCGCTGGGACGATGGTTTGCTGGGCCTGGACATTGGCGATGAACTGTTGCATTTGCGCCTGAGCCTGGCCGTCGCCCAGGTGCCCGATACCCGGGCGCAGCGCCGGTATTTCGAAGCGCTGGAGCAGGTGCTTGAGCACGGCCCGGCCGGTGACCGGGCCGATGCGCTGGCCCCGGCAAGCGCCGAGTTCCTGAACGTATTGTCGACGCAGCCGCCCGGTGACGCACTGAAGCTGGCCCTGGGCGCGGTGGTGCAATTGCAAAACAGCTGGCGCGCCTGGTGCCACCAGCACGAACCTGAACGACGGGAGCACAGCCATGGGCTTGCGTGAGTGGTCGATTGGCGGGGTGTTGCTTAGCCCGTTCCTGATTTATGTGGTGCTGGCGTTGCTGGTGACCGGTGCGTTGCGCCTGTTGCTCAGCCTGGTGCCGGCCGGGCGCTGGATCTGGCATGAGGCCTTGTTCGACTGCGCCCTGTATGTCTGTGTCCTGACCGTTATTACCGTGGTCCTCGGGCCGCTATAGGAGTTGAACATGCGTACATCCGTACGTGTCGCCGTCACGCTGTGCATGGTGGCCGTGGCGATCTTCGCCGGGTTTCACTTGTGGCAGTACTACATGCTCACACCCTGGACCCGCGATGCGCGGATCCGCGCCGACGTGGTGGTGATTGCACCCGACGTGTCGGGTTGGGTGCGCGAGCTCAAGGCGGTGGATAACCAGCAGGTCAAAGCCGGCGATGTGTTGTTGAATATCGACCGTGAGCGTTTCGAGGCGGCGGTGGAGAAGGCTCGGGCCGTGGTCCAGACGCGCCAGCAGCAACTGAGCCTGCGCGAACACGAAGCCACCCGCCGCGCCGCCCTTGGGCCCCAGGCCATCAGTGCCGAACTGCGGGAAAACGCCCAGATCAACGCCGGCATCGCTCGAGGCGAACTGCGTGAAGCCCAGGCCGAGGCCAAGGTGGCCGAGCTCAACCTGGCGCGCAGCCAGGTCCTGGCTCCACGCAACGGTCACATCACCAACCTGCGCCTGGCCGAAGGCAACTACGTGAATGCCGGGCAGCCGGTGATGGCGCTGATCGACGACTCGACGTTCTATGTGCAGGCCTATTTCGAAGAAACCAAGTTGCCGAGGATCCGCGTCGGTGACCCGGTCAAAATCTGGCTGATGAGCGCCGGCCATGCCCTGCAAGGGCATGTCGAGAGCATCAGTCGTGGCATTACCGACCGCAACACCAACCCCGATGCGCAGTTGCTGGCGGAGGTCGAGCCGACCTTCAACTGGGTGCGCCTGGCCCAGCGGATACCGGTGCGGATCAAATTGGACAAGGTGCCGGAGGGGGTGAACTTGAGCGCCGGGATGACGGCGAGCGTGCAGGTGCGCGAAGACCAGCTGTAACTCGTTGCACAATGGCCATTGTGGCAAGGCGCCTGCTCTGTGGGAGCAAAACTTGCTCGCGAAACGAGCGCCTACTGCTCAAGGACCGCATCACCATCATCGCGGGCAAGTCTTGCTCCCACAGAAGCCCTGCTCCACAGAGCGGGCGGCTTGCCACATGCCATTCACTTTAGAGCGCGGTAATCAACCCACAGTAATCGTAGGCAACGTCGGCAAGGTCACGGTCTGCTGCTTGCGCGGTGCGAGGATTTCGGCCTCGCCGTCCACCACCAGCTCGTCGCGCTGGTTGAACACACGTGTGGCGATGCGCACGCGGAATTTCGGCAGTTTTTCCAGGATTTCCAGGCGCACGGTCAGGGTGTCGCCGATTTTCACTGGTTTCTGGAAGCTCATCTGCTGACCGATATAGATAGTGCCCGGCCCAGGCAACTCGCAGGCCACCGCCGCGCTGATCAGCGCACCGCTGAACATGCCATGGGCGATGCGCTCCTTGAACATGCTCGCGGCGGCGAACTCGGCGTCCAGGTGCACCGGGTTGTGATCGCCCGACATCGCCGCGAACAGCTGGATATCACGCTCTTCGACGGTCTTGCTGTAGCTGGCGGTCTGGCCGATTTCGAGGGCTTCGTAAGGGGTGTTGGTAACCTGGGTCATCTGTTTCAAATCCTGTGACGGGTAAAGGAAAAAACGCTGCAAGCCTACTCGCTGCGTGGCGGCCGCTTGCGGCTCAGGGCCTGGGCAATCCAGGCCAGCACGTCGGCGGTCACTTCATCGCGGTTGGTTTCATTGAACAGTTCGTGCCGGGCCTGCGGGTAAATCGTCAATTGCAGGTGCCGGATGCCGGCGTCACGCAAGGCGTCGGCCAGATCCTTCAGACGCTTGCCTTCGCTCACCGGATCACATTCGCCACCCATCACCAGCAGGGGCAGGCCCGGATCGATCTGGGCGAGATTGGACGCTTTGCTGATTTGCTGCAACCCGCCGAGCAGGTCGACCCACAGTTGATTGGAGCAACGAAAGCCACACAGCGGGTCGTGGACGTACTGGTCGACTTCGGCCGGGTCGCGGCTGAGCCAGTCGAAGGGGGTACGCGTGGGTTTGAATTTCTTGTTGAAACTGCCGAACGACAGCCACTCGATCAATGCGCTGCGCCCGGTGGCACCCTGGCGCCAGCGTTCGAAGCGGGCGATCAGGCGAGCGCTGCGGTAGAGCGTCACCGGCTGAAAGTTCGAGCCGCTGAGAATCGCCCCGTGCAGGCTGGCGCTGTGATGCAATAAATAACCCTGGGTGATGTAGCTGCCCATGCTGTGGCCGAGCAACACGATGGGGGTTTCGGGGTGTTGTTGACCGATGTGCTGGTTGAGGCTGGCCAGGTCGCCCACGACCTTGGCCCAGCCGTCCTCGTCTGCAAAGTGGCCGAGAATCGCTTCCCCGCCCGTCTTGCCATGGCCGCGCAAGTCCATGGCGCAGACACCGTAGCCTTCGTCGCACAACGCCTGGGCCAGGCGTGCATAGCGGCCGCTGTGTTCGGCCATGCCGTGGGCCAGCATGATCACCGCCAACGGGGCGGTTTCAGGCAGCCATTGGTTGACGAGCAGGCGGCTATGGTCGGTCGCGGTCAGCCAGAACGTTTGGTGGATCATGGCGATTCCTTTGCACAAAGTCAGACGCAGCGTCGCTGCATTGTATAGCGCATCCATTGCGTCTCGCCCATGGCAAGAAGATTCACACAATCTATGACGCAGGTTGCCATATTTGCCTGATTGGCCATAGCTGCTAGTGTCCCAAGAGCTCCGCCTCTGTAAGCGATACAGACGCGGCCCGGACATGCTCAGGTAAAGAGGACAAAAACAATGCAACCTGATTTCTGGAATGACAAGCGCCCGGCCGGCGTGCCCCTGGATGTTGATCTGGGGACCTACAAGTCGGTGATCGAGGTGTTCGAACGTTCCTGTAAGAAATTTGCCGACCGTCCGGCGTTCAGCAACATGGGGGTGACCCTCACCTATGCCGAGCTCGAGCGCTACAGCGCGGCTTTCGCCGGCTACCTGCAAGCCCACACCGACCTGGCACCGGGTGATCGAATCGCGGTGCAGATGCCTAACATTCTGCAATACCCGATCGCCGTATTCGGAGCCTTGCGCGCCGGGCTGATCGTGGTCAACACCAACCCGTTGTACACCGTGCGGGAAATGCGTCATCAGTTCAAGGACTCCGGTGCTCGGGCGCTGGTGTACCTGAATATGTTCGGGCAGAAAGTCCAGGAGGTGTTGCCCGATACGGACCTGCAGTACCTGATCGAAGCGAAGATGGGTGACTTGATGCCCACCGCCAAGGGCTGGCTGGTCAACACGGTGGTGAGCAAGGTCAAGAAAATGGTCCCGGCCTATTCGCTGCCCCAGGCCACTTCCTTCAAGAGCACCTTGCGTCTGGGACACGGCCAGGGCATCAAGCCGCTGACAGTCAGTCTCGACGATATTGCGGTATTGCAATACACCGGCGGCACCACCGGGTTGGCGAAAGGCGCGATGCTGACCCACGGTAACCTGGTGGCCAACATGCAACAGGCCCGGGCCTGCCTGGGACAGCTCGGTGATGACGGCCATCCACTGCTGCGCGAAGGCCAGGAGGTCATGATCGCGCCGTTGCCGCTCTACCATATCTATGCGTTTACGGCGAACTGCATGTGCATGATGGTGACCGGCAACCACAACGTGCTGATCACCAATCCGCGGGACATCGGTGGTTTCATCAAGGAACTGAAGAACTGGCGTTTCTCGCTGCTGCTGGGGCTCAACACATTGTTCGTGGCATTGATGGACCATCCGGATTTCAAGACCCTGGATTTTTCCAACCTCAAGGTCACCAACTCGGGTGGCACGGCGCTGATCAAGGCCACCGCCGAGCGCTGGGAGCAGATCACCGGTTGCGGCATCACCGAAGGGTATGGCCTGACCGAAACCTCGCCAGTGGCCAGTGCCAATCCTTATGGCGGCAAGTCCCGGTTGGGCACGGTGGGGATGCCGGTGCCGGGCACGCTGATGAAAGTGATCAACGACGATGGCGTCGAGCAGCCCTTCGGCGAGCGCGGCGAGCTGTGCATCAAGGGCCCGCAGATCATGAAAGGCTACTGGAACAAGCCTGAGGCCACAGCCGAAGTGCTGGACCACGAGGGCTGGTTCAAGTCCGGCGATATCGCAGTGATCGATCCGGACGGTTTCGTGCGCATCGTCGACCGCAAGAAGGACATGATCATCGTCTCGGGCTTCAATGTGTACCCCAACGAGATCGAAGACGTGGTGATGGCCCATCCCAAGGTGGCCAACTGCGCGGTGATCGGCGTGCCGGACGAGCGTTCGGGGGAGGCGGTGAAACTGTTCGTGGTGGCGCGGGAAACCGGGGTCAGCCTTGAAGAGCTCAAGGCCTACTGCAAGGAGAACTTCACCGGCTACAAGATCCCCAAGCACATCGTGCTGCGGGAGTCGTTGCCAATGACCCCGGTGGGCAAGATTCTGCGACGGGAGCTGCGGGATATCGCCTGAGGTTAGAGAAGTCCAGTAGACATCCTGTGGGAGCGAGCCTGCTCGCGATAGCGGTATACCAGTGACAGCGATGTTGGCTGATACACCGCATCGCGAGTGGGCTCGCTCCCACGGTCGTTTGTGTATTCAGGGGGATTTAGCAGGAGCTTAGAATTTTTACTCTAAAAATGACCATGAAATATTCATGAGTTATGTTTGTGACTGTGGGGGCTGCTTTTGGCTCTAGGCGGCCCTTGGCAAAGCTGCTACTCTCGGCGCGCTTTTGTGACTTCTCGGCCTTGATTCAAGCCAGATTCACCAATAAACACACACCAATAATAATCGCATCAAATGCGGTGAGAATTCGCGTTGCTGAGGAGTGGGCTTCCATGATTGAAGACTTTTGGAAGGATAAGTACCCAGCTGGGATTGCTGCCGACATCAATCCAGACGAGTATCCGAATATTCAGGCGGTGTTGAAGCAATCCTGCCAACGCTTTGCCAACAAGCCGGCATTCAGCAACCTCGGCAAGACGATCACCTACGGTGAACTCTACGAGTTGTCCGGTGCCTTTGCCGCGTACCTGCAACAGCATACCGATTTACAGCCGGGCGATCGAATCGCCGTGCAGCTGCCCAACGTTCTCCAGTACCCGGTGGCCGTGTTCGGTGCGATCCGCGCCGGGCTGATCGTGGTTAACACCAACCCGCTGTACACCGCGCGGGAAATGGAACACCAGTTCAACGACTCCGGAGCCAAGGCGCTGGTGTGCCTGGCGAACATGGCGCACCTGGCCGAGACCGTGGTACCCAAGACGAGCGTCAAGCACGTCATCGTCACCGAAGTCGCCGACCTGCTGCCGCCGCTCAAGCGCCTGTTGATCAACAGCGTGATCAAGTACGTCAAGAAGATGGTCCCGGCCTATCACTTGCCCAAGGCCGTCAAGTTCAACGACGTGCTGAGCAAGGGCCACGGCCAACCCGTGAGCGAAGCCAACCCCACCAGCGACGATGTGGCCGTGCTGCAATACACCGGCGGCACCACTGGCGTGGCCAAGGGCGCGATGCTCACTCATCGCAACCTGGTGGCGAACATGTTGCAGTGCAAGGCGCTGATGGGCTCCAACCTCAATGAAGGTTGCGAGGTCCTGATCACGCCGCTGCCGCTGTACCACATCTATGCCTTCACCTTTCATTGCATGGCGATGATGCTGATCGGCAACCACAACATCCTGATCAGCAACCCGCGTGACTTGCCGGCGATGGTCAAGGAACTGTCAAAGTGGAAGTTCAGCGGTTTCGTCGGCCTCAATACGCTGTTTGTGGCCCTGTGCAACAACGAAGCCTTCCGCAAGCTGGATTTCTCGGCTCTGAAAGTCACCCTGTCTGGCGGCATGGCCCTGCAACTGGCAGCCGCCGAGCGCTGGAAAGCAGTAACCGGCTGCCCGATCTGCGAAGGCTATGGCATGACTGAAACCAGCCCGGTGGCTACCGTCAACCCGATCCAGAACATCCAGGTCGGTACCATCGGTATTCCGGTGCCGTCGACGCTGTGCAAGGTGATCAATGACGCGGGCGTCGAACAGCCATTGGGCGAAATCGGCGAATTGTGTGTGAAAGGTCCGCAGGTCATGAAGGGCTATTGGCAACGCCAGGAAGCCACCGACGAGATCCTCGACAGTGAGGGCTGGCTCAAGACCGGGGACATTGCGCTGATCCAGCCGGACGGCTACATGCGCATCGTCGATCGCAAGAAAGACATGATCCTGATCTCCGGTTTCAACGTGTACCCCAACGAACTGGAAGATGTGCTGGCAACCCTGCCGGGCGTGCTGCAGTGCGCGGCCATCGGCATACCGGACGAGAAGTCGGGTGAGGCGATCAAGATATTCATCGTCGCACGACCGGGTGTCACGTTGACCAAAGAGCAGGTGATGGAACACATGCGGGCCAACGTCACCGGCTACAAAGTGCCCAGGGCCGTGGAGTTCCGTGATGCCTTGCCGACGACCAACGTGGGCAAGATCCTGCGGCGCGAGTTGCGGGATGAAGAACTTAGGAAACTGGGGCTGAAGAAGTAAGCCCATTGCCAATGACAAATACCGCTGATGCGGTAATGCTCTTCACTTAAAGAAACGGCGCTTTTCCGAGGGAGGGAAAGCGCCGTTTTCTTTTGGGCTGGATTGGGTACATATCCGTTGCCGCCGTTACGCAAAAAACGGATATACACACCAAAGCTTTGCCCTAGAGAATCACGTTACAACCTGAACTGCGCAAAATCCAGATTGGTGCCACCCGGCCGCATGTCCTGCAGGTAGGAGTCTTTGTCGGCGCTCAGTTCCAGGCTCAGGGCTGCCTTGCGTTTACCTTGGTTGCGCACTTCCAAGCCTTCCATTTTCTCGCGCAGGAACACGGTCGGCACCTTCAGGTGCAGCAGCTCATCGGTGGCCGGCGTGTGCAGCAGCAGGTGAATCCATTCGTATTGACCGATGGCCAGGCGCGCCACTGGGAGATCGAACCAGAAGATGTTGCGGTTACGGTTCAATTCGCTGAAGTGGCAGTTATTGACGCCCAGTACGGCGCCGCCCAGTTCCTGGTTTCTGCGGGCGATGGCCTGCTTTTTATCGAGTTTCATAACGTTCCTACGGGGTTGAAGCTTCAGGTTGCAGCCTGAATACGTGGGGCATTCTCGGTGGTTGCAAGGCAAACATAAAGCCCCGCCTGTAGGAACAATGAAACTTGGCTCGGCAATCGTCGGTCAATTCTGCGTCGGGCATGAAAGACGAAATTGATCCAACGTCGCCAAACAGGCTACTTTGTTGTGATAACGGCCCCTGTGTCGCCAAGCGACCCCTCTTTTTTTGCGGCGAAAGGAGACGCACATGATGTTCCCGGCCTTGAAAGGCTTACCCTTGCATCGTGTGATGATGCGCACCGTGACCGAGTTTCTCGACGACGAGATGTCGACCTACGCCTCGGCATTGGCGTACCAAATGCTGTTTTCGCTGTTTCCTTTCATTCTCTTTTTGATCGCATTGATCGGCTTCCTGCACCTGCCGGACTTCTTCTCCTGGCTGCGCCTGCAATCGGAGTTGGTGCTGCCGCCCCAGGCCCTGGAGCAGGTCAACCCGGTGATCGACCAGCTCCAGCAATCCAAGGGCGGGTTGTTGTCGGTGGGTATCGTCATTGCGTTATGGACCGCCTCGGCGGGCGTGCGGCTGATGATGAGCGCGATGAACGCCGCCTACGATGTGGTGGAAGGCCGCCCGGCCTGGAAGCGCTTTCCGCTGTCGATTTTCTACACCGTCGGCATCGCCGGCATGTTGCTGGCCGCTGCGGCGCTGATGGTGCTCGGGCCACAGGTGATGGGCTGGATTGCGGCCCAGGTCGGCTTGGAGGAGTTCATCGTCACGCTCTGGACGATCGTGCGCTGGCCGGTGATCGTGATCTTGCTGATGGTGGCGGTGGCGCTGATCTATTACGTGATGCCCGACGTCAAGCAGGAGTTTCGCTTCATCACACCGGGGTCGGTGCTGGCGGTGGTGGTGTGGATCATCGCCTCCCTGGGCTTCGCGTTTTACGTCAAGACCTTTGCCAACTACAACGCCATGTATGGCAGCATCGGTGCGATCATCGTGTT
Organism: Pseudomonas sp. RL_5y_Pfl2_73; assembly: GCF_963970515.1. NCBI lineage: Bacteria > Pseudomonadati > Pseudomonadota > Gammaproteobacteria > Pseudomonadales > Pseudomonadaceae > Pseudomonas > Pseudomonas sp. RL_5y_Pfl2_73. Next base: position 74,959 of record NZ_CAXAPD010000002.1, on the reverse strand, counting down.
GTTGCTGTATTTCTATATTTCTTCGGCAGTGCTGCTGCTCGGTGCTGAGATGAATGCGGTGATCGAACACATGTCTACCGAGGGCAAGAACCCGGGCGAAAAGAGCGCGGGCGAGCACGAAAAACAGCATGTGTCGGGCCTGGGCCGCGACCATTCCATCCCTCATCCCCACCCTGATGAAGCCCGACCATGATCCGCGACATCCTGAAAATGGGCGACGAACGCCTGCTGCGCATTGCCCCGTCGGTGCCTGCCGAAATGTTTGACAGCCCAGCGTTGTGGCAATTGATCGACGACATGTTCCAGACCATGGAAAGCGTCGGCGGTGTCGGCTTGGCGGCACCACAAATCGGCGTGGACCTGCAGTTGGTGATCTTCGGCTTCGAGCACAGTGAGCGTTACCCCGACGCCGAGGCCGTGCCCCAGACTATCCTGATCAACCCGCTGATTACCCCCCTGGGCCCGCAGATGGAGGAGGGGTTCGAAGGTTGCCTGTCAGTGCCGGGCCTGCGTGGGGCGGTCGAGCGCTACCAGCACATCCGCTACGAAGGCTTCGATCCCAAGGGCGAGCCTATCGTGCGTTACGCGTCGGGCTTTCATGCGCGGGTGGTGCAGCATGAGTGCGATCACCTGATCGGGCGCTTGTACCCGTCGCGTATCAGTGATTTCAGCAAGTTCGGGTTTACCGAGGTGATGTTCCCGGACCTGGACCCCACGGCCGACGATTGATAATCCACCACAGAACTTTTGGGCGTCTTGCTGTCCCTGGAAAGGATGGCTAAATAAACCATCCAAGACAGTTGCTCCCACATTGGATCTGTATTGCACTTCAGGATTGTGTATTTGGTACAAGCCCCATCGCAATCATCGGCTTGCTGCGCGCATACCGGCTCAGGCGTTCGGCCATCGCATAGGGCAGTTCGGGGTCGAAGCTGAAACCACGCCGCTCATAAAAACCGCGCAGGTCCGGGTGGCAGAACAGCCACACCGGCTCATTCACGCCGTTCACCGCTTCGGCGATCAACCGTGCGGCGACGCCTTGTACGCGGTACGCCGGGTCGACGAACAACCCTGTCAACCAATGCCCACCCGACACTGGCCGCAGGCACAGGGCGGCGACGATCTCATCGCGTCGCGCCACCCAAAGCTGTGCGTCACGCACGGCTTTCATCGAGGATTGGTGGGCGCGATAAAACTTGTTCATCAGCGGCCAAAGCGAGTTTTCGAGCGCTGCGTAATGGATTTTGGACATGGCAGGGTCGTGGCGATAAGGGGAGGGCGATTATAAAAGAACGCAGGTGCGGCGATAGGTGTATACCTGACTTCACATCCCGTATGAGTGGAGTACGTATCATGGCCAAAGGCATGGATTCAAAAAAAGCGGCAAAGAAAAAACCGGCGAAGACTGCCGACGAAAAACGCGCCGACAAAAAGGCCAAGAAGGTGAACCTGTTCGGGCATTGAACCGCTGTCGTTTCGGTTGGTCGCAGGTTTGAGTCGGGGCGGCGATACCCCGCTCAACACTGCTGATGCATTGTTATTGACGTGCTGCCCGCGCTCAGAGGGCTGCGAGGAAGGTGTCCACGACCGACGCGTTGTCGCTCGCGCCGCTCTGCTGGGTTTTCTCGACCTGGGCCATTCTCGCCTTGTCCTGCATGCGCTGGGCAATTGCCTGGCTGACCGCCATTTGCTTCTCTGGCGGCATCGCCTCCAACTCTTCCCGGGTAATGCCCATTTCTTCAAGGATGCTGTCGCGCAGGCGCTCTTCGGGCGCCTTGCTCATGTAGTCCTTGAATTCTGCCGTCGCAGAGCCGCCAAGCGTCGTGGGTTCTTCGGACGCTGGTGAAGCAACGGTCTGCAATTGCACGCGGGTCTTGGCGAGCGCCTCGTCCACCTTGTCGCTGATGGCGGTGGCGGCGTTGACCTGCTGCGTGGCTTGACGGGTGGAGGACTCCTGGACCTGGCTAGCGCTCTGGCTGGACTGGGCCTGGATGTTATTGCGCAAGGCCTGCAACGCGGCACTTTGCAGGCCGCTGGCGGCTTCGGCGGTGGGATCTTCGCCCGGGCGTTTGAGTGGCAAGACCATCGCTTGCTGTTTTGCACTGACCAACATGATGAACACCTGTAGGTAATGACTGAGCGATGGGCAGGAGCAATTCCCATGCCCTCGTCGCAAGGCCCCTATTCCAAGGGTTGCGCACAGGCACGCGGCGAGCGGGGCGGCCACCCCTTGCCGGCGGACGGCATGGATCGACCGCGCCGGTGTGCAGGTGGGGGGCGGCTCAGGTGCTTTCGCGGACCTTGAGCTCAAAGCCCATGTCCACCACTGGCTGCGCGATGCGGTTGCCGGCCATCAGCGTCAGCATCTGTTCGGCGGCGCGACGGCCGATGGCTTCCCGTGGGGTGCTGATGCTGCTCAGGCGCGGCACCATGTGAGCCGACGCGGGCAGGTCGTTGAAGCCCAGGACCGAGACCTGCTCGGGGATCTTGATGCCGCAGCGCAGCGCCTCGAACAACGCGCCATGGGCCAGGTCGTCGTTGCCGAAGAAGATCGCATCGACATCGGGGTGGTTGTCCAGCAACTGCAGGAACAATTCGCCGCCCAGGCCTACCGATGACGGGCGAGGGGTCAGCAGTTCCAGGTCCGGGTCATACAGGCCGGCTTTCTGCAGGGCGCGGCGAAAACCTTCGCCACGCAGCAAGGTGCGTTGATCCAGTTGTGCGCCGATGTAGGCCAGGCGCTTGCGGCCTTTTGAAATCAGGTGCTCGGCCGCCGTTTCGCCGGCCTTGAGCTGGGAAAAGCCGACGCAGTTGAGCCCCGCGCCGGGGTCCAGTTCCATCATGTACACGCAGGGAATATTGCTGGCTTCGATCATGCGCCGGGCGCTTTCGGTGCGGTCGAAACCGGTCAGCAGCAAACCACGCGGCTGATAGGCCATGTAGTTGCGCAGCAGGTCTTCTTCTTCGTCCCGGGAGTAGTGGTAGTTGCCGATCACCACTTCGAAACCTTTGGGTCGCAGCACCCGATGAATGGCTTCCAGGGTGTCGATGAACAACAAGTTGGACAATGACGGCACCAGCACCACCACCGAATGGCTCTGGGCCGAAGCCAGGGCGCGGGCGGCGGGGTTGACGACGTAGTTGAGCTCCACGGCGGCCTGGCGGACTTTTTCCACCAGGTCGACGGCTACGGTGCTGACGCCGCGCAGGGCACGGGAGGCGGTGATAGGGCTGACACCGGCCAGGCGTGCGACTTCGTTGAGCGTAGGGCGACCGGTAGTGCGAGTATTCTTATCGTTTTTAGGGGCGGTCATCAGGGCGGCTTGCCAAACAAAAATCAAGGCACTAAGGTAGCGCTGTCTCGACGCGGCTGCAAATGCGTAAGTGGGGTTTGCCTGATCCCTGTGTGCTGGTGTCGTGAACGAACAGGCTGCAACTACAAAAATGACAAGAAGGCGTCGGCAACTTCTGCTTTTGCTGCGGTGTCATAACTGGCAAAGGTAGCGCTGTCTTCGCGCAGAGGTGTTATATGAATAATCCCATCACCGCCCTGGTCATCATGGGCGTTGCCGGTTGCGGCAAAACTTGCGTCAGCCAGGCGCTGTGCCAGTTGAGCGGCGCCGCTGCCATTGAAGGCGACACTTTTCACCCTGCGGCCAACATCCAGAAGATGAGCGCCGGTATTCCCTTGAACGACGACGACCGTGCCGGCTGGCTCGACAGCCTGTGCGATGAGTTGCGCCGTGTCGACGCCACCGGCGAGCGCCCGGTGCTGACTTGCTCGGCCCTCAAGCACAGTTATCGCGAGCGTCTGCGCAGCGCCTTGCCAGGCCTGGGCTTCGTATTCCTTGAATTGACCCCCGAAGTGGCCGCCGACCGCGTTTCCCATCGTCCCGGCCATTTTATGCCGTCGACCCTGATCGACAGCCAGTTTGCCACCCTTGAATCCCCTGTCGGCGAGCCCCTGACCCTGGCTCTGGATGCGTCCAGCCACAGCGTCGAGGAGCTGGCACATCAGGCTTACGTCTGGTGGTTGGACCATGGTTTGAAGCTTGCCGGCTGACTTTCAAAAAATGCGCGTCAGAAAGATAGCGCTACCCCGACGGCTAACCAATAACTGCTTCAATAACAACAACAAATCAGGAGACACCTCCCATGTTCGGCATGTCCCACGAGACGTTTCTGCTGCTTGATGCAGTGGTCACGGTGATCGGACTCATCATCCTCATCACCAAGTTCAAATTCCACCCGTTCATTGCACTGACCATCGCCGCCGCGTTCCTTGGCCTGACGTCGGGCATGCCGACCGGCACCATCATCAAGGCGTTTCAGGATGGCTTCGGTGGCGTGCTGGGCTTTGTCGGCATCATCCTGGCGCTGGGCACGATGCTCGGCAAAATGATGGCCGAGTCGGGCGGGGCCGATCAGATCGCCCAGACCCTGATTCGCGCTTTCGGCAAGGACAAGGTGCAGTGGGCCATGATGTTCGCCGCGTTCCTGGTGGGCATTCCGCTGTTCTTCGAAATCGGCTTCGTGTTGCTGATCCCGCTGGTGTTCATCGTTGCTCGTCGCACCGGCGTGTCGATCATCAAGATCGGTATCCCGCTGCTGGCCGGTCTTTCCGCCGTCCACGGCCTGGTGCCGCCACACCCGGGGCCGCTGCTGGCGATTGGCGTGTTTGGCGCCGACATCGGCAAGACCATTCTCTATGGCCTGATCGTAGCGCTGCCGACAGCCATCATCGCCGGGCCGATCTTTGGTACGTTCATTGCCAAACACATCCCCGGTCATCCGAACCAGGAACTGGTGGACCAACTGTCCCGTGAGACGAACTCCGCCGAACTGCCAAGCTTCAGCATCACCCTGATCACCGTGCTGTCGCCGGTATTCCTGATGCTGCTCAAGACCTTTGCTGACGTAGCGCTGCCCGATGGCAACCTCTTCCGCGCCTGGATGGACATGATCGGCCACCCGATCTCGGCCTTGCTGCTGGCGCTGTTGCTGTCGCTGTACACCTTTGGTTACAAGCAGGGCATCGGTGCCAACCAGATGCTCAAATGGCTGGACGCCAGCCTTGCGCCGACCGCCGCGATCATCCTGATCATCGGTGCCGGTGGTGGCTTCAAGCAGATGCTGGTGACCAGCGGCGTGGGCGATGTGATCGGTCACATGGCAGTGAGTGCGCAGATCTCGCCGATCCTGCTGGCGTGGCTGGTGGCTGCGGTGATCCGCATTGCCACAGGCTCGGCGACGGTGGCGACCATTACCGGTGCCGGGATCGTGGTGCCGGTGGTGGGGATGATGCCGGGTGTGAACCGTGAGCTGCTGGTGCTGGCGACCGGTGCCGGTTCGTTGATCCTGTCCCACGTCAACGACGCAGGCTTCTGGCTGGTCAAGCAGTACTTCAACATGACCGTGGCCGAAACTTTCAAGACCTGGACCGCGATGGAAACCATCCTGTCCGTGGTGGGGTTGATCTTTATCCTGCTGCTGTCGCTGGTGGTCTAATAAACGCTGCTGAACAAACTGTGGGAGCGGGCTTGCTCGCGAAGGCGGTGTGTCAGTCGAGTAGATAATGACTGATGCACCGTCTTCGCGAGCAAGCCCGCTCACACATTGGGTTTTGCGTCAGGCGCCAGGTTTGTTTACCAACCCATCCGCCCGGAACATCCCGCGTATCCCGCGCACGGCCTGGCGAATTCGGTCCTGGTTTTCGATCAGCGCGAAGCGCACGTGATCATCCCCATATTCCCCGAACCCCACCCCCGGCGAGACGCAGACCTTGGCTTCGGCCAACAGCTTCTTGGCAAATTCCAGTGAGCCCAGGTGGGCGTAGGCTTCGGGAATCTTGGCCCAGACGTACATCGACGCCTTGGGGTTCTCCACCATCCAGCCCAGTTCATGCAGGCCCTTGACCAGCACGTTGCGGCGCTGGCGGTACTGTTCGGCGATGTCGCGCACGCATTGCTGGTCGCCTTCGAGGGCGGCGATGGCGGCCACTTGCAGCGGGGTGAAGGTGCCGTAGTCGTGGTAGCTCTTGATCCGCGCCAGGGCATTGACCAGTTCCGGGTTGCCCACCATGAAACCGATGCGCCAGCCGGCCATGTTGTAGCTCTTGGAGAGGGTGAAGAACTCCACTGCGATGTCTTTCGCACCGGGCACTTGCATGATCGACGGGGCTTTCCAGCCGTCGTAGACGATGTCGGCGTAGGCCAGGTCGTGGATCACCAGGACGTCGTACTGCTTGGCCAGGGCGATGACCCGTTCGAAGAAGTCCAGCTCCACGCACTGGGCGGTGGGGTTGGAGGGAAAACCGAGGATCATCATCTTCGGCTTGGGAATCGAGCCGCGTATGGCCCGCTCCAGTTCGTCGAAGAAGTCCACGCCCGGTACCAGCGGCACCGAACGCACCTGGGCGCCGGCGATCACCGCGCCGTAGATATGGATCGGGTAGCTGGGGTTGGGCACCAGCACCGTATCGCCTTGGTCCAGGGTTGCCAGCATCAGGTGGGCCAGGCCTTCCTTGGAACCGATGGTGACAATGGCTTCGGTTTCCGGGTCGATGTCCACCTCATAGCGGTCCTTGTACCAGCGCGAAATGGCGCGGCGCAGGCGTGGGATGCCTTTGGAGGTGGAGTAGCCGTGGGTGTCTTCACGCTGGGCGACGGTGACCAGTTTTTCCACGATGTGCGGGGGCGTGGCGCCGTCGGGGTTACCCATGCTCAAGTCGATGATGTCTTCGCCGCGCCGACGCGCAGCCATCTTCAGCTCGGCAGTGATATTGAATACGTAGGGGGGGAGTCGATCGATGCGCGCAAAGCGGCGCGGCGAACCTTGTTCGGCCATTGTTGCCTCGAGATACGTGAGCGCCCGGAACCGTCCGAGCGACGTTGGCCACTGCGGTGGCCTGCGGCGAAAGATAAGGGGGCTGATGGCCGATTGTCCAGTAGCGGCGCGCAACTATTTTCGACGACACTGTCGAGCTCGCTACCCAGCCATCAACGCTGGCTGCGGGCAGTTGAATTCGCTGTACCCAATCGAACGGAATGAATGATGGAATTTTCCAGCGGTTTTCTGCTGAGTCTCTCCCTGTGCCTGGACATTGGCGTGGCCAATATCGCGATGATCACCCTGGCGATGCAGCGCGGTTACTTCCAGGGTTTCGCCCTGGGCCTGGGCACCTGCGTGGGCGACCTGGTCTACGCCGTCCTGGCCCTGGCGGGCATGACCGTGCTGCTGCAATACGAAGCGGTGCGTTGGGTGCTCTGGCTGGGTGGCTCGGGACTGTTGCTGTATTTCGCGGCGAAGATGATCCATTCGGCGATCTATCACAGCGCCGTGCTGGCCGAGGCCGGCGAGGTGCAGGGTAACTCCTCGCGCCAGGAGTTCTTGCGCGGGATTTTCCTGGCCATGTCATCACCCAGTGCCATCCTCTGGTTTGCGGCGGTGGGCGGTTCGCTGATCGCTCGTTCGGGCGGCGGAACCTTGCTCAGCTCGGCGCTGTTCCTCAGCGGTTTTCTCTGCGCCGGACTGCTGTGGTGCGCGGCCCTGTGTCTGGCGGCGACCCAGGGCGGAAAACTGTTGGGAGATAAACTGTTGCGTTACTCCTATTGGGCATCCGCCGCGATCTTCTGCTATTTCGCGGTATACGTGATTGTTTCTGGCTACAACGAGTTTGTCGGAAAAGCCGGGGCCGGTGCTTTGCCGGGCATTTGACAGGCGAAACGACCCTGGCAATCACGGTTTGGCTTCTATACTGCCAAGCCTGACTTCACGTTTGCTGGAGTGTTACTGCATGGAAAAGCTCAAACGCGATTACATAGCCGAACCACGCTTTGAACAGGGGCGTTTTCAGCTTATTGCCGGCTTTGGTGCTCGTTTTACCCAGGACACTGCCCAAGACATCCCTTTGCTCTGGGAAAAGTTCCTGCCCTGGCTCGGTAAGGTGCCAGGGCAGAAAGATGAAGTGACCTACGGCGTGTTTTGTAACCCGGACGGGCAGGGTGGGTTCGAATACATTGCTGGCGTGGAAATCAGCCGGCTCGCTGGTCTGCCGGAACAATACCGCTGGATCGAAATCCAGTCGGGGTATTACGCCGTCTTCGAACACAAGGGGTCGTTGAAACAACTACCGGACACGTTCCAATACATCTGGAACGAGTGGCTGCCACATTCCGGTCATACCGCGGCGCAATTGCCGGAGTTCGAGCGCTACAGCGAAGACTTCAACCCCAGGACCGGTGAAGGCACCCTGGAGATCTGGATCCCGCTCAAAAGTCCAGGCGCCGTGTAGGAGCTGCCGAAGGCTGCGATCTTTTGATCTTGGCTCTGTACGTCGCTCAAGACTTGATTGGCTGTGGAAAGATCGCAGCCTCGCTTCGCTCGACAGTTCCTACGGGGGCAAGGTGTCAGAACACCAACCCCATCCGCCGCTCATAACCGATGCGGCCCTTGTAGGCCTCGCCACTGTCGACCCAGCCCAGCCGGGTGTACAGGCCGATGGCCGAGGCGTTATCGGCGTCGACCGAGAGTTCCAGCCCGCGGATTTCCGGCCAGGCGGCCCGCGCCACGGCGGGCAGCGCCTGCAGGCAGGCCTTGCCATAACCTTTGCCTTGGGCTCGGTGGTCCACTTGCAGGGCATGCAGGGTGGCGCTGTGTTCGTTGGCCCAGGCGGGCAGTACCGGCGGGCGCTTAAGCAGCAGGAAGGCCACCGGTACCTCTTCTGCCAACAGCGCAAACCCTTTGACCCCGGGGCCGGGCTTGGACAGCAGGGTGTGCAGGGCACCGTGGATATCGCCGGCGAACTTGATCTGTTCGGGGTGGATTTCGATCGCGCTGACCTGTTCGCGTTGAAGCGGGGTCAGGTTTTCGTAGGGTACGAGCTGAGCGGTCACAAAAACGTCCGTTGTCTGCCGGCAGAATAGGGCTGGGATTCTAGCGTTTTTTTTTCTTTGAATTATTTTTGTTGGGGTGTCGATTCGCTGTTTCTCCAACCGACAAAGGGTGTCTTCAACAAAAAAGCTGCGGAGAATCACCATGAATACCCAAGCCACTGAAACCGAAATACAGGCCTTGATCGAGACCTATCGCCAAGCCGTCATGGCCAAGGACGTCGAAAAGGTCATGGCGCTCTATGACGAAGACATTGTCTCGTTCGATGCCATCCTGGCCTTGCAATTCAAGGGCAAGACCGCTTACCGGGCCCATTGGCAAGCCTGCATGGAAATGTGCCCCGGCCCGCACAAGTTCGACTTCCATCAGGTCAAGATTAGCTCGGCCGACAATATCGCTTTTGCCCACTGGCTGGCCTATTGCGGCGGCACCAACGAAAAAGGTGAGGAACAGGCCTGCTGGATGCGTGTGACGGCCTGCTACCAGCGTGTAGCCGGGCAGTGGCGGATCGTCCATGAACATTGGTCTGCACCGTTCGACCCAATGGCCGGGACAGCGCTGTTCGACCTGCAACCCTGATCGTCAGTTTTTTTGCTGAGCCTCATTCTGCCATCCATAGTTGATCAGTCCGATCACGGAGCCTTCCATGAAGTACCTATGCCTGGTGTATAGCAACGAACACACGCTGCACAACTCGCCCGACAGCCCGGAGGACGCCGAGTGCATGGCCTATGCCGAATCGATCCAGGGCAGTGGGCGGATGCTGGCCGCCGAGGCCTTGGAGTCGGTGCAGACCGCCACCACGGTGCGCATGCGCGGCGGCAAGCTGTCGATCACCGACGGCCCGTTCGCCGAAACCAAGGAGCAACTGGCGGGCTTCTACCTGATCGATGCCAAGGACCTCAACGAAGCCATCCAGGTCGCCGGTAATATCCCGGCGGCCCGGGTCGGCTGCGTCGAAGTGCGACCGGTACGCCAACTGAATCCCTGAACAACAAATACAAACAGGACTTTATTCATGAGCCTTGCAGCTGCCCCCTACGCGTTATCCATCAGCCGAATGATCGACGCACCGCGTCAGAAGACTTTCCGCACCTGGACCGAGCCCGTCTTGCGGGTCCAAAGGGGACCCCAAGGCATGCGCGACTGATGTTGGCCGGAACGGTCAAGGCGCGGGTTGAGCAGGTTTATCGGCAAGACTCGCGGCGGATCTTGGCGACGTTGATTCGCCTGCTGGGGGACTTCGACCTCGCCGAAGACGCCTTGCACGAGGCTTTTTTCATCGCGCTCGAGCGCTGGCAGCGCGACGGTGTGCCGGACAACCCGCGGGCCTGGCTGGTGTCTGCCGGGCGTTTCAAAGCCATCGACAGTTTGCGCCGGCGCGCGCGATTCGCCGCGTCCCGGCCGATGTTGATCGCCCAGCTCGAAGCGCTGGAGCAGGGCCCGTGGAATGATGAAGACGTGGAAGATGATCGCCTGCGGCTGATTTTCACCTGTTGCCACCCGGCCCTGGCAGCGGATGCCCAGGTGCCCCTGACGCTGCGGGAAGTCTGTGACCTGACCACCGAGCAGATCGCCCGGGCTTTCCTCGCCGCTCCGGCGGCCATTGCCCAGCGCATCGTGCGGGCCAAGGCGAAAATCCGCGATGCCAGGATCCCCTACCAGGTGCCGTCCCGCGCGGAACTGCCGGAACGGCTGGACAGCGTGCTGCGGGTGATCTACCTGGTGTTCAACGAAGGTTATTCGGCCTCGATGGGCGCAGAGCTGACCCGCGAAGACCTGACGCGCGAAGCCATCCGCCTCGGGCGTCTGCTGATGGAGTTGCTGCCCGAGGCAGAGGTCATGGGGTTGCTGGCGTTGATGTTGCTGCACGAATCCCGGCGCCCGGCGCGAACGTCATCGACCGGTGAGCTGATTCTGCTGGATGAACAGGCGCGATCTTTATGGGATGCCCAGATGATCACCGAGGGCTGTGCATTGGTGGAGGCCGCGCTGAAGACCCGCCGGTTCGGGCCGTACTGCCTGCAAGCGGCGATTGCGGCGGTGCATGCCGAAGCGCCGACGGCAGAGCAGACCGACTGGCCGCAAATCGTCGGACTCTATGATGTGCTGCTCAGGGCCGTGCCGTCTCCGGTGATCGAACTCAACCGCGCCGCTGCCCTGGCCAAGCGCGACGGACCGGAAGCCGGCTTGCGCCTGGTCGAGGCGATTCTGGGGCGTGGGGAGTTACTCGACTATCACTTGGCCTACTCGGCGCAGGCGCAATTCTGTCGTCAACTGGGACGATTGGACGAGGCGAGGGCGGCGTATCGACGCGCGCTTGAGTTGACGCAGCAATTGCCGGAACGGCGGTTTATCGAGGGGCGGCTTGCGGGGTTGCAATGATGACCCACAAGCAACGCTCCCTGTGGGAGTTGTGGTGTGCATCGCATTTTATGAGCATCGGAAACCAATGTGGGAGCGAGCTTGCTCGCGAAAGCGGAGAATCGGCCAACATCGATGTTGACTGATTAAGCCCCTATCGCGAGCAAGCTCGCTCCCACAGGTTTTGTGGTTTGGCTGGCTGCGTTAACCTTCAGCCAGCCGGCGTTGATCAGAACTCGTGATCAGCGCTGTCCGGGTTCAGCTCGCTGATGCCCAGTTTGCCAGCAGCCTGTTCGATCGAACCGGTCTGCTTGACCAGTGCGGCGATGGCGTCGCGCACGACCTGGTTGCCTGCGGTGTTGCCGGCGGCGATCAGTTGGTCGTAGTGCTCACCTTTGTTGGCGTGATCGACCATGACCTGGATCTTGGCTTCGGTGTCGGCCAGGTCGGCCTTGAGCGCGGTGTCCGCGGCCGGATCGGCCTTGGCGACCAGGGACGACAGGCTCGCGCCGGTCATCTTGGTGCCGTCGACGCGGGTGTATTCGCCCAGGTACACGTTGCGTACGCCCTTGGCATCGTAGAAGTGCGAGTTGTGGGTGTTGTCGCTGAAACAATCCTGCTCGTCTTCTGGCGAGTTGGCTTCCAGGGACACCTTCATGCGTTCGCCCGCCAGTTCACCCAGGGACAGGCTGCCCATGCCGAACAGCATCTTGCGCAGGCCGTTTTCGGCGGGCTCGGCTTCCAGGGTGGCGCGGTAGTTGTCGGCCACGTTGGGTTTCCAGTTGCCGACCATCTCTTCCAGGTCGTTGACCAACAGTTGGGTCACGGACTTGAGGTAGGCACGACGACGGTCGTTGTGGTCGCCTGTGGCGCCAGCGCCTTGCAGGTAGTCGGACGCCGGGCGGTTGCCCGCGCCAGGGCCGGTGCCGTTGAGGTCCTGGCCCCACAGCAGGAACTCGATGGCGTGGTAACCGGTGGCGACGTTGGCCTCGGAACCGCCCAGCTCGTTCAGGCCGGCGAGTTTTTCCGGGGTGATGTCCTTCACGTCGACCTTGTCTTCGCCGACCTGGACTTCAGTGTTGGCGATGATGTTGGCGGTGGCGCCCGGGTTACCCAAGGCGTGCGCGTAGGATTGGTCGACGTAGTCGATCAGGCCCTCGTCCAGGGGCCAGGCGTTCACCTGGCCTTCCCAGTCGTCAATGATGGTGTTGCCGAAGCGGAACACTTCGCTTTGCAGGTAAGGCACGCGTGCGGCGACCCAGGCAGCCTTGGCGGCGTTCAGGGTCTCGGCGTTCGGCTTGGCCAGGAACGCGTCGACGGCGGTTTGCAGGGTTTTCGCTGTGGATTCGGCATCGCTGTAGACGGCATAGACGATGTCGGCATAGTGCGCGACAACGGCCTTGGCGGCAGCTTCGTCGATTTTTCCGGCAGCAGCAGGGGCGACCGGTGCCGCGGTGCTGGCGGCAGGCGTTGGCGCTTGCGGCGCGGAGGCCTTGTCTTTGCCTTCGCCGCAACCGGCGAGGGAAATAGCGATGGCCAGCAGACTGGCGGTAGCCAGGGGCATACGAATCATGGCGAACATCCTGCTTCGGTAATGGATGGGACGGGCGCGAGTGTGCGCAAAACTGCGACATAATGCGAAAGATTTGCATTATGTGTAAAGGGTTGTAGGTGTAAATATTTCTTATTTAATGATGGGAGATTGCCGCCTAAGGTAGCGTCTGTAGGCGCTGCCGAGCGAAGCGAGGCTGCGATCTTTTCACTGACGCTTGAATCCAAAGCGAACGAACCAAAGATCGCAGGCTTCGCCAGCTCCTACAAAGGCTGGCGCCCGGGCGGAATCAGATGATGGAAACCTTGCTGCGTTCGGCCTGCTTCAGGTAAAGGCCCAATTCCCGTGCCGGCAGTGGTTTGCTGTAGTAATACCCCTGACCTTCGTGGCAGCCCTCGGCGATGATGTAGGCTTCCTGCTCGACCGTCTCGACGCCTTCGGCAATGACCTGCATCCCCAGGCTCTTGCCCAACTGGATGATGGCCCGGACGATGGTTGCATCGTCCTCGTCGTCGAGCAGGTCCTGGACGAAGCTCTTGTCGATCTTGATCTTGTCCAGCGGCAGGCTCTTGAGATAGCTCAGCGATGAATAGCCGGTCCCGAAGTCATCGATGGCAATCAGCGCTCCAGAGCGGCGCAGGCTCAGCAAATGCTGGGCAGCGGTGGTGATGTCTTCCATCAGACCGGTCTCGGTAACCTCCAGCTCCAGGCTGCGCGGTGGCAGCCGGTACATTTGCAGGAGATTGTTCACCACCCGCGGCAGTTCGGCGTGGTGCAGTTGCACCGTCGACAGGTTGACCGCCATGCGCAGGTCGAGGAAGCCCTGGTCGTGCCATTCGCGCAATTGCCTGCAAGCCTGGTCCAGCACCCATTCACCGATGGCGATGATGGTACCGTTCTGCTCGGCCAGGGGAATGAACAGGTCCGGTGGCACCAGGCCGTGCTCGGGATGGTGCCAGCGGATCAGGGCCTCGGTGCCCACTACTCGCAGGTCTCGGTAGCTGATCTGCGGCTGGTACACCAGGGTGAACTGCTCGCGGGACAGGGCCTCGCGCAAGTCTTTCTCCAGTTCGCGACGGCGGCGCATCTCGCTGTCGACGCTGGCGATGTAGAACTGGTAGCGATTGCGCGAGCGGCTCTTGGCCAGGGTCATGGTCTGCTCGGCTTTCTGCAACAGTTTCTCGGTGCTGTCGCCGTCTTCGGGGAAGAGGGTGATACCGATGGTGGCCCGTAGGCGGATTTGCTGATCGTCGATGGCGAACGGCGCTTCCAGGTCATCGAGGATGCTCTGGGCCAGTTCAGCGGCCTCGTAAGGCTGTTCGATGTCGGCCTGGACCAGGGCGAACTGATCGCCCCCCAGCCGCGCCAGTGCGCCGAGCCGGCCACTGTGGGCCCGCAGTCGATCGGCCAGGGCCAGCAGCAGCTGGTCGCCGGTCTGATAGCTGAACTGTTCGTTGATGCCCTTGAAGTCATCCAGCCCAACACACAGCACCGCCACCCGACGTTGCAGGCGCCCGGCGTCCACCAGGATCTTGTCCAGTTGCTGTTGCAGTTGCTGGCGGTTGGGCAGGCCGGTGAGGAAGTCGTACTGGGCCATGCGTAGCAGGCTGTTTTCCGCTTCGTGGCGCAGGTTCGTGTTGCGTTCGATGGATTCGAGCAGTTGGTTGGCCGTATTGATCCACAGGCCCAGCTCGTTTTGTTCGTGGCCGCGCAACTGCGGGATCTTGTGCGCGCTGGGGCGATCAGGGTTGATTTCGGTCAGGTGCTCGATGATCCGCGACAACGGTTTGGTCAGCAGCCAGTGATAGACCAGGTACAACACCAACCCCATGGCCAGGGCCCGCAGCATCCCGGAAATGAAAATGATCACCGAATTGACGATGAAGCCCTCGCCGTAGGTGGCGGTGTCGAGGGTAATGCTCAGGTCGCCGTAATACTCGCTATAGGGCCCGCGTCCCACCAGTTGCGTGGTGAAGGTGCGCTCCTGGCCCAGGATCAGGTCAGTCAGCCAGCGGCTTTCGGAGTGCTGCAAGGGCCGGGCTTTTTCGGCGAGCATGGTTTCGCGGGGATGGCCAATGGAAGCCATGCGTACGGCTTCGTCCTGGAACAGGCCCTCGATCACTTGCATGCCCATCTCCCGGTCCAGGCTGTAGACGGCCTGGGTCGAAGGATCGCGGAACATATCGAGGATCTGCTGGGCGTCACTGGCGACGGCCTTTTTGGTTTTGTAGGCATCGAACACGATCTGGGCGCAGCTCAAGACCATGCCAACGATCAATGCCGAGAGGAGCACGACCCGGAGCAACTTCACAGACAAGCTGTTCTTGAGTTCCAGCTTCAAAGAGTGGTTCCTTGTTCCGTGCGGGTAGCGTCAAGTTGCCATGAGTATTGGCAATCCTGTGATGTCAGTCAAAGGGACAATCAAACACAAGGTTTTTCGCTTGAAACCTGACCGGTGTACGTTTTTTCCAGAGTGATTGCTCTACGACCATTGTGTCGGTTGGAAGGGGCCGCAACTTGAGGTCTCCAGGGATTTTTTCTTGGGGTTCCAGACTCGAGGTATTGGCCTGTGGTCATTTTTGCCCGGCAAAAAAAACCCGGCACGACGCCGGGTTTTCTTGTCTGGCATCGGCGCTTAGGCGGTGAAGGCTTTGCCTTCGAACTGCTCGGCGACGAATTTCCAGTTGACCAGGTTCCAGAATGCTTCGACGTATTTCGGACGAACGTTGCGGTAGTCGATGTAGTAGGCGTGTTCCCACACGTCGCAAGTCAGCAGCGGGGTGTCGCCGCTGGTCAGCGGGTTGCCGGCACCGATGGTGCTGGCCAGGGCCAGGGAACCGTCAGCCTTTTTCACCAGCCAGCCCCAACCGGAACCGAAGGTGCCGATGGACGTCTTGCTGAATTCTTCCTTGAACTTGTCGAACGAACCGAAGGCCGTGTTGATGGCTTCAGCCAGCGCGCCGGTTGGTTGACCGCCGGCGTTTGGCGCCAGGCAGTTCCAGTAGAAGGTGTGGTTCCAGATCTGAGCGGCGTTGTTGAAGATGCCGCCCGAGGAAGTCTTGACGATTTCTTCCAGGGTCTTGCCTTCGAACTCGGTGCCAGGCACCAGGTTGTTCAGGTTCACGACATAGGTGTTGTGGTGCTTGTCGTGGTGGTATTCCAGAGTCTCTTTGGAGATGTGCGGCTGCAGTGCATCGTGTGGATAGGGCAGCGGCGGCAATTCGAAAGCCATGGTGATTCTCCTAATCAGGTCAGTTGCGGTGAGCGCAAGGCCGATCACGGGCGGCCAGACTAGCGCCGGGGAGTTTGTACTCTTTGCGGCGCAGGAGTCGGATCATAGCACCGGGGGTGCGGCATAACCACGCAACAACTGTGTGGAATAGAGGTTCCAGAGCGGTTTGGAATAATCAGCCGTTGACGATCAATTGCACCGCCACGGTAAACATCATCGCTGCCACCAGCAGGTCGAGGATCCGCCAGGTGCTTGGACGAGCCAGCCTGGGGGCCAGCCACGCGGCGCCGAAAGCCAGGGTGAAGAACCACAGCAGCGAGGCACTGGCCGCGCCCACGACATAGGCGCCGGGCACGCTCTGCTGGGCACCGAGGGAACCGATCAGCAGCACGGTGTCGAGGTAGACGTGGGGGTTGAGCAGCGTCACCGCCAGGGCGCTGAGCAGCACCGCCCGCAGCGAGCGTACGGCTTGGTTTTCCCCCTGTTGCAGGCTTTGCTTCGAGCAGGCCCGGCGCAGGGCCAGGCTGGCGTACCAGAGCAGGAACGCCGCACCGCCCCAGCGGGCAATCGACAGCAGCAACGGACTCTGGGCCAGCAAGGTCGCCAAGCCGAAAACCCCGGCGGCGACCAGCAGCGCATCGAACGTGACGCACAGCGCCGCCACGGGCAGATGATGTTCGCGGCGCAGGCTTTGGGCCAGCACAAATGCGTTCTGGGCGCCGATGGCCATGATCAGCCCAAGGGCCACCAGCAGGCCATTCAAATAACTTTGCCACATAGGTTTGATTCCCGGTTGGTGTACGAATGCTGGTCATTCTCCTGGCAAGAGATGTATAAGAAAAACCAATATTACTGATTGCTCATTAGGAAAACTGATGTTCGATTATAAATTGCTTTCTGCCTTGGCTGCCGTGGTCGAGCAGGCCGGTTTCGAGCGCGCGGCCCAGGTGTTGGGTTTGTCGCAATCGGCCATTTCCCAACGGATCAAACTGTTGGAAGCACGCGTCGGCCAGCCCGTGCTGGTACGTGCCACGCCGCCGGCACCTACGCAAATCGGCCGACGATTGCTCAATCACGTGCAACAGGTGCGGCTGCTTGAGCGTGACCTGCAAAGCCTGGTGCCGGCCCTGGATGAAGAGGGCTTGCCCGAGCGTTTGCGCATCGCCTTGAACGCCGACAGCCTGGCAACCTGGTGGGCGGCGGCCGTAGGCGATTTCTGCGCCGAGCAGCACCTGTTGCTCGACCTGGTGGTGGAGGACCAGACCGTTGGCCTCAAGCGCATGCGCGCCGGTGAAGTGGCGGCGTGTGTCTGTGCCAGCGAACGTCCGGTGGCGGGCGCCCGCAGTATTTTGCTGGGGGCGATGCGTTACCGGGCGCTGGCCAGCCCGGCGTTCATCGCCCGGCATTTCCCCGGTGGGGTGCGGG
Source organism: Pseudomonas sp. RL_5y_Pfl2_73 (assembly GCF_963970515.1). NCBI lineage: Bacteria > Pseudomonadati > Pseudomonadota > Gammaproteobacteria > Pseudomonadales > Pseudomonadaceae > Pseudomonas > Pseudomonas sp. RL_5y_Pfl2_73. The sequence continues at coordinate 57,494 of NZ_CAXAPD010000002.1, read as the reverse complement.
CTGATCAACTGGCCCGTACGCCAGCATTGGTGTTTGGCCCGGATGATTTCCTGCAGCACCGCTACCTCGCGTCGGTGGGCGTGGACGGCGGTTTCGAGCACCATCTGTGCCCCTCGTCCGAAGGTTTTATTCGTCTTGCTGAAGTCGGACTGGGCTGGGGGCTTGTGCCGGAGCTGCAAGTGCGCGAACAGCTGGAACGCGGCGTGCTGGTGGAATTGTTGGCAGATAAACCGATCGATGTGCCGCTCTACTGGCATCATTGGCGCAATGGCGGGCAGTTGCTCGGCTTGTTGACCGAACAGTTGATCCGCGCCTCCCGGCAGTGGCTGGTGCCTTGGGAGGCGCAATAGACGTCAAGCAGCAGGTAAAAGCGGCGCACAGATAAATTTGCAGGTTGTAGTGCGAGGCTCGTAACCGCATTTCTTAGGAGCATTCATGAAAATTCTGGTCACCGGCGCGAGCGGCTTCATTGGCGGGCGCTTCGCGCGTTTCGCCCTGGAGCAAGGCCTGGATGTACGGGTCAATGGTCGCCGGGCCGAGAGCGTAGAGCACCTGGTGCGTCGCGGTGCACAGTTTGTCCAAGGGGATCTGAGCGACCCGCTGCTGGCCCGCGATTTGTGCCTGGATGTCGAAGCCGTGGTGCATTGCGCCGGCTCTGTGGGGCTTTGGGGGCGCTACCAGGATTTCCACCAAGGCAATGTCCAGGTGACGGAAAATGTCGTCGAGGCCTGCCTCAAGCAAAAGGTTCGTCGCCTGGTTCATCTGTCCTCGCCGTCCATCTACTTCGACGGTCGTGACCACCTCGGGTTGACTGAAGAACAAGTGCCCAAGCGCTTCAAGCACCCTTACGCTGCCACCAAGTACCTGGCCGAGCAGAAAGTCTTCGGCGCCCAGGAGTTCGGCCTCGAAGTGCTGGCCCTGCGCCCGCGGTTCGTGACCGGCGCCGGTGACATGAGTATTTTTCCGCGTCTGTTGAAAATGCAGCGCAAGGGGCGCCTGGCGATTGTCGGCAACGGGCTGAACAAAGTGGATTTCACCAGCGTGCAAAACCTCAACGAAGCGCTGCTCAGCAGCCTGCTGGCTACCGATTCAGCGTTGGGCAAGGCCTATAACATCAGTAATGGGGCACCGGTTCCGCTGTGGGATGTGGTCAATTATGTGATGCGCCAGATGGAAGTCCCACAGGTCCGGCGTTATCGTTCCTACGGCTTGGCTTACAGCATCGCGGCCCTGAATGAAGGTTTCTGCAAATTGTGGCCGGGCCGCCCCGAGCCGACGCTGTCGCGCCTGGGCATGCAGGTCATGAACAAAAATTTCACCTTGGACATCAGCCGGGCCCGGCACCATCTCGATTACGATCCGCGGGTCAGTCTGTGGACCGCCCTCGATGAATTTTGTGCCTGGTGGAAGGTCCAAACTGCCCGCTGATCGCCCCGTCATGAACCGAGTGCCAGGTTCGGGGTCAATCGGTGCGGCGGGCGAGGGGGTTATACTCACCGCATCAAGCCATCACCGGTTTCCCAAAGGTTGAACCATGCCCATGCGTAACGATGCCAACGACGACTTCGATGATGTACCGAGCCTGCGGATGCGGGCCGACATTCCCGATGACGATGATTTCCTGCCCAACCGCCAGCCTCACCTGCAAGCGCGCCCGGCGCCCGTTGCCACGGCCAAGGTCAAGGGGCCCAGCACCGGGCCGCTGTGGGCACTGGTCGGCGCGCTGCTGTGTGCGTTCGGCTTCCTGGCTTGGTGGAGCTTTCAGCAGATTTCCCTGATGGAGCAGCAACTGGTGGCCACCCAGGAGAGCTTCGCGCGGATCAGTGAAGATGCGGCGGGACGACTGCAGGAGTTTTCTGGCAAGGTCGTCGCCCGCCAGTCCAATGTGATGAGCGACAGTGAGGCCTTGAAACTGCAGATCAAGCAGTTGGAAAGCAAGCTGCAGGATCAGGGCAAGCAATTCGACAGCAAGTTGCAGGAGCAATACAGACTGCAGCAAGCCACGTTCGGTCCGTCCGCCGACCTGGACAAGGAACTGGCCCAGCTCATTGCCCAGGCCACTGAACAGCAGAACACCAACACTCAGTTGCAAGCTACCAACACGGAGCTCCAAGCCCAGGTCAAGACGCTGGCGACTGAAGTGTCCGCCCTGAAAAACCAAGGCGAGGGTGGTGCCCTGGATGCTCAGCTCAAGAGCATCGGTGCCGATATCACCGCCCTGAAAAGAGCCACCTCCAACTCGGCCATCGACCGCCTGGAGCAGGACGTGATCGTGCTCAAGAGCCAGCAGGATAAGGGCGGTAGCACTGCCGAGTTCGATGCCTTCCGCGGCCAGGTCACCCGCAACATCAACACCTTACAAGCGCAGATTCAGAACTTGCAGCAGCAACTCCGCGGTCAATAAGTCTGAGTGGACCTGATGTTCGGCCCGCGCCTACCCCTGTAGGAGCTGCCGAAGGCTGCGATCTTTTGATCTTTTCGCTCAAGACTCAATTGTGTGGGAAAAGATCGCAGCCTCGTTGCACTCGTCAGCTCCTACTCCCCCGCGCCGTCTACGCTCTTGAAACACCAACAAGAACGAGGGGCGCGCATATGGTTTTTTTTCACAGAATGGCCTGGCTGGGCGCAATGCTTGTGCTGGGGCTGGCACCGGTTCATGCCGCGACACCGGATGACGGCCAGGCGGCCCGCTCGCTGCTGGAAAAGGCCTTGGCCTATTACCACGACAATGGCGACAAAGCCTTTGCCGCCTTCAGTCGCCAAGGGGAGTTCGTCGACAAGGATCGCTACGTATTCGTGGTGAATACCCAGGGTGTGATGCTCGCCAGTGGCGGGCCTTCCTCGGCGCTGATCGGGCGAGACGTGTCCGAAGTGCTAGGCCCGGACCTGCGCAAAGCGTTCAAGGATGCCTTGAAAACTCCTGAGGCCAGTGGCATCCAGCAAGCCGAGTACCGTTGGCAGAACTGGTCGGACGGCAAGGTCGAGCGCAAGCACGTGTACTTCCAGCGCGTCGGCGAACGAATCCTGGCCGTCGGCTACTACCTGCCACGGGCTTCCGCCGAACAGGCCCGGGCGCTGTTGGACAAAGCCTCGAGCGATCTGCTGAAAAACGAGAAAGCCACGCTGGCGGCGGTCAATTCCCTCAAGGGCGGTTATTTGCAGGATGACCTGTATGTCTTTGTGGTTGACCTCAATACCCGGCGGTATGTCGGCCACGGTACGAACCTGCGCTTGATCAATACCGATTTTGCCAAGGTCAAGGACCCCGATGGCAAGCCGGTGGGGGAGCCGATCCTGACCATGATCGGCAAGCAGGATGTGGGGGAGTATGAGTATCGTTGGAAGAACCCGGTGACCGGCAAGGTCGAGGACAAGCATGCGTACCTGAAGAAGGTCGGGCATTTTCTGGTGGCGGTGGGGTATTACAGTCCTTGAGGGGGCATCGTTTGGTGTGTATATCCGTTACCGCAGCAACGGATATACACCCGATAAAAGCACCACAGCGGGGACCCATATCGGGAATCCAGCCAAACTCAGCCCGCCACCAACACCCGAATCGCCTCCAAGCGCAACGCCGCCTTCTCAAGCATCGCCAGCCCTTGCTCGCGTTGTTGGCGCAGGGCCACCAGTTCGCTGTCACGCACGGTTGGGTTGACCGCTTGCAGGGCGGTCAGGCGTGCCAGTTCCTCGTCGGTATCGGCGGCCAAGCGACGTTGGGCCTCGGCCACGCGTTCGGCGTGGCGTGGGGCGATCTTTTCTTCGCCGGCGTTGATCCGTGGCGTGAGCAGGTCGCGTTGAGCCTGGATGAACTTGTTGGCGCTGGCGCGGGGCACGCTTTCGAGCTGCTCGTTCAAGGTTTCGAACGAGACTCGGGCGGCCAGGTCGTTGCCGTTGGCGTCCAGCAGGCAGCGCAGGGCGGCCGGCGGTAGGTAGCGGCCCAGTTGCAGCGAGCGCGGGGCCACTACTTCACTGACGTAGAGCAGTTCCAGCAACACGGTGCCGGGCTTGAGGGCCTTGTTCTTGATCAGCGCCACGGCGGTGTTGCCCATGGAACCGGACAGCACCAGGTCCATGCCGCCTTGCACCATCGGGTGCTCCCAGGTGATGAACTGCATGTCTTCGCGCGACAGCGCCTGGTTGCGGTCGTAGGTAATGGTCACGCCTTCGTCGTCGCCCAGCGGGAAGCTGGCGTCGAGCATTTTTTCGCTTGGCTTGAGGATCAGCGCGTTTTCCGAATGATCCTCGCTGTCGATACCAAAGGCGTCGAACAGGGTTTCCATGTAGATCGGCAGGGCAAACTGGTCGTCTTGCTCGAGAATGGCTTCCACCAGCGCATCGCCTTCACCGGCACCGCCGGAGTTGAGCTCCAGCAAACGGTCGCGACCGGTGTGCAGCTCGGCCTCCAGGCGCTCGCGTTCGCTGCGGGCCTCGTCGATCAGGGCTTGCCACTGGCCATCGTCGGCTTCTTCCAGCAATGGCAGCAGGCGCGGGCCGAACTGATGCTGCAAGGCGTTGCCGGTCGGGCAGGTGTTGAGGAAGGCATTCAGCGCTTCGTGATACCACTGGAACAGCCGCGCCTGCGGGCTGGTTTCCAGGTACGGGGTATGCAGCTCGATGGTGTGCTTCTGGCCGATCCGATCCAGACGACCGATACGTTGCTCGAGCAAGTCCGGGTGCGCCGGCAGATCGAACAGCACCAAGTGATGAGCGAACTGGAAGTTACGGCCTTCACTGCCAATCTCCGAGCAGATCAGCACTTGGGCACCAAACTCTTCGTCGGCGAAATAGGCCGCTGCGCGGTCGCGCTCCAGGATATTCATGCCTTCGTGGAACACCGTGGCCGGGATGCCGGAACGCACGCGCAGGGCGTCTTCCAGGTCCATGGCAGTTTCGGCGTGGGCACAGATCACCAGCACTTTGGTGCGTTTGAGCATCTTCAGGGTGTCGATCAGCCACTCGACCCGAGGGTCGAAACGCCACCAGCGTTCTTCTTCGCTGGCGTCCGGCAGGGCCTGGAAACTGACTTCCGGGTACAGCTCGGGGTGATCGCCCAGGGGTAACTCGAGGTACTCGTCCGGGCATGGCAGCGGGTAGGCGTGCAGCTTGCGCTCAGGGAAGCCCTGCACGGCGGCGCGGGTGTTGCGAAACAGCACGCGGCCGGTGCCGTGGCGGTCCAGCAGTTCGCGCACCAGGCGGGCACTGGCTTCGACATCGCCATCACTGACCGCGGTCAGCAAGGCTTCACCTTCATTGCCCAGGAAGCCTTGGATGGTCTTGTGGGCCTCAGGCGAGAGACGGCCTTTGTCCAGCAGCTCCTGCACGGCTTCGGCCACCGGGCGATAGTTTTCGCTCTCGGCGCGGAAGGCCTTGAGGTCGTGGAAGCGATTCGGGTCCAACAGGCGCAGGCGGGCAAAGTGACTGTCCTGGCCCAGTTGTTCCGGGGTCGCGGTCAGCAGCAGCACGCCCGGGATCGTCTCGGCGAGTTGTTCGACCAGCGCGTACTGCGGGCTGACCTGATCTTCGTGCCACACAAGGTGATGGGCCTCGTCGACCACCAACAGGTCCCAGCCAGCGGCGAACAGCGCGTCCTGGGCCTTCTCGTCGTCCACCAGCCATTCCAGCGCCACCAGGGCCAGTTGAGTGTCTTCGAACGGGTTGCCGGCATCGCTTTCAATGAAGCGTTCTTCGTCGAACAGCGCGACCTGTAGGTTGAAGCGCCGACGCATTTCCACCAGCCATTGGTGCTGGAGGTTTTCCGGCACCAGGATCAGGACGCGGTTGGCACGGCCGGACAGCAGTTGTCGGTGGATGACCAGGCCGGCTTCGATGGTCTTGCCCAAGCCCACTTCGTCCGCCAGCAACACCCGCGGCGCAATGCGGTCGGCCACTTCACGGGCAATGTGCAATTGGTGGGCGATTGGCTGGGCACGGACGCCGCCCAGGCCCCAAAGCGAAGACTGCAACTGGCGGCTGGTGTGTTCCAGGGTGTGGTAACGCAGGGAGAACCAGGCCAACGGGTCGATCTGGCCGGCGAACAGACGGTCGCTCGCCAGGCGGAACTGGATAAAGTTCGACAGTTGGGTTTCGGGCAGGGTGACGACTTCGTTCTGCTCGTTGAGGCCGTGGTAGACCAGTAGCCCGTCGACGTCATCGACTTCGCGTACGGTCATTTTCCAGCCTTCGAAGTGAGTGATCACATCGCCTGGCGAGAACCGTACACGGGTGAGCGGCGCATTCCGTAGCGCGTACTGGCGAGTGTCGCCAGTGGCCGGATAGAGCACGGTCAACAAGCGGCCGTCCTGTGCCAGAACGGTGCCTAAACCCAACTCGGCTTCGCTGTCACTGATCCAGCGTTGCCCCGGTTGATACTGCTGCGCCATGCTGCCTGACTCCCGCCTTGAAAAAGCCGGTTATATTAACGGAAGGATCCCTCAGACCAAAGGATTTACGTACGCTGATTCGTTAGCGACGGCACGGAACTTACGCTTGCCCTGCGATCAAACAAGCTCGGACCAGGGGATTGCTGCAATACCAACTGGGTCACAAGTTTCGGACCGGCGGTTCAAGCTGCCACTTTTCCAGCCGACAACCTGAAGACAGGAGACCTTTATGTTGCCACCCATTCTCCCTTTGAGCGCCGTACCCATCACCGCTCAACAGGATCCGGTTCGCCAGCGACCGGACATACCGCCCGTGGTCCCGGTGCAGCAAAGCTCCAACGAAAGCACCATCGACCTGCAAAACCGCGACCCGGAAGAGGCTGCGCTGCTGTTGCGCGAGGAACAACGTCGCCAGCATGAACGCAACAGGCGCCGCCGCGAGGCCGATGAAGACCCTGAAGAGCACCTGGCCATACCGGGTACCGAACTCAACGCCGACAACACTGTGCCGGTGGTGCCGCTGATAGACGAAGAGTCGCGCCAGGGCTTGTGGGTCGATATCCAGATATGATTCAGGTGTCTGCCGACGTACGCAGGCTAGTCAACGCCGCCAACAGCCCGCATCATGGGCGCATCCGCAATTCACTGCACGATGCCCAGACGCCATGAGCCAAGACGACAAGCTGATCGACCTCAGTGCCGAGCGCGCCAAGCGCGTTCACGACCTCAACGAAAAACGCCTCAATGAAGTCCGCCAAGCTTTCGAGCAGGCCATGCCGTTGGGCAAGCCCAAGAAAAAGCCGAAAAGCAAACCGAAAAAGCGCTGAGCCCCCTCGATCCATTGATGCAGATCAGTTATTTCCCCACCTTTTCACCCCGTTGCGGGCGCTATTGACCCCGGTCAATTTTTATCCAGGCCTGATTGGTTAACTTGAACCCATCGCAACAGGGACAAGACCAGGAGGCCAGTCATGTTTTTCGATAATGTGGTGTTTGCCGGAGTGTTGACGGTTGGCCTCATGGTCGTGTTTTTCGCAGGCTTTGGATTATTCATCTGGAAAGACGCACACAAGCGGAAAAAACCGTAGGTCTTTCCGGCTACAACGAGCACGCAAGGCATTTTGGGCGACTTCGGTCGCCCATTTTTTTTGGCAAATTTCCCCTGTTCGGCACAAAACAACTGTGGGTGCGGGCTTGCTCGCGAAAGCGGTATGTCAGCCACTGAGTAGCTGACTGAACCGACGCTTTCGCGAGCAAGCCCGCTCCCACAAGTTGTTCAGCGTTAGGCATAAAAAAAGGTGCGACCCGCAAGGATCGCACCTTCTTTTTTGAGCCGCTGGAATCAGCTGCCCAGGGCCTTGGACGCCAGCCAGAACAGCCCGGCCGACAGCGCCACCGTTGCTGGCAGGGTCAGCACCCAGGCCAGCAGGATGGTGCGCACGGTGCCACCTTGCAGGCCGCTCTTGTTCGCGACCATGGTGCCAGCCACGCCCGAGGACAGTACGTGGGTGGTGGAAACCGGCAGGCTGAAGATGTTCGCCATGCCGATCATGCACGCGGTGGTGATCTGCGCTGACATGCCCTGGGCGTAGGTCATGCCTTGCTTGCCGATCTTCTCGCCGATGGTCAGTACCACACGCTTCCAGCCGACCATGGTGCCCAGACCCAGTGCCAGGGCGACCGCCAGGATTACCCAGAACGGGGCGTATTCGGTGGTGGCGGTCAGGTCCTTGCGCAGCTTGTTCAGGTCGTCTTTCTCACGGGCTGCCAGGCCTGGCAGCTTGCCGACCTTCTTCGCCGTGTCGTCCAGGCAGAGCAGGTAGCGACGAACCTCGATACGTCTTTCCGACGGCAGCGAATGGTAGTCCGCCACGCCTTTGAGTGTGTCGAGCAGGGCATCGATGGTGGGTTCGGTCTGCTGCGGATTGCAACGGAACTTCTCTGGCAGATCGCCTTTCACGCTTTTGCCCAGCGCCAGGTATTCTCCCAGGGACTCGCTGTTGCGTTGGTAGAACTGGCTCAGGTGCAGAGTCGCGTCACGGGTCCGCTCTATCTGGTAGGTGGTGCTGCCCAGGTCGAGTACGAACTGCGCCGGCACGATACCGATCAGTACCAGCATGATCAGGCCGATGCCTTTCTGGCCATCGTTGGAGCCGTGGACAAAGCTGACGGCCATGGCCGAAATCACCAGCACCAGGCGATTCCAGAACGGCGGGTGCTTCTTGTCGTCGAGCTTGCGGCGCTGTTCCGGTGTCTTGTGCATCTTCGACAGCGGACGCCACCATTTCAGGCCGATCAGCACCAAGGCTGCGACCAGAAAGCCGGCCATGGGCGAGAACACCAGGGAGGCGCCGATATCGATCGCCTTCTGCCAGTTCACCCCGTCGGCCAACGGGATACCGTTGATCAACGCGTTGGCGAGACCCACGCCGAGGATCGAACCGATCAACGTGTGGGAACTGGACGCCGGGATACCGAAGTACCAGGTGCCCAGGTTCCAGGTAATGGCCGCTGCGAGCAGCGAAAACACCATGGCCAGCCCGTGTCCGGTGTTCACATTGATCAGCAGCTCCACGGGCAACAAGTGAACGATGGCATACGCCACCCCCACACCGCCCAGCAGCACGCCGAGGAAATTGAACACACCGGAAAAGAACACCGCCAGATGAGGCGGCATGGCTTTGGTGTAGATAACAGTGGCAACCGCGTTAGCGGTGTCATGAAAGCCGTTGATGAACTCGAAGGCGAGGACAAAAGCCAGGGCGAGCAAGAGGCTCACAAGCACCCAAGCATCCAGTCCGCTGAATAAATCGATCATGAAGGTTTTCTGACCCGGTCGTAAGGGGGCGCGATTATGCCAGAAAACCTTGGCAATCGATGCATTGCCTGCTCATCGGTAACATTCTTCAACGAAATAATTTGTAGGAATGACTCTGGTACGAGGTTTTTCGCGGGGTGCGTAACCCTTTGATTCAGGGGCGCAAAGTGTCCCGGAACCTGATCGCCGCCCGCTGTGAAGCACTACGGGTGGTTGTATGAAATATCTGAAAGAAGGTCGGCCATGACCCTTCCCGCCCGTCGGACGGGAGCGGATGGCGGCCCGCTCATGGCGGGCGCGGCTGCGGCTCCCGGCCTGGGTGGCGGCCGGAGACCTCTTCACAAGAACATCAGGCCCAAAGCGTCACTGCTCTTCGGGTTTGAGTTCTTTTTCCATTTTCTGGAGTTCCTGGGTGAAGGCCTGATCCTGAACGGTGGCGCGCTTACGCCAGGGTTTGCGTTCCGGTTCAGGTTGCGCGGCGTAGGTGGTGACTTCCCCGCCGTAAACTTCCTTGTAACGTTGTTCCTGGCGCTCAAGTTCCGCGCGCAGTTCGTCTTTCGTCACAGTTTTACCTAATTAATTGAAATGGAATCTGGTGATACGCACTGCATGTAGACATGCAGACGGCCACGGCACCAGAGCTGACAGCTGACGTAGCATCAGGGCTTCGTGTTGTTGCCAATACAGGGGAAGCGACCCTAAAGGTGCTTCGGGCGCCAAGTCTTAACCAAGGTGCCTGCGTACGGGAGCGGTCGATTGGCCGCACCGTCGCTGAATTGCATTATAGCGGTCCAGCTGAATAACACTATCGGGAAAAATTTAAAGAGGCCTGTTGTTGTGTGAATCGATGTTTGTATGTGCAAACTTGTGTCAATCAGGTTTCAGAAGATGCTTGCTAGTGCCGATATCCTGAGGCCGTTCAAGGCGACAAGTTCAATATCGCTCACACCTTCACGTCACATCGCTTGTCACTTTCGCTCAACTTGTTGTCGAGCGTTCGACGGCGACGAATTCATGACACGGGGGAGGATTGCGATTATCGGTTGTCGGTTCGATAATCGAACGCTGTTGGCGGTCCGACCCTTGTCTGTCCGTCGGGCAGCCGCTTGTAATAGCCGTCATTCCCGTGGAAGGACCAGACATGAACGACCAATTGCGCAATGCTTTCACTTCAGTCGCGCCACCGATCGTCGCCTCGCCGGCCAAGCGGATCCAGGCCCTGACCGGCGATCCTGATTTCATGACGTCCCTGGCCCGCGGATTGGCCGTGGTCCAGGCCTTCCAGGAACGCAAGCGGCACCTGACCATCGCCCAGATCAGTCATCGCACGGAAATCCCTCGCGCCGCCGTCAGACGTTGCTTGCATACCTTGATCAAGCTTGGCTACGCCACCACGGACGGACGGACCTATTCGCTGCTGCCCAAAGTGCTGACCCTGGGGCACGCCTATCTGTCCTCGACGCCCCTGGCCGTTTCTGCCCAGCCGTACCTGGACCGCATGAGCGAGCAATTGCACGAAGCCTGCAACATGGCGACGCTCGAAGGCGACGACATCCTCTATATCGCCAGGTCAGCCACCACCCAGCGCCTTATTTCGGTCGATCTGTCGGTCGGAGGGCGTCTGCCAGCCTATTGCACCTCGATGGGCAGAATTCTCCTGGCGGCCCTGGATGATGCTTCGTTGCGTGACTACCTGGACCACGTCGATCTGCAAGCCAAGACCAGCCGCACCTTGCACACCCCCGAGGCATTGCTTGAATGCCTGGAACAGGTACGACAGCAAGGCTGGTGCATCGTCGACCAGGAACTGGAGCAGGGCCTGCGTTCGATTGCCGTGCCGGTGTACGACGCTTCCGGGCAGGTGGTCGCGGCGCTGAATGTCAGTACCCATGCCGGGCGGGTCAGCCGCAATGAGCTGGAACAGCGCTTCCTGCCGGGCCTGCTGGGGGCCAGTCGCGACTTGAGCGCGCAATTGTTCACTTAAGCTGTTCGATAAACGCACACAGTCGGCGGCGATGAATTGACGGTATTTGCCTGCCCTCATTAATGTCGCGCAGCGTCATCCGGCGTGTTTCGCCGGTCCCTGATCGTTCGCCTGCGTTTATCGCGTGGAATAAAAATAAAATGAATCAACCCCAGACCTCCGTAGGCAACTGCCTCGATGTGCAGTCCTTCATCAATGCCCAGCCCATTTCGCGCTACCAGTGGCGGGTGGTGATTCTCTGTTTCCTGATTGTTTTCCTCGACGGCCTCGATACAGCGGCCATGGGCTTCATTGCCCCGGCGTTGTCCCAGGACTGGGGCATCGACCGCGCCAGCCTTGGCCCGGTGATGAGCGCCGCGCTGATCGGCATGGTGTTCGGCGCACTGGGCTCAGGGCCGCTGGCTGACCGCTTCGGGCGAAAAGTCGTACTGGTGGGCGCGGTCCTGCTGTTCGGCGCGTTCAGCCTGGCGTCGGCCTACAGCGCCAACGTCGATCAATTGTTGGTATTGCGTTTCCTGACCGGCCTGGGATTAGGCGCCGGGATGCCGAACGCCACCACCTTGCTGTCGGAATACACCCCGGAACGCAAGAAATCCCTGTTGGTGACCGGCATGTTCTGCGGCTTCAACTTGGGCATGGCCGGCGGTGGCTTCATCTCCGCCAAGCTGATACCGGCATTCGGTTGGCACAGCCTGCTGCTGATTGGCGGGATCCTGCCGTTGATCCTGGCGGTCGTGTTGCTGTTCTGGCTGCCGGAGTCGGCGCGTTACCTGGTGGTGCGCAATCGCGGCACCGACAAGGTGCGCAAGACCCTGGCACCGATCGAACCGAACACGGTCGCCCAAGCGGCGAGTTTCAGTGTGCCGGAACAGAAAACCGTAAAAGCCCGCAATGTGCTGGCGGTGATCTTCTCTGGTACCTACAGCGCTGGCACCTTGCTGCTGTGGCTGACCTATTTCATGGGCCTGGTGATCGTCTACCTGTTGACCAGTTGGCTGCCGACCCTGATGCGCGACAGCGGCGCGAGCATGGAGCAGGCAGCGTTTATCGGTGCGCTGTTTCAATTCGGCGGCGTATTGAGCGCAGTAGGCGTGGGATGGGCGATGGACCGGTTCAATCCGCACAAGGTCATCGGCATTTTCTATCTGATGGCCGGGGTGTTTGCCTACGCGGTGGGGCAGAGCCTGGGTAACATCACCTTACTCGCCACCCTGGTGCTGGTGGCCGGCATGTGCGTCAACGGCGCGCAATCGGCGATGCCTTCGCTGGCCGCGCGTTTCTACCCGACCCAAGGCCGCGCCACCGGTGTCTCGTGGATGCTGGGCATCGGTCGTTTCGGCGCGATCCTCGGCGCCTGGATGGGCGCGACCCTGCTGGGCCTGGGCTGGAACTTCGAACAGGTCCTGACCGCCCTGGTCATCCCGGCAGCTCTGGCGACCACGGCAGTGGTGATCAAGGGCATGGTCAGTCATGCGGATGCGACCTGAGCCAACGGCATGACCCTGTGTAAGACAAATGGTGGCATGCAAGGCTCCCACAGGGTTCTGTGCACTTGGATAGATCGATAGCCAAACAACAATCTGTTCGATAAACGAACACTCAGTCGATTATCGGATTGTTTGGCTTTTCCCCCAGGCTTAATCTTCAGTCACTCCGGCGCTTAACCTCGCGCCTTTTTCTTCATGTCGGTCTACTGGAAAACGGGAGCCTGCCCCATGGCTGAAATCCTTTCGCTGCACGCCGCGGTGAAGCAATTCGTCAACGACGGCGATACCGTCGCGCTCGAAGGCTTCACTCACCTGATTCCTACGGCGGCGGGTCATGAAATCATTCGTCAGGGTAAGAAAGATCTGACCCTGGTCCGCATGACGCCTGACCTGATCTATGACCAGTTGATCGGCGCCGGTTGTGCTCGCAAGTTGATTTTCTCTTGGGGCGGCAACCCTGGCGTAGGGTCGCTGCACCGCTTGCGTGACGCCGTGGAAAAACAATGGCCGCGCCCGCTGGAGATCGAGGAACACAGCCACGCCGACCTGGCCAACGCCTACGTCGCCGGTGCCTCCGGGCTGCCGTTCGCGGTATTGCGGGCCTACGCCGGTTCCGACTTACCGAAGGTCAACCCGCTGATCAAGAGCGTGACCTGTCCCTTCACCGGTGAAGTATTGGCCGCTGTACCTTCGGTGCGCCCGGACATCACGGTGATCCACGCCCAGAAAACCGACCGCAAGGGCAACGTGCTGCTGTGGGGCATCCTCGGTGTGCAGAAAGAAGCGGCCCTGGCCGCCAAGCGTTGCATCGTCACCGTGGAAGAAATCGTCGACGACCTCAATGCACCGATGAACGCTTGTGTACTGCCGACCTGGGCATTGAGCGCCGTGTGCCTCGTGCCGGGTGGTGCCCATCCGTCCTACGCCCACGGCTACACCGAGCGTGACAACCGTTTCTACCAGGCGTGGGATCCGATCGCCCGGGACCGTGAGACCTTTACCGCATGGATCAACGAATACATCCATGGCACTAAAGACTTCAGTGAATTCCAGGCCAGACTGGCAGCCGCTTCGCAGGTGAAACCATGACCTACTCCACCAACGAAATGATGACCGTCGCCGCGGCGCGTCGCTTGAAGAACAATGCCGTGTGCTTCGTCGGCATCGGTCTGCCGTCGAAAGCGGCCAACCTGGCGCGGCTGACCTCGTCGCCGGACGTCGTGCTGATCTACGAATCCGGCCCGATCGGTGCCAAGCCCAGCGTACTGCCGCTGTCCATCGGTGACGGTGAGCTGGCGGAAACCGCCGATACTGTCGTGCCGACCGGTGAGATTTTTCGCTACTGGCTGCAGGGTGGGCGTATCGACGTCGGTTTCCTAGGCGCAGCCCAGGTCGACCGTTTCGGTAACATCAACACCACCGTGGTGGGTGACTACCATCAACCGAAAGTTCGCCTGCCGGGTGCCGGTGGCGCGCCGGAAATTGCCGGCTCTGCCAAGAGTGTGTTGATCATCCTCAAGCAGTCGGCTCGCTCGTTTGTCGACAAGCTGGATTTCATCACTTCAGTCGGCCACGGTGAAGGCGGTGATTCGCGCAAACGCCTGGGCCTGCCGGGCGCCGGTCCCGTCGGTATCATCACCGACTTGTGCATTATGGAACCGGAAGCCGGCACCCATGAGTTCGTGGTCACCGCGTTGCACCCCGGCGTGACCCGAGAGCAAGTCATTGCGGCCACCGGGTGGGCGATCCGTTTCGCCGACCAGGTGCAAACCACCGCCGAGCCGACCGAGGTGGAGCTGCGCGCACTGCGCGACCTGGAAGCTCGTACCGCGGCGGCCCACGGCCAGGCACCGGGAGAAGCCTGATGCGCGACGTTTATATCTGTGATGCGATTCGAACCCCTATCGGTCGGTTTGGCGGCGGTTTGTCCGCCGTGCGCGCCGACGACCTGGCGGCCGTGCCGATCAAGGCGCTGATGGAGCGCAACCCATCGGTGGACTGGAGCGCGGTGGACGAAGTGTTTCTCGGTTGTGCCAACCAGGCCGGCGAAGACAACCGCAACGTGGCGCGCATGGCGCTGCTGTTGGCGGGCCTGCCGGAAAGCATTCCCGGCGTGACCCTCAACCGCCTTTGCGCCTCGGGCATGGATGCCATTGGCACCGCATCCCGTGCCATCGCCAGCGGTGAGATGGAACTGGCCATCGCCGGTGGGGTGGAGTCGATGTCCCGAGCGCCGTTCGTGATGGGCAAAGCCGACGCGGCGTTTTCCCGCAACATGAAGCTGGAAGACACCACCATCGGCTGGCGTTTCATCAACCCATTGATGAAAGCCCAGTACGGTGTGGACGCGATGCCGCAGACCGCTGATAACGTGGCCGATGACTACGCCGTGTCCCGCGCTGACCAGGATGCTTTCGCCTTGCGCAGCCAACAGCGCACGGCAGCGGCCCAGGCGGCAGGCTTTTTTGCCGAAGAAATCGTTCCAGTGCGGATCACCCATAAAAAAGGTGAAACCGTGGTCGAGCAGGATGAGCATCCTCGCGCCGATACCACGCTGGAAACCCTGAGCAAACTCAAACCGGTCAACGGCTCCGACAAGACCGTCACTGCCGGCAACGCCTCGGGAGTCAACGATGGCGCGGCTGCACTGATCCTGGCGTCGGCCGAAGCGGTGAAGAAGCACGGCCTGACGCCCCGCGGCAAAGTGCTGGGCATGGCCAGTGCCGGCGTGGCTCCTCGAGTGATGGGCGTTGGCCCGGTGCCGGCGGTGCGCAAGCTCATTGAGCGCCTGGGCCTGGCGGTTGCGGATTTCGATGTGATCGAACTCAACGAAGCGTTTGCCAGCCAGGGCCTGGCGGTGTTGCGCGACCTCGGTCTGGCGGACGATGCACCCCAGGTCAACCCGAATGGCGGTGCCATCGCCCTCGGCCATCCTCTGGGCATGAGCGGGGCGCGGTTGGTGCTGACGGCGCTACACCAACTGGAAAAGACCGGCGGCAAGAAAGGCCTGGCGACCATGTGCGTCGGCGTCGGCCAAGGGCTGGCGCTGGCGATCGAACGCGTCTGACGCGTCGTTCTACTAATAAGAAATCGAGGAACGCTGCATGACTGACAAACCTGGTTATCGTCGCCCCCAAGCGGGCACCCAGCCGGAATATCTGCACCCACCGTACCAGTCCACCAACCTGCGCTCGCCGTCCAAGCCGTTGGTGTTCCTACCTCATTCGCTGTCGGAAATTACCGGTCCGACTGTCGGTGCCGACCGCGTGCAAGAGAAGGACCACGACCTGACCGCCCAGCATGCCGGCGAGCCGCTGGGGGAGCGGATCATCATTCACGGGCGCGTGCTGGATGAGCATGGCCAGCCGGTGCCGGGCATCCTGGTGGAGATCTGGCAGGCCAACGCCGCCGGTCGCTACAACCATGACCGTGACAACCATGACGCGCCGCTGGACCCGAATTTCACCGGCACCGGTCGCACCGTCACCGACGCCAACGGCTGGTATCAGTTCCAGACCATCAAGCCTGGCGCCTATCCGTGGGGTAACCACCACAACGCCTGGCGCCCGGCGCATATCCATTTCTCGCTGTTCGGACCGAGCATTCTGACGCGGCTGGTGACGCAGATGTATTTTCCTGGCGACCCGTTGCTGGCCTACGACCCGATCTACAACTGCGTACCGGACACCCGCGCCAAGGAACGCCTGATCGCCCGTTTCGACCTGGAAAAAACCGTCCCTCACTACGCCCTCGGTTACCGCTGGGACATCGTCTTGCGCGGCCGCGATGCCACGCCGATGGAGAAATAAGATGACGCTCACCGCCACCACGTCCCACACCGTTGGCCCTTACTACCACATTGGCCTGACCTGGCTGAACCGCGAAGACCTGACCGTCGCCGAAACCCTCGGCCAACGCGTAGCGATCACCGGTCAGGTGGTCGACGGCAATGGTCAGTTCGTCAACGACGCGATGCTGGAAGTCTGGCAGGCCAATGCCGCCGGTAAATACGCTCATCCGGAAGACGACCAGGACAAACCCTTGGACCCGCACTTCGAAGGCTTTGGCCGAGTGCCGGTGGATGCCGAAGGGCGCTTCCGATTCACCACCATCAAGCCGGGCAGCGTGCCAGGGTTGAAGGGGACGACCCAGGCACCGCACTTGGTGGTGCTGGTGTTCGCGCGCGGGCTGGTCAAGCATTTGCTGACGCGCATCTACTTCGACGGTGAACAGGCCAACGAAACCGACCCGCTGCTGGCCTGCGTACCCGAGGAGCGTCGCGCCACGATCGTGAGCAAACCCGATGCGTCGGGCGTGTACCAGTGGAATGTGATCCTGCAGGGTGCGGATGCCGAGACGGTGTTCTTCGATTATTGAGTGAATCCCTTGCTCCCGCTGGCTTTGTAGGAGCTGGCGAAGCCTGCGATCTTTTGATCTTTCACTTGAAACTCAAGTGATTGGGAAAAGATCGCAGCCTCGCTTCGCTCGACAGCTCCTACGGGAGCGAGCTTGCTCGCGATGGCGGCGGTACAGGCGCTGCTGCTTGAATGTCTGTTTGTGGAACGGGGCTATTACTAAGCGTGTCTAGACTTCGTCAGTCCCCAACGAGTGAGCAACCCATGGCCATCCCAATCAGCCACTACACCGGTGAAGAACGCAGCAAGCGTATCTTCGCCATCGTCGGTGCCTCATCCGGTAACCTGGTCGAATGGTTCGATTTCTACGTCTATGGGTTTTGCGCGATTTATTTCGCGCCGGGTGGCGGACCGTCACGGGCGCAAGAGTTCGATGATGATCTCGGTGCTGATGATGTGCTTGGGCTCGTTGCTCATCGCTTGCCTGCCCACCTACTGGGCACCGCTGTTCCTGCGAAACTCCCTGACGGAAACCAGCAGCAAGGAAATGCGCGAGAACAAGGGCGCCGCCAGCAGCCCGTTCCTGGCGTTTGTCCTGATTACGTTGGCGCTGGCGATCGTCAGTTTCTACACTTCTATCAGCGGCCTGGTAAAAGCGCGAAAATGTTTCCACCTGAAGTGCGGGCACTGGGAGTAGGGTTGGCCTACGCGGTGGCCAATGCGATTTTTGGCGGTTCGGCCGAGTACGTTGCCTTGAGCCAGAAGGCCCAGGGTGTGAAGAACACCTTTTACGGGTATGTCACGGTGATGATGGGGGTGGCGTTCCTGTTCAGCCTGCGCCTGCCCAAGCAGCCGGCGTATTTGCACCACGACCTTTGACCCAACCGCACCGGCCGTGAGGCCGGCGCACTCAAGGACTGTTTATGAGCGAACGACCGGGCAATCAGCTGTTCGATGCCTACTTCACGGCCCGCGACATGCGCGAGGTGTTCTGTGATGCGGGGCGGGTCCAGGCCATGCTGGATGTCGAGGCCGCGCTGGCCCGGGCTGAGGCGCAGGTAGGTTTGATCCCCCAGGATGCGGTGGCGCCGATCGAGAACGCCTGCCGGGCCCAGCTGTACGATTTTTCGGCATTGAGCGAAGCGATCGCCAGCGCCGGCAATTCGGCGATCCCGTTGGTCAAGGCGTTGGGCAAGCGCATCGCCATCGAGAGCGCCGAGGCGGAACGCTACGTGCACCTGGGCGCCACCAGTCAGGATGTGATGGACAGCGGGCTGGTGCTGCAACTGCGCCAGGCGTTGGGCTTGATCGAGGCGGAGCTGGCGCAACTGGCGATCACCCTGGCCCGACAAGCCGAACGCTACGCCGCCACGCCACTGGCCGGGCGCACCTGGCTGCAGCACGCCACGCCGGTGACCCTGGGGATGAAAATCGCCGGTTGGCTGGGGGCGATCACCCGCAGTCGCCAACGTTTGAAAGAACTCAAGCCGCGCTTGCTGGTACTGCAATTCGGCGGTGCCTCCGGGACGCTCGCCGCGTTGGGTGAACAGGCGCTGCCTGTCGCCGAAGCCCTGGCCGCCGAATTGCAACTGAACCTGCCGGAGCAGCCGTGGCACACCCAGCGCGATCGCCTGGTGGAGTTCGGCGCGGTACTGGGGTTGATCGCCGGCAGTCTGGGCAAGCTGGGCCGCGACATCAGCCTGTTGATGCAGACCGAGGCCGGCGAAGCGTTCGAGCCGTCGGCACCGGGCAAGGGTGGTTCGTCCACGATGCCGCACAAGCGCAACCCGGTGGGGGCGGCAGTGCTGATCGGTGCGGCGACGCGAGTGCCTGGCTTGTTGTCGACGCTGTTCAGCGCCATGCCCCAGGAACACGAGCGCAGCCTGGGCCTGTGGCACGCCGAATGGGAAACCCTGCCGGAGATCTGCTGCCTGGTATCCGGTGCCTTGCAACAGGCGCGGCTGTTGGCCGAAGGGCTGGAAGTGGACGCGGCACGCATGGCCCGCAACCTGGAACTGACCCAGGGGTTGGTGCTGGCCGAAGCGGTGAGCATCGTCCTGGCCCAGCGTGTCGGGCGCGACACGGCACACCATCTGCTGGAGCAATGTTGCAAGCGCGCCGTGGCCGAGCAACGGCATTTGCGCGATGTGCTGGGGGATGAACCTCAGGTCACTGCGCAGCTATCGGCGACCGAGCTTGATCATCTGCTCGACCCGGCGCACTACCTCGGACAAGCCCAGACCTGGGTCGCCCGGGCCGTGGCCGAACACCTTGCCTTGAACGCCTGAAAGGAGATTGTTGTGGGACTCGTCAAACTCGCCGAGGGCGATCTGAACTATCGTTTTGATGGGCCGAAAGACGCCCCTGTGTTGCTGCTCTCCAATTCCCTGGGCACCGATCTGCACATGTGGGACGAACAGGTCGCGGCCTTCAGTGAACACTTTCGCGTGCTGCGCTTCGACACGCGCGGCCATGGTCAGTCGCTGGTCACCGAAGGACCGTACAGCATCGAACAACTGGGCCGCGATGTGCTGGCGATGCTTGATCAGTTGAACCTCGACAAGGTGCATTTCTGTGGCTTGTCCATGGGCGGGTTGATCGGCCAGTGGCTGGGGATCAATGCTGGCGAGCGGCTGCACAAACTGGTGGTGTGCAACACCGCCGCCAAGATCGGCGATCCGTCGGTGTGGAACCCGCGCATCGAAACCGTGTTGCGCGACGGCAAGGCGGCGATGGTGGCGCTGCGCGATGCCTCGATTGCCCGTTGGTTTACCCCCGACTTTGCCGAGGCCCAGCTTGCGGCGGCAAAAAAAATCACCGACATGCTCGCTTCCACCTCGCCCCAGGGTTATGCGGCCAACTGTGCCGCGGTGCGTGATGCCGATTTTCGCGAGCAACTGTCGTCGATCCGCGTGCCGCTGCTGGTGATCGCTGGCACCGAAGATGCCGTGACGCCGCCGTCGGGAGGGCACTTTATCCAGGAGCGGGTCCGTGGGGCTGAGTACGCCGAGTTCTACGCCGCTCACCTGTCTAACGTCCAGGCCGGTGCCGCGTTCAGCGCGCGGGTGCTGGATTTCCTGCTTGATTCTGGCCGTGCCTGAGGAGTTTTTTGTGGACGAGAAACAACGTTACGACGAAGGCATGCAAGTGCGCCGCGCGGTGCTGGGCGACGCCCACGTCGATCGCAGCCTCAATGCCCTGACCGAGTTCAACAGCGAATTCCAGGAGATGATCACCCGCCACGCCTGGGGTGATATCTGGACTCGCCCGGGCCTGCCGCGCCATACCCGCAGCCTGATTACCCTGGCCATGCTGATCGGCATGAACCGCAATGAAGAACTCAAGCTGCACCTGCGCGCCGCCGCCAATAACGGCGTGAGCCGCAGCGAGATCAAGGAAGTGATCATGCAGAGCGCCATCTACTGCGGCATTCCGGCGGCCAATGCCACCTTTCACCTGGCCGAGTCGGTGTGGGATGAACTGGGCGTCGAATCGCGGGCTTGAGATCCACCGCCAATCCGTGTCGGAGCAAGTGTTGCTCCCACACGGGATCTTCAGTGAGCACAAATTTTGTGCTCGGCACTGATCCTCCTGTGGGAGATTCTATGCCGGAATGCTCCGGCCTCTTCGCGAGCAAGCTCGCTCCCACAAGATTTGTGGCTGGTCCCGACACCCTCGACACCGAGTGCCTACTAGCAAATCTCAGCGAAACCCTGGCCTCAGCCAGTGCCATGGTCAACGACCTGACGTTCGATCTGAAAGGCTCCCCCGGCATGTCGCGCTCGGCGTGGCACAGATGATTGACTTGAGTGAGTTGTTGGCCAATCAAGCGCTGGATCTCGTGGACCCGCGTTAACCAAGTAGGGCGAGGAGATGCAGTGAAACGTCGCATCGCCCCGCTGGGCTGTGGGAGCAAAGCTTGCTCGCGAAACAGGCGCCTAGGTTCCTGAAAGACCGCATCGCTTTTATCGCGGGCAAGCCTTGCTCCCATACAGGCCGGCGTTAAAACACACAAACACAAAGCCCACCTTCCGGTGGGCTTTGTGTTTCAGCGTTCAGACTTCAAATCAGAACAACTTCAGTGGCGGCGCTTTCTCCGCCACCGGTTCGTTCTTGCCCGTCTCGGCATTCCAACCACCGCCCAATGCCTTGTACAAATTGACCTCACTGGTCAGTTGCGCAAGGCGGTCAGTGATCAGCGACTGTTGTGCGCTGAACAACTGGCGTTGGGCGTCGAGGAAGGTCAGGTTGCTGTCGACGCCGATGCGGTAGCGACGCTCGGCCAGGCGGTAGTAGTCCTGGTTGGCGGCGACGAAGTCGGTCTGGGCCTGCAACTGTTCGTTGTAGGTCTGGCGCGCGGCCAGGCCGTCGGAGACTTCCTGGAACGCGGTCTGAATCGACTTCTCGTACTGCGCGACGTTGATGTCTTTCTGGACCTTGGCGTAGTCCAGGCTCGCTCGCAGGCTGCCGGCGTTGAAGATCGGCAGGTTGATTTGCGGCGCGAAGGTCCAGGTGCCCGAACCGCCCTTGAACAGGCCGGACAGGTCCGGGCTCAGGGTACCGGCGTTGGCCGTCAGGCTGATGCTCGGGAAGAACGCAGCCCGCGCGGCGCCGATGTTGGCGTTGGCGGCCAGCAGGTTGCGTTCGGCCTGGAGGATGTCCGGACGACGTTGCAGCAGGTCCGACGGCAACCCGGCCGGCACTTCGCTGAGCAGGTCATCGCTCAGCGGTTGCGAGTTCAGGTTGGCCGGCAGGCCGGTGCCCAGCAGCAGGGTCAGGTTATTTTCGTCCTGGGCGACCTGGCGGGTGTAGCGGGCCCGTTGCACGCGGGCGTTTTCCACCGCGGTGCGAGCCTGGCTCAGGTCCAGGGCCGAGGCTACGCCGACTTCGGCGCTGCGCGAGGTCAGCTTGAAGCTTTGCTCGTAGGCCCCGAGGGTTTCCTGGGTCAGCTTGAGCAGTTCCTTGTCGGCTTGCCAGGTCAGGTAGGCGTTGGCGACGCTGGCCACCAGGCTGATCTGGGTGCTGCGACGGGCTTCTTCGGTGGCGAAGTAGCTTTGCAGCGCTTGCTCGCTCAGGCTGCGAACCCGACCGAACAGGTCCAGTTCATAGGCGCTGATACCCAGGGTGGCCGAGTACGAACTGCTGATCGCCGCGTTACCGGTTTGCGAAGCCCGTGCCGGCACCCGCTGGCGGCTGCCGGAGCCGGTGGCCGAGACCGCCGGGAACAGGTCCGCGCGCTGGATGCGGTATTGCGCGGCATAGGCATCGATGTTCAGCGCTGCGACACGCAGGTCACGGTTGTTTTCCAGGGCGACCTGGATCAGCTGTTGCAATGCCGGGTCATGGAAAAACTGTTTCCAGCCTTGCTCGGCGGCGGCCTGGTCGGGCGCATTGGCCGACTCGTAGGCCGGCCCTTGCGGGTATTGCGCCGCGACCGGTGCTTCGGGCCGCTGATAGTCGGGGATCAGCGAGCAACCGCTGAGTACGGCGGCGATGGTCAGGGAGAGTAGCGACTTGCTCATTGGCCAGCCTCTTTGGAAGTTTCAGGAGTGTCGTGCAGGTCGGTGTTTCTGCGACGGCCTATCGACGACACGGTCACGAAGAACAATGGCACCCAGAAAATCGCCAGGATGGTGGCGGTCAACATACCGCCGATTACACCGGTGCCGATGGCGTGCTGGCTGCCTGAACCTGCGCCGGTGGAAATCGCCAGCGGCACCACGCCGAGGACGAACGCCAGGGACGTCATGATGATCGGCCTCAGACGCATCCTACAGGCTTCAATGGCGGCTTCCACCAGTGTGCGGCCCTGTTCGTGGAGTTCCTTGGCGAACTCCACGATCAGAATGGCGTTTTTCGCCGCCAGACCGATGGTCGTCAATAAGCCCACCTGGAAGTACACGTCGTTGGACAGGCCGCGCAGGCTGGTCGCCATCAAGGCACCGATGATACCCAGTGGTACCACGAGCATGACCGCGATCGGAATCGACCAGCTTTCATACAGCGCCGCCAGACAGAGGAATACCATCAGCAGCGACAAGGCGTACAACGCTGGTGCCTGGGAGCCGGACAGACGCTCCTCGTAGGACAGGCCCGTCCAGGAAATACCGACGCCGGCCGGCAGCTTCTGGGCGATGGCTTCGACTTCGGCCATGGCTTCACCGGTGGAGTAACCCGGAGCCGGCGCCCCCAGAATTTCCATCGCTTCCACGCCGTTGTAACGGGCCAGCTTCGGCGAGCCGTAGACCCACTCGCCTTTGGCGAATGCGCTGAACGGCACCATGGTCCCGGCGCTGTTGCGCACATACCACTTCTGCAGGTCTTCGGGACTCATGCGCGCGTTCGGCTGACCCTGGACGTACACTCGCTTCACCCGACCACGGTCGATGAAGTCGTTCACATAGCTACTGCCTAGGGCAACCGACAGGGTGCTGTTGATGTCCGAGAGGGTGATGCCCAGGGCGCTGGCCTTCTCGTCATCGATTTCCAACTGGTACTGCGGCTCGTCGTTCAGGCCGTTCGGACGCACCTGGGACAGAATCTTGCTCTGGGCAGCCATGCCGAGGAACTGGTTACGGGCTTCCATCAACTTCTCATGGCCGATGCCGGCGCGGTCCTGCAGGAACACGTCGAAACCGGTGGCGTTACCCAGTTCCATCACCGCCGGCGGAGCGAAGGCGAACACCATTGCGTCACGGAAGGTGAAGAAGTGTTGCTGGGCGCGGCCAGCGATTTTGAACACGGTGTTCTCAGCGTCACGCTCTTCCCACGGTTTGAGCATGATGAACGCCAGGCCGGAGCTCTGGCCACGACCGGCGAAGTTGAAGCCGGTCACGGTGAACACGGAGGCCACGCCATCGCCTTCACCGCCATCCTTGCTTGGACGCAGCAGGAACTCGCGCATATTGTCCACCACCACCTGGGTCCGCTCGGCGCTGGAACCGGCCGGTGTCTGTACTTGGGCAAACAGCACGCCCTGGTCTTCTTCCGGCAGGAACGCCGTTGGGATGCGGGTGAACAGCCAGACCATGCCGACCACGATGATCACATAGGCCAGCAGGTACGGCGCCTTGTGCTTGAGCATGTTGCCCACGCCGCGCTCGTAGCTTCTGACGCCGCGGTCGAAGGTGCGGTTGAACCAGCCGAAGAAACCGCGTTTCGGCGTGCCGTGCTCACCCTTGGGAATGGGCTTGAGCATGGTGGCGCAAAGGGCCGGAGTGAAAATCAGGGCCACCAGTACCGACAGGGTCATGGCCGAGACGATGGTGATGGAGAACTGCTTGTAGATCACGCCGGTGGAGCCGCCAAAAAACGCCATCGGCAGCAGCACCGCAGACAGCACCAGGGCGATACCCACCAGGGCGCCCTGGATCTGGCCCATGGATTTCTTGGTGGCTTCTTTGGGTGACAGGCCCTCTTCGCTCATGACCCGTTCGACGTTCTCCACCACGACGATGGCATCGTCCACCAGCAAACCGATGGCCAGCACCATGCCGAACATGGTCAGAGTGTTGATACTGAAGCCGAATGCCGCGAGGATCCCGAAAGTGCCGAGCAGTACCACCGGCACCGTCATCGTGGTGATGATGGTGGCGCGGAAGTTTTGCAGGAACAGGAACATCACCAGGAACACCAGTGCGACCGCTTCGATCAGGGTTTCAACCACACCCTTGATCGACTCGCTCACCACCGGTGTGGTGTCGTAGGGGAACACCACTTCCAGGCCTTGCGGGAAGAACGGCTTGAGATCTTCGACGGTCTGGCGCAGGGCTTTGGCCGTGTCGAGGGCGTTGGCGCCGGTGGCCAGTCTCACTGCCAGACCGGAGGCCGGGGCGCCGTTGAACTGGGCATTGATGCTGTAGCTCTCGCCGCCCAGGGCGACATCCGCCACGTCGCCGACACGCACTTGCGAGCCGTCCGGATTGACCTTGAGCAAGATGGCCTTGAACTGTTCGGCGGTCTGCAGGCGGGTCTTGCCAATAATGGTGGCGTTCAGTTGCTGACCGGGCAGGGCAGGCAGGCCGCCGAGTTGGCCGGACGCGATCTGGACGTTCTGCGCGGAAATGGCGGTCGTTACATCCACCGGGGTCAGGTTGTAGTTATTCAGCTTGGCCGGGTCGAGCCAGATTCGCATTGCGTACTGGGCACCGAAGACCTGGAAGTCACCGACACCAGCGGTCCGCGAGATCGGGTCCTGCATGTTGGACACGATGTAGTTGGACAGGTCTTCCCGGGTCATGCTGCCGTCGCGCGACACCACGCCGATCACCATCAGGAAGTTTCTCACTGACTTGGTCACGCGGATCCCCTGTTGCTGCACTTCTTGCGGCAGCAGCGGGGTGGCCAGGTTCAACTTGTTCTGGACCTGGACCTGCGCGGTATCGGAGTTGGTGCCTTGTTCGAAGGTCGCCGTAATGGTCATGCTGCCGTCGGAGTTACTTTCCGAGGAGACGTAACGCAGGTTGTCGATACCGTTGAGCTGTTGCTCGATCACCTGCACCACGGTGTCCTGCACGGTTTGCGCGGAGGCGCCCGGGTAGGTCACTTGGATCGCAATGGCTGGCGGCGCGATGCTCGGGTACTGGTTGATCGGCAACTTGAGGATCGATAGAGCCCCGACCAGCATGATCACCAGGGCAATCACCCAGGCGAAAATCGGACGGTCGATAAAAAATTTCGACATGGTTTACTCCCCTTTGCCGCCGGCTGCTTTATCAGCTGCCTGAGCGGGGGCCGGGTTCTTGGTATCGACGTTAGTGGCTTCGGTGGCTTTGACTTCCACGCCCGGGCGTACGAACTGCAACCCTTCGGTGATCAGGCGATCGCCGGCCTTGAGCCCGTCTTCGATCAGCCATTGGCTGCCGACGGTACGGCTGGCCTTGAGCTGACGCAGTTCCACCTTGTTGTCAGCGCCAACGACCAGGGCGGTCGGCATACCCTTGAGGTCACGGGTCACGCCTTGCTGCGGTGCCAGGATCGCCGCGCTGTTCACCCCCGCCTGCAATTGTGCATGGACGAACATGCCCGGCAGCAGGGTGTGGTCAGGGTTGGGGAACACGGCGCGCAAGGTCACGGAACCGGTGGTTTGGTCGACCGAGACTTCGGAGAACTCCAACGTGCCTTCGTGCGGGTACTGGCTACCGTCTTCCAGGGTCAGCTTGACCATGGCAGCGTTTTCACCGGCCTTTTGCAAACGGCCGCTTTCCAGCTCGCGGCGCAGTTGTAGCAGTTCGACCGAACTCTGCGTCACGTCGACATAGATCGGGTCCAATTGCTGGATGGTCGCCAGCGCGTCGGCCTGACCGTTGCTTACCAGTGCTCCCTCGGTCACCGAGGAGCGGCCGATACGGCCGGAGATCGGTGCGTAGACCTTGGTGTAGCGCACATTGATCTGGGCGGTTTGCAAATTGGCTTCCGACTCCAGGCGATTGGCCATGGCGGTGTCGTATTCCTGACGGCTCACCGCCTGTTCATCCACCAGTTGCTTGTAGCGGTCGGCAATCGACTTGGTGGAACGCAGGTTGGCTTCGGCGCTCTTGAGGGTCGCTTCATAGACGGCCGGATCGATCTGGTACAACTGCTGACCGGCCTTGACGTCAGCGCCTTCCTTGAACAGGCGCTTGAGAATGATGCCGTTGACCTGTGGCCGTACTTCCGCGACGCGGAATGCGCTGGTGCGCCCCGGAAGCTCCGACGTCAGGGTGAAGGGCTGGGTCTTGAGGGTTACGACGCCGACCTGAGGAGGCGGAGGAGCAGGGGCAGCCTCTTCCTTTTTGCATCCGCTGAGCAGCGATGCCAGGGCGATGGCAGTAACCAGGGCAGTAACAGCTGGCTTGAATTGCATGGAAATCCTCGGGTTCAGGCGCGCAACGGGCGCACTCGAAAGGTGGAAAGGTAAAAAAGCAGCAGTAATTGAATTAATAGGATGCTAAGAAATATACTTACGTACACGGCTGTTTGTAAACAGCCGAATTGCGTAATATCGGGATTTACAAAAGCCTGACAAAGGCCTGAGTAGATCGGGGACGCGTTCCAAAGAAACGTCGCCCCATACTTTGTTCAGCTGATTCTTACGCATTGCTGACGCATCCTGATTGAGGTGTTTACTGCCATGGTCCGTCGTACCAAAGAGGAAGCCCAAGAGACTCGCAGCCAGATACTCGAAGCGGCCGAAAAGGCTTTTTTCGAGCGAGGCGTGGCGCGTACGACCTTGGCCGATATCGCGACACTGGCCGGAGTGACGCGCGGCGCCATCTATTGGCATTTCAGCAACAAGGCGGACCTGCTCCAGGCCATGCTCGATACCCTGCACGAGCCGCTCGATGAGTTGGCCCGTGCCAGTGAGAATGAAGAGGAACTTGACCCGCTGGGCTGTATTCGCAAGCTGCTGGTGCGCTTGTTCCAGCAGGTGGCCTTGGACCCGAAAACCCGGCGTATTAATGAGATCCTGTTCCATAAGTGTGAATTCACCGATGAAATGTGCGATTTGCGCCAGCAGCGACGCGAGGTCAGCCTCGACTGCAATGTGCGCATTGCCCTGTCGTTGCGAAATGCGATGAAACGCGGCCAGTTGCCGGATGATCTGAATCCCGAAAGGGCGGCAGTTGCCATTCATGCCTACATCGACGGCATCTTGTACCAGTGGCTACTGGCTCCTGACAGCTTCGCCCTGGCGGCTGAGGCCGAGCGATGGGTAGAGATCGGGCTGGACATGCTGCACTTGAGCCCCAGCCTGCGCAAATGAAACAAAATGCGTAATTGCGCCGGTTTGTGTCAATAGCCGAACCCGGTCGTACGCCGTCATGGTTGCCATGGGCGGGATACTTTATAAGGCCATACAGGAGCGCTGATAGAGGGTCAGGGCTAAATTTTGTACTGAAATTGTTGCGCTGACGTGCCGCCAAGCTTCCGGTTGATCCATCGCTACGCCTGAAGTGAATTGATCAGCCCAGCGTGACCTCCATGCTGAAGCTGTAGGGTTCTGTCTGTAATTCGCGTGTGATTCGCGCAGTGCAAGCGATTGGGGTAGCACCTATAGACGTAACTTTGCACGTTCGCACCGGTGTTATCGTTGGGGTAAAGACACCGAACGTAGTGTTCACACGCAAACCAAATTCAACGCGTGCTCCCCGTGTCTGGTCGCCGAATACAATAAAGTGGCGATATAGGGTCTTGCTGGGCGAACCCAGGTTGCGGATATAAGGGAAGTCCTGTGCGAACGCGATGACATCTTTATCGGATAGTTGCAGGGACGCCAGGATTTCGGCGTTTAGATTAAGGCTATGTTCACTGACAGCGAGACCCTGCTCGGAATTGTTTATGACCTTCAGAATGAATCGGGTCTTGTTCCGTTGGCTCGGTGCGGCCTCCAGGGCTTGGATATGCTTGTCGTAATATTCATGGAGTCTTTCCAGTTCTGTCGAATCGGTCGGTTGGCTTTGTTCGGTTGTTTGTGGGGTATTACTCATATTGTTCTCTCTGTATCGGTTATTGAAAGTTGTTGGTCGACTGTTTGTTTGGGGCAACGAGAACAATATGAGGGGTGACGGTTTGTTTTAAAATCCATTGATGTTGACTAAATATTTAAGTCATAAAAAAGCCCCGGCTATTTAAAGTCGGGGCTTTTTATTAGTGCAGGTTATTTACATCACCGGATAATCGATATAACCCACCGGCCCTTTCCCATAGAACGTTTCCGGATGCGCTTCGTTCAACGGTGCATCGGCTTTCAAACGTGCCGGCAGGTCCGGGTTGGCAATGAACGGCACTCCGAAGGCAACGGCATCGGCCTTGCCCTCGGCCAGCCAGGCATTGGCGCTGTCCTTGGTGAAGCGTTCATTGGCGATGTATGGGCCGCCGAAAGCCTGCTTGAGTTGCGGACCGATGCTGTCATCGCCTTCCTTCTCACGGGAGCAGATGAAGGCGATGCCGCGCTTGCCCAGCTCGCGAGCTACGTAGCTGAAGGTTTCCAGGCGGTTCTCGTCCCCCATGTCATGGGAGTCGGAGCGTGGTGCCAAGTGCACGCCAACCCGGCCGGCGCCCCAGACTTCAATGGTCGCGTCGGTCACTTCCAACAGCAGGCGGGCTCGGTTTTCCAAGGCGCCGCCGTAGCTGTCGGTACGCTGGTTGGTGCTGCTTTGCAGGAACTGGTCGAGCAGGTAGCCGTTGGCGCCATGGATTTCCACACCGTCGAAACCGGCGGCCTTGGCATTCTCGGCACCGACGCGGTACGCATCGACGATGTCGGCGATTTCAGCGGTTTCCAGTGCGCGTGGGGTCGGGAAGTCGGCCAGCGGACGCACCAGGCTCACGTGGCCTTTGGGCTGAATCGCGCTGGGCGCCACCGGGGTTTCGCCGTTCAGGTACGACGGGTGGGAGATCCGGCCCACGTGCCACAGTTGCAGGAAGATCTTGCCGCCAGCGCCGTGGATCGCCTTGGTGACGTTGGACCAGCCGCGCACTTGGTCGTTGGACCAGATGCCCGGGGTGTCCGGATAGCCCACACCCATCGGCGTGACCGAGGTGGCTTCGCTGAGGATCAGGCCGGCGGAGGCGCGTTGCACGTAGTACTCGGCCATCAAGGCATTGGGTACGCGGCCTGCGTCAGCGCGGCAGCGCGTGAGCGGAGCCATGATGATGCGGTTCTTCAGCTCGATATCGCCGAGTTTGATGGGGTCGAAAATTGTCGCCATGAAATACAACCTCGCAAGTGAAGGATTAAAAGTCAGTGAGTGGCAGGTGCCAGGTCGGCATGAGCGCCCTGGCGGAAAGTGATGAGGGTGACCAGCAGCGCCAGCACGGCCAGCGCGCCCGCCGCCAGGGGCACTGCCGTCAGGCCCAGGCCATGGTCGATGACGCTGCCGCCGACCCAGGCGCCCAAGGCGTTGCCAATGTTGAAGGCGCCGATGTTCAGGGTGGAAACCAGGTTGGGCGCGTCTTTGCCGAAGGTCACCACATTGACCTGCAGTGCCGGCACCGCGGCGAAGCAGGCAGTGGCCCAGAGGAACAGTGTGATCTCGGTCGGGATCAGCGCCACGCTGGTCCAGCTCAATACGGTGGACACCACCGCCATGGTCAGGAAGACGCCCATCAGCGTATTCGCCAGGCTTTTGTCCGCCAGCTTGCCGCCGATGATGTTGCCCAGGGTCAGGCCCAGGCCGATCAGCACCAGGGTCCAGGTCACGCCACGGGGCGATACGCCGGTTACTTCACCCAGCAGCGGGGCGACGTAGGTGAACAGGGTGAATACCGAGGCGGAGAACAGCGCGGTCATGCTCAGGGACAGCCACAGGCCGGCGCCTTTGAGTGATACCAGTTCCGAACGCATGTCGAGTTTTTCTTCATCGCGCTTGGCCGGCAGGAAACGGATCAGGCCGATCAGCGCAACTACGCCAATGACAGTCACCGCCCAGAAGGTCGAACGCCAACCGGCTTGCTGGCCCAATGCGGTACCCAGCGGTACGCCGAGCACGTTGGCCAGGGTCAGGCCGGTGAACATCAGGGCCACGGCCGAGGCACGCTTGTTCGGCGCTACGAGGCCGGCGGCAACCACCGAACCGATGCCGAAGAACGCACCGTGGCACAGGGCGGTGACGACGCGCGCAAACATCAGCACGTTGTAGTCGCTTGCGACGGCGCAGAGCAGGTTGCCAATGATGAAGATCCCCATTAGCGCCACCAGCGCGGCCTTGCGCGGCAGTCGCGCGGTGGCCAGGGCCATGAACGGCGCACCGATGGCCACGCCCAGGGCGTAGCCGGTCACCAGCCAGCCGGCACCGGGAATCGACACGCCCAGGTCCGCCGCCACGTCGGGCAACAGGCCCATGATGACGAACTCGGTGGTGCCGATGGCGAATGCGCTCAGGGCCAGGATCAGGAGTGAGAGGGGCATGATGGATCCTTGTCAGGTCAGAGCTCTTGGCTCATTTGCTTGAGGAACTGTTGGATCAGGTCCTCGTTGCGTTTGAAGAAGTGCCATTGACCGACCTTCTGGCTGGTGATCAGCCCCGCCCGTTGCAACACCGCCAAGTGCGCAGACACCGTGGATTGCGACAGGCCGCAACGCTGGTCGATCTGTCCGGCGCAAATGCCGAATTCGTGGTTGTGCAACTGTTCGGGGAACTGGACCTTGGGGTCTTTGAGCCAGTTGAGGATGTCTCGCCGTACTGGGTGCGCCAGGGCTTTTATTATTTCGTCGAGGTCGAGGGTCATGGTGGCAAGCTCGGAGTGAGTAAAACGCTATATCGCGATGGAACGAACCTTAAATCGTTATTTTACGATATACAAATATGGATTTGATCTGAGCATCGAGAAGATCGCTATATCGGGTTATAACGATATTGGCGGGGTGGTGCTAAGCTGCGGACCATGAACTATCTCGCGCACCTACACCTCGGCGGCCCTGGCCGGGAACAACTGCTCGGCAGTCTTTATGGCGATTTCGTCAAAGGGCCGCTTCAAGGGCAATTCGACCCGCGGATCGAGGCGGCGATTGCTTTGCATCGACGCATCGACATGTACACCGACCGCCACCCGTTGGTGGATATCGCCCTGTCACGTTTTTCCACGGTTCGGCGGCGTTATGCCGGGATCGTGCTGGATGTGTTTTTCGACCATTGCCTAGCGCGGGATTGGACGTTGTACGGCGAGGGTCCGCTGATGGAATTCACCTCCCAGGTCTATCAAGTCCTCGCCGCCGAACCGCAACTGCCGGGACGCTTGGCGCATATAGCACCGTACATGGCGGCGGATGACTGGCTGGGGTCTTATCGAGAGTTCGAAGTGATCGGGCAAGTATTGCGTGGCATCTCGCGGCGCCTGTCCCGGCCAGAGGAACTGGCCGGGGCGAAGGAAGAGCTGGTCAGGCTCTATGAACCGTTGAGCGAAGACTTTCGGTTGTTCTATCCGCAGTTGCAGGATTTTGCGCTGAACCAGGTCACACCAAATAACTAAATGTGGGAGCGGCGGTTCGGCGCTCGACTTGCTCGCGAAGGCGCTGGGTCAGTCAACATCTGTGTTGAATGTACTGCCGTCTTCGCGAGCAAGCCCACAACGGGGCTTCACAGAAATCCGAATCAGGCCGCAATCGCAGCAGGTCGCATCGGCGCTTGCTGTTTCTCTGGCATCTCGCCGAATAACGCCCTGTGCACCGCCTGCTGCGCCTGAAACGCCAGCGCCGCACGCTCCTGGCCATGGCAGGCAATCGGCTCCAGCAGATGGATTTCGACGTCGCCGCGATCGTTGGCGAACAGCCGCATCAGGTGCGACAGCAAATCATCATCGCCAATGAACGGTGCCAGTGAATCCGGTTCACCGTTGCGCAGGTAACGGATCGCCACCGGCTGCAACGCGACATCGGCATCGATGGCCGCCGACAACAAGCGACCATGGAAGGTGCGCAGGGTGCGACCATCGGTGGTGGTGCCTTCCGGGAACATCAGCAACGGATGGGCCTGTTCCAGATGGCGACTCATTTGCTTGCGGATCAATTGGCTGTCACCCGAACCGCGCCGGATAAACAGGCTGCCGGCCTTGGCGGCCAGCCATCCGGCGACCGGCCAGGTGCGCACTTCGGCCTTGGACAGGAACGACAGCGGCGTGAGCATCCCCAGCAACGGGATGTCGGTCCAGGACACATGGTTGCTGGCCCACAGCATCGGCCGTTGCGGCAGTTGACCGTGGACGGTGACTGAAAAGGGCAGGGCACGGCTCAGCCGTGCCATGAAGAACCGCGACCAGCGCTGGCGACGGACCATCGAGTTGGCGATCCCGGCACGTTCAAACAGGCCGAACACGCAGGCCATGCTCAGGCCCAGCGTCACCACCAGCAATACTCGCGCGATTCGCGCGTACACCCGCAGCCGGCTCATCAGACCGCTGCCTTGAAGTGGCGGGCGTAGCGCGGGCAGAGTTCGTCGCGCTTGAGCAGGATGAACACGTCGGCCACCTGGAAATCCTCGTCCCAGCACGGCTCACCGCAAATCTTCGCGCCCAGGCGCATGTAGGCCTTGAGCAGTGGCGGCATCTCGGCGATGACGTTGGACGGCACGTCCAGGGTCGGCAAGGGTTTTTTTGGTACCGCTTGCAGGTGTTCGGTGCACAGGTAGCGTTCGCGCAGACGCTGCATGATCGCCTGGGCCTGGATACCGCCGTCCTGCATCGCAATGCTCGCGCAGCCCATCAGGTAGCTGTAGCTACCTTCGTTCAGGACTTCGGCCAGTTCGCCCCAGAGCACCGCGATGGTGCCACCGTTACGATAGGCCGGGTCGACGCAGGTACGGCCGATTTCCAGGATCGGGCCCTTGAGATGGACCAGGCCGTGGAGGCTGAATTCTTCTTCGCTGTAGAACCGGCCCAGGCTGCTGGCGGCCTGGTGGTCGAGCAAGCGAGTGGTCGCCACGAGGCGGCCGGTGTTCAGGTCGCGTACCCCGATGTGGGCGCAGTGAACATCATAGTCATCCATGTCCAGACCCATTTCCGCGCCCTTGAGCTTGGCGTTGAATTCGCCGCTGAAGACGTTGAAACGCAGGGCCTGTGCTTCTTGCAAGGCTTGGGCGCCGATCAGGCGTTCGGCTTGCAGGCGGCGTTCATTGCCGGTGTCGCTGATGCGGGCGATCTGGGTCATAGCGAATCTCCGTGCGGGCTGTCCACCGTCTAGGGGTGAGCCAATCGACTTTCTTTATGCGGCCATGTTGTGCAAA
This sequence comes from Pseudomonas sp. RL_5y_Pfl2_73, assembly GCF_963970515.1. Classification (NCBI taxonomy): domain Bacteria; kingdom Pseudomonadati; phylum Pseudomonadota; class Gammaproteobacteria; order Pseudomonadales; family Pseudomonadaceae; genus Pseudomonas; species Pseudomonas sp. RL_5y_Pfl2_73. Next base: position 23,770 of record NZ_CAXAPD010000002.1, on the reverse strand, counting down.
GTCAGGCTATGTAGCCCCGGTGTCATCGCCATGAAGCTTTGGTGATGCTTATATGACAGCCTTCAAGGAGCCCTCTCATGCCTTGGCACACCCTGATCGAACGCGGCGAGCGCCTGCCCGCCCATCCGGACCTGGCCGAAGGATATTCAGCGTTGTTGCAACGCTTGGGGCCGGTAACGCCGTTCGAGCTGGCCGTAACCGGGGCGCGGTTGATGGCGACACCGGGACTGGCGTTCCTGGTGGGGTACCAGGCGGCGCTGCGGGTGCTTTGGCCCAGCGCCCCCCCGAGCCTCGGCGCCTTGTGTGCCACCGAACAGCGCCGCCTGCGCCCGGCGGACATGCAAACCCGCCTCGACGACTTGCGCCTGAGTGGACGCAAGGATTTCGTCACCGCTGGCGACGCCGCCGAGTGGCTGCTGATTGCCGCTCGCTGCGAAGCACCCGGTGAAACGCCACGGCTGAACTTGGCCGTGGCCTATGCGGGTGAGCCCGGCGTAACCCTGGAAAAACTGCCCGCCATTGCCCTGATGCCGGACATCAGCCATGGCCGCGTCCTGCTCGACGGCGCGCTGTGCGAGTTACTGGCAGGCGACGGTTGGGACGCCTACGTCAAACCGTTCCGCACCCTGGAAGACCTTTATGTGCTCAGCGCGATGACCGCCTGGTTGCATGGCGTCGGGCAAGAGTGTGCCTGGCCCCAAGCGTTGCAATTGCGCCTGCTGGCGTTGCTCGCCGGTTGCGCGGAGGTGAGTCGGCATAACCCTTCCAGTGCGGCCGGGCATGTGCTGCTGGGCGGGTTGTTCGCTCAGTTCCAGGGGCTCGACGGCGAACTGAACGATGCGTTGAACGCCGGGCCTGCGGTGTGGCACGAGATGTGGCAGCGGGATAAAGGGGTGATGGAGATTGCGGCGGGGGCGCGGGCCAAGCGCTTGGCCAAGGCATTGGGACTGTCGACACAAGCCTCGAAACTGTCATCAAGTCTGAATAGGCTCTGAAGGTTCAATCCTGCGAGCCCCGAGCATGTCCAAAGGCTGGTTCCTGATCCCGCTGCTGTTGCTCAGCATGAGCGTCCACGCCGAAGACTGGCCCGGCGAGCAATGGTCAAGTGGCCCGACCCCGAGCGGGCCGGCCATCGAAGCCTTGGCGCAATACGCCTTCCCACCCCGGGACGATGCGAGCCGCGAGGGCATCCGCACCGATGCGCTGCTGGTGATCCAGGACGGTCGGCGGGTCTACGAACGCTACGCCGGCCCGACCACTGCCCAGACCCCGCACCTGAGCTGGTCCATCAGCAAAAGCCTGCTGGCGACAGTGTTCGGCGTGGCCTACGGGGAAAAGCGCTTTGCCCTGGATGATCCGGCAGCCAAGTACTACCCGCTACTGAGCCGGCACCCGGGCCTGACCCTGGCCGATCTTTTCCACTGGGCCTCCGGCCTGGACTGGCAGGAAGACTACGAATACGCGCCGCTTAACTCTTCGGTGGTGGCGATGCTTTATACCCGTGGGCGTCATGACATGGCGGCGTTCACTGCGCAGCATGCAAGCGTCAACCCGCCGGGGCAGGCGTTCCGTTATTCCAGCGGTGACAGCAACCTACTGGCGGCGGCCTTGAGAACCATCGTCGGCCCGGCGCGCTACCCCGACTACCCCTGGACGGCCTTGTTCGAACCCCTGGGCATCCACCACGCCACCTGGGAAACCGATGCCAGCGGCACGTTCGTGGGATCGTCCTATGCCTACCTCACCGCGCGAGACCTAGCGCGTGTCGGGTTGTTGATGCAGCGGGACGGTCGCTGGGGCGAACGGCAACTGATCCCCAAGGCGTGGGTCGCGTTCAATCGCCAGCCGTTCGCCCACTTCCAGGCCGGCCAGGATGAAGCCGTGCCCGGTGGGCATTGGTGGCTCAACCGCGCCGCCGATCCGGCGATCCACCCCTGGCCCGATGCGCCAGCGGATACCTTTGCCGCGCTGGGCCATTGGGGCCAGGCGCTGTACATTATCCCCAGCGCCAAACTGGTGATCGTGCGTTATGGCGACGACCGCGACGGCAGCTATCGCCATAACGAACTGCTCAAGCGCGCCATAGCGGCGTTCGCCGGGACGGTGCAGCCATGAAGCGCAGAGTGTTGCTTAGCCTGCTGTCGGGGCTGCTCATCGTCCTGTTCAGTTGGGTCTGGCTGGAGCGGGTGGCATTGCGGACCTTTCCCGACATCATCAGCGCCTACACCGCCAAGGAATATTGCTCGTGTCGCTACGTGATGCAGCAACCGGCCGAGTATTGCCGTGGTTATGTGCAGCAGTCAGTGCCCACCAGTGATTTTCTCGAGACCGCTGAAGCGAAACGCATCACCGTCAGCGGGTTGGGGCGTAGCAACAGCGCGCGGTGGATGGGGGCGCGGCAGGGGTGTCGGTTGGAGCCCTGAACCAACCTTTGGCAACATGGCCTTGCTCCCACAGATAAACCCCTTCACCCCAGGTTCTCTGTATTGCTGGGCAGTTGTTGCAACAGACAGTTTGCAAGCGCCCTCGGCCCGGTTAAGGTTCGCCACAGGTTTATGTGCCCTGCGAGTGTGTATGTTCAAGCGGTTTTTCCCTCACGCTGCCGCCAGCTTGCTGCTGGCCTGCGCCGCGCTACCAGCCCAGGCCAACTGGTACCTGGACGGCGAGTCGTCGCGGCTGTCGTTTATCAGCAGCAAAAACGGCAACGTTTCCGAGGTCCAGCGGTTCCTGGTGCTGCACGGTCAAGTCCAGCCCGAGGGCTTGGCGCGCCTGGAAGTGGAACTTGAGTCCATCAACGGTGGCATTCCCCTGCGCGATGAGCGCATGCGGGCCGAGCTGTTCGAGATCAAGCAATTTGCCGAAGCCACTGTCACCGCAAAGATCGACCTGGCGCCGATCCAGGACCTGGCCAACGGCGCGCAGTTGGAATTGCGCCTGCCGCTGACGGTGAACCTGCACGGCAAGCAGCATGATTACCCCGTCGAGCTGCTGGCCACGCGCCTGGACGAGCGCCGTTTCCAAGTGGTGACCCTGGAGCCGGTGGTGCTCAACGCGGCGGATTTCGATCTGGTGCCGGGGCTGGAAAAGCTGCGAAACCTGGCCGGGTTGTCGGCCATCGGCCTCTCGGTGCCAGTGAATGCGGTGCTGATTTTCACGGCGCGCTGATATGAGTGGCCCGGTATTTCCCTGGCGTGAAGGCAATCGCTTCGAGCTGTTGATCGATGGCCCGCAGTTCTTCCCGCGCATGCTGGTGGAAATCGCCCGTGCCCAGGAACAGGTCGAGCTGGAACTCTATCTGGTGGAAGCGGGCACTTGCGCCGAGGCGATGGTTCAGGCGCTGGTGCAGGCCGCCGAGCGTGGCGTTCGTGTGCGGTGTCTGTTCGATGACTACGGCAGCCTGGCGTTTACCTTGGCCCTGCGCAAGCGTCTGATCGAGGCTGGGGTGGCGTTGCGTTTCTACAATCGCCTGAGCTGGCGCCGCTGGGTGCGCAACCTTTACCGGGATCACCGCAAGCTGCTGCTGGTGGATCAACGCCTGGCCGTGGTCGGCGGCACCGGGGTGACCGATGAATTCTGGAATCCTCTCGACGACCGCAGTGAGTGGCACGAAGTGATGGTGGAAATTGTCGGCCCGCTGGTGCTCGACTGGCAGTTGCTGTTTGACCGCCAGTGGCTCGCCAACCGCCATCGGCGAGCCTGGAAACCGGCGTCCAACTTCGGCTTGCCGCGCCTGCCGCGCGTACCGCCGGTGGGCGAGGGCATGGGCCGGGTGGCGTATGCCGACGCCCGCCAGCATCACGATATCCTGCAATCGCTGTCCCGGGCATTGAACAGCGGCCAGAAACGCATCTGGATGGCGACGCCGTATTTCCTGCCGACCTGGAACGTACGCCGTTCCTTGCGCAAGGCTGCCGCCCGCGGCATTGATGTGCGCCTGCTGCTAACCGGCCCGCGCACCGATCACCCGTCCGTGCGCTACGCCGGGCACCGTTACTACCCGCGACTGCTCAAGGCCGGCGTGCAGATTTTCGAATACCAGCCGTGTTTCCTGCACCTGAAGATGGTGCTGGTGGACGACTGGGTCAGCATCGGCTCCTGCAACTTCGATCACTGGAATCTGCGTTTCAACCTGGAGGCCAACCTCGAAGCCTTGGACTCCAGGCTCAGCCGTGCAGTGGCGGCCAGCTTTGAGCGGGACTTCACCCAGAGCCTGCAAGTCAGCCTCGACGCCTGGCAGCGCCGACCGTTGTGGAAGCGCTTCAAGCAGCGGGCGTGGGGGTTGGTGGATCGGTTGGTGGTGAATCTGCTGGGTCGGCGGGGCTAACCGCAATCTTTGAAATCACTGGAACCCAATGTGGGAGCGGGCTTGCTCGCGAGGGCGGTGTGTCAGCAGACTCACTTGCTGACTGATACACCGTCTTCGCGAGCAAGCCCGCTCCCACAGGGTCATGCAGTGTTGTTGGGTTAGAGCAACTCAAAACTTTGCTGCTTCACTTCCTGGGAGTCCAGGCCGATCTGCACGTTGAACTTGCCCGGTTCCGCCGCGTACTTGAGTTGGGCATTGAAGAACTTCAGGTCGTCCTCGGTGATGCTGAAGTGGATGACTTTCTTCTCGCCGGCCTTGAGCATCACCTTGCGGAAGTTCTTCAGTTCCTTCACCGGACGGATGATCGAACCGGTCACGTCCTGGATGTACAACTGCACCACGGTTTCGCCGTCACGCTTGCCGGTGTTTTCCAGTGTCACACTGGCATCGAGCTTGCCGGTCTTGTTCAGCGTGGTCGATGACAGGGCCATGTCCGACAGGCTGAACTCGGTGTAACTCAAGCCATAGCCGAACGGATAGAGCGGGCCGGTGGTGTCATCGAAGTACTGCGAGGTGTAGTTGCCCGGCTTGCCTGGCGTGAATGGCCGGCCGATGCTCAGGTGGTTGTAGTAGGTCGGAATCTGTCCCACCGAGCGTGGGAAGGTGATTGGCAGTTTGCCCGACGGGTTGTAGTCGCCGAACAGCACATCAGCGATGGCGTTGCCGCCTTCGGTGCCGCTGAACCAGGTTTCCAGGATCGCATCGGCCTGCTGCTTCTCGTCCTGTAACGACAGCGGACGGCCATTCATCAGCACCAGCACCAGCGGTTTCCCGGTGGCCTTCAGGGCCTTGATCAGTTCGCGTTGGCTGGTCGGGATGTTCAGCTTGGTACGGCTCGACGATTCATGGGACATGCCACGGGATTCGCCTACAGCGGCCACCACCACATCGGCATCCTTGGCGGCTTTCACTGCTTCGTCGATCAGCACCTGGGCCGGGCGCGGGTCGTCTACCACTTCCGGGGCATCGAAGTTGAGGAAGTTCAGGTAGTCGAGCACCTTCTTGTCGCCGGTGATGTTGGCGCCACGGGCGTAGATCAGCTTCGAGTCAGCGCCCAGGGCACGGGTCATGCCGTCGAACAGGGTGACCGATTGTGCAGGACGCCCGGCCGCGGCCCAACTGCCCATCATGTCGATCGGTGCCTTGGCCAGCGGGCCGACCAGGGCGATTTTCGCCGTCTTCTTCAGGGGCAGGGTCTGGTTGCGGTTTTCCAGCAGGACCAGGCTGCGGCGCGCCACGTCACGGGCGTCGGAGCGGTGCATGCGGCTTTCGGCGTAGGTGTCGGCCGGGTCGTCCTCGGCCTTGCCGATGCGCAGGTACGGGTCCTTGAACAGGCCCATGTCATATTTCGCTGCGAGCACTTCGCGCACTGCGTTGTCGATGTCGCTCTGCTCGATTTCGCCGGCTTTGAGCAACCCTGGCAGTTCCTTGCCATAGAGCGAGTCGTTCATGCTCATGTCGATACCGGCCTTGATCGCCAGTTTCGCCGCTTCGCGACCGTCCTTGGCGACGCCGTGCTTGATCAGTTCGAAAATGGCGCCGTGGTCACTGACCGCCAGGCCCTTGAAGCCCCATTCCTTGCGCAGCAGGTCGTTCATCAGCCAGGTGTTGGCGGTCGCCGGCACGCCGTTGATGGAGTTCAGCGCGACCATCACCCCACCGGCACCTGCGTCGATGGCGGCGCGGTAGGGTGGCAGGTAGTCCTGGTACATTTTCAACGGACTCATGTCCACGGTGTTGTAGTCCCGGCCGCCTTCCACCGCGCCGTACAGGGCGAAGTGCTTGACGCTGGCCATAATGCTGTCGGCCGCGTTGGCGCCGTTGCCCTGGAACGCCTTGACCATCACCCCGGCGATGCGCGACACCAGGTAGGTGTCCTCGCCGAAACCTTCGGAGGTGCGGCCCCAGCGCGGGTCGCGGGAAATGTCGACCATAGGCGCAAAGGTGATGTCCAGGCTGTCGGCGGCCGCTTCCTTGGCCGCGATGCGGCCGGAGTGGTAGATCGCGTCCATGTCCCAGCTCGAGGCCAGGGCCAGGGGGATCGGGAAAATCGTGCGGTGGCCGTGGATCACGTCATAGGCGAAGAACATCGGGATCTTCAACCGGCTGCGCATGGCCGCGTCCTGCATCGGACGGTTTTCATCGCGGGTGATGGAGTTGAACGTGCCACCGATGTTGCCGGCGGCGATTTCCTGGCGAATCATCTCCCGGGGCATTTCCGGGCCGATGCTGATCAGGCGCAATTGGCCGATCTTCTCGTCGAGGGTCATCTGCTTCATCAGGTTGCTGATGAAGGCGTCCTTGTTCTCTATGGGGGCTGGCAGGTTGTCGGCTAATACGGATTGACTGGCCAGACTGACAAACAGGCCCAGCAAACACAGCTTCTTCATGAATAATTTTCTCGCAAGCCTAAAGGGCGGTAATCAGGACACGCCGGTCAGCCAAAATGTGAGGAGCGGCTATTGTTGTTCAGTTAAATGCAGCACACTTTCGAACCCATTGGGCTGAACTTAGTTTCGCACTGCGCATTTTTTAGCCCATCGACCCGTTTCAATCCAGTGCGGCGGCAGATTATGCCCCAGGCGCCGGTGAGATAGGTGGCCGGTTTTTTCCAATGTCATGCCAGGGAGCGCTTCCTCCAATGAATCCACGACTGAACCACCTTCGCAGCTTGCCGATGCTGGCCCTGATGCTGCTCACCACGGTGCTGGCCGGTTGCGGCATCAATAACATCCCGACCCTGGACGAACAGGCCAAGGCCGCCTGGGGCCAGGTGCAGAACCAGTACCAGCGCCGCGCCGACCTGATTCCCAACCTGGTGGAAACCGTCAAGGGCTACGCCCAGCACGAGCAGGAAACCCTGACCGCAGTGATTGAAGCACGGGCCAAGGCGACGTCGATCCAGGTCGACGCCAACACGTTGAACAACCCGGAACAACTCAAGCAGTTCCAGCAGGCCCAGGACCAGTTGAGCGGCGCGTTGAGCCGGCTGATGGTGGTGGTCGAGCGTTATCCGGACCTCAAGGCCAACCAGAATTTCCTGGCGTTGCAATCGCAGCTCGAAGGCACCGAGAACCGCATCGCCGTGGCCCGCCGCGACTTCATCCTGGCCGTGCAGAAGTACAACACCGAAATCCGCACGTTCCCGGGGCGCCTGTGGCACAGCGTGATGTACAGCGACCTGCCGATCCGCGAAACCTTCGAGGCCACCAGCGTCAATGCCGAAAAACCCCCTGAAGTGAAGTTCTAAAAAATTGTGGGAGCGAGCTTGCTCCCACGCAGGAGTTGCGATGCGCGTGTTGAAATTTGGCCTGGTGCTGTTGCTCTGGATGTTTGCCATCACGGCCCAGGCCGAGCTGAAATTTCCGGCATTGACCGGGCGGGTGGTGGACGCCGCGCAGATGCTCGAACCGTCGGTGCGCGCGCAACTGCAAGCGCAGCTCAAGGCCCACGAACAGGCCACCGGCGAACAGGTGGTGGTGGTCACGCTGGCGGACCTGCAGGGCAGCAGCATCGAAGACTTCGGTTATCAACTGGGGCGCCATTGGGGCATCGGGCAGAAGGATAAAAACAACGGCGCGCTGCTGATCGTCGCCCGGGATGACCGTAAGCTGCGCATCGAGGTGGGCTACGGCCTGGAGGATCGCCTGACCGATGCGCAGAGTTCGGTGATCATCAACCAGGTGATCACCCCGGCCTTCAAGAGCGGCAACTTCAACAAAGGCATCAACGACGGTGTCGCGGCGATGCTGGTGGTGCTGGGCGGCAGCCCGTTGGACGAGCCGGCGCCGGTATACCGTGCGGATGGGCAGCAGGGGCAGGGCGATTTTGTCGAGCGCCATCCAGGGCTGTTCGTTTTCCTGGTGATCCTGTTTATTTTGACGATATTGGTCTGCCAGATGCTCGGTATCCTGCCGGCGGGTCGTGGCGGCTCGGGCGGTTCCGGTGGGGGAGGTTTCAGCGGCGCAGGTGGCGGGGGCTTCAGCGGTGGCGGTGGCAGTTTCGGGGGCGGCGGTTCGTCGGGCGGCTGGTGACAATAATAATGAGCGGGCACTTTTAACATGGCATTACTGACGGAACACGAACAACGCAAGGTCGCCGAGGCCATCGCCCGGGTCGAGCGGCATACCGATGCTGAACTGGTCACGGTGCTGGCCGCCCGCGCCGACGACTACGCCTATATCCCACTGTTATGGGCCAGCCTGCTGGCCCTGGTGGTACCCGGTGTGGTCCATTACCTCAGCGGCTGGCTGGCGATGCACAGCCTGTTGTTGGTGCAGTGGGTCAGTTTCATTGTGCTGTGCCTGGTGTTTCGCATCCCCAGGATCACCACGCACCTGATCCCCCGTTCCGTGCGTCACTGGCGGGCCTCCAACCTGGCGCGCCGGCAATTCCTCGAACAGAACCTGCACCACACCGTGGGTAGCACGGGGATGCTGATCTTTGTCTGCGAGGCGGAGCGGTACGTGGAAATCCTGGTCGATGAAGGCATTTCCAAGCGCCTGGACAACAAATGCTGGGATGCCATCGTCGCAGTGTTCACCCAGCAGGTTCGCCAAGGGCACACCCTGCAGGGTTTCGTGACCTGCATCGAAGCTTGCGGCGAATTGCTCAAGGAGCACGTGCCGGTGACCCAGGAGCGCAATGAATTGCCGAATCGGTTGGTGGTGCTGGGCTGAAGTTTCTGCCAGCACAAACCTGTGGGCGCAAAGCTTGCTCGCGATGAACGATCACTCGGTTTGGCCTGCCAAAGCGCGGCGTATTCATCGCGGGCAAGCCTTGCTCCCACAGAGGTTACTGCTCGTCACACGAACTTTTCCGTGCCCTCGCTGCCCATCCCCCCTAAAATACCGCCATTCCCGATTCGCCCCGCCCGAGGCCGTTTTTTCATGTCCGCCATCGCAACGCCCGTCCGTCCCGCGCCGGATCATCACGCCCAGTTCATCGAGCTGCTGCGCACCAGCCTTGAGCAGAACGGCTTCATCAAGCTGGTGCTGGCCAAGTACGTGGGTGAAGAAGCGGACCTCCAGCGGCTGATCATCAAGCAGCTGACGGTCAAGGACCAGCCGTACCTGTCCTTCGTCTACCGCTACAAGACCCGCGACATCACCAAGAATTTTCCGCTGGCCGAAGGTGTGGAAACCATTGCTGCACTGTTGCCGGCATCGTTCAAAAACGCGCATTTGCTGGCGGTCACCGACGAGGCGCAGTTGGAGTACAGCAAGAAGGGTAAGAGCTCGCTGTTCAAGAGCAAGCCCCAGCAACTGCGGGAAGTGCCATCTGCCGAGCACAACCGTGAGAAAAATCGCTTCCTCGACCTGAGCCGGCCATTTTTGGCCGACCTGGGCGTGACCAACCACAAGCACGAGCTGATTCCGGCGATGTCGCGCAAGTGGAAGCAGATCAACAAGTTCATCGAGGTCTTCAGCCATGCGCTGACGTCTTCGCCGCTGGCCCTGGACAAACCGGTGCGGGTCTCGGATTTCGGTTCGGGCAAAGGTTACCTGACGTTTGCCATCCACGATTACCTGCGCAACACCTTGCAGGCCGAAGGCGTGGTGACCGGTGTCGAGCTGCGCGAAGACATGGTCAAGCTGTGCAACGAAGCCGCCGCGCGGCTGGAACACCCGGGCTTGAGCTTCCAGCACGGTGACGTGCGCAGCGTGGCGCCGAGCGCGGTGGATGTGATGATCGCCTTGCACGCCTGCGACATCGCCACCGACTACGCGATCCACATGGGCATTCGCTCGGGCGCTTCGATCATCATGTGCTCGCCGTGCTGCCACAAGCAGATCCGCTTGCAGATCCAGAGCCCGGCCTTGCTCAAGCCGATGTTGCAATACGGCCTGCACCTTGGCCAGCAGGCGGAAATGGTCACCGACAGCCTGCGGGCGTTGTTCCTGGAAGCATGCGGCTACGAGACCAAGGTCTTCGAGTTCATCTCCCTGGACCACACCAACAAGAACAAGATGATCCTGGCCGTCAAACGCGCCGAGCCTGCGGACCCCACCGAGCTGCTGGCCAAGATTCAGGAACTCAAGGCCTTCTACCACGTTACCGAGCACTGCCTCGAAACGCTGCTGCGGGCCGATGGTTACCTTGCCTGAGGCTGGTGCTCCCACAGGACCCGTTCCCGCAAGGGCAGAGGTGCATCCCGTCAGGTAATGAGCGGTTATCCCCCGCCTGCCAACACTCCGGGCTACCTTTAATGCGTTAACCACTCACGCATCCCAAAGGAGCTCTTCCCATGGCCGCCAAGAAAATCCTCATGCTGGTCGGCGATTACGTCGAAGATTATGAAGTCATGGTGCCGTTCCAGGCCCTGCAGATGATCGGCCACACCGTGCACGCCGTGTGCCCGGACAAAACCGCGGGGCAGACGGTGCGCACGGCGATCCACGATTTTGAAGGCGACCAGACCTACAGTGAAAAGCCGGGGCACTTGTTTGCCCTTAACCATGACTTCGCCAACGTCCAGGCCGCCGACTACGACGCGCTACTGCTGCCGGGAGGGCGAGCGCCGGAATACCTGCGCCTGAATGAAACCGTCCTGCAACTGGTGCGTGATTTCGACCTGGCGGGCAAGCCGATTGCCGCGGTGTGCCACGGTGCGCAGTTGCTGGCGGCGGCGGGGATCCTCGAAGGACGTGAATGCAGCGCCTACCCGGCGTGTGCCCCAGAAGTACGGCTGGCGGGCGGGACCTATATCGACATCCCCGTGACCGAAGGCCATGTCCAGGGCAATCTCGCAACGGCACCGGCGTGGCCCGCGCATCCAAACTGGCTGGCGGGGTTCCTGACGCTGCTGGGCACGGCCATCACGTTGTAATGGCGCGGCACAGCGGACTGGCAGGGCAAGTGCGCTGGGTCTTTGCTCTCGGGGCTTGTCTTCTATTGCCAGGAGAAAAATCATGTCTGGATGGTACGAAATCAGCAAAAGCAGCAGCGGCCAGTTTCGGTTTGTACTCAAAGCGGCCAACGCCGAGACAATCTTGACCAGTGAGTTGTACACCACCCGCAGCGGTGTCGACGGTGGCATTGCGTCGGTGCAGAAAAACAGTCCGTTGACCGAGCGCTATGAACTTAAGAACACCAAGGATGGCCATCCGTACTTCAACCTCAAGGCGGCCAACCATGAAGTGATTGGCAGCAGTGAGGCTTATTCATCGGACGCGGCCAGGGACAAAGGCATTGCCAGCGTCAAGGCCAACGGACCGACGACGGTCATCAAGGACAAGACGGTGGCTGCGCTCTGACAGGGCAGCAATAAGGGCGCCTAGCCTGTGGAGGGGGATTTATGTGTGGCAGCAAGCTTTGCTCCCACACATACATCCCCCTCCACACGTTTTTACCTGGCCTTTAAACCTCCACCGGCACCGACAATTTCGGATCGCCCAGTGGGTGGCTCTTGGCATCGAAGAAGCGTAATTGCACCTCCAGCCCCTGGAAGACTTTGGCGTAATGCCGCTTCTGATGCTGGATGAACGCCTGGCTACGGGGGTAGATCGAAATCGCTACGGTTTTCGGTGCGGCCAGGCGCAGGGCTTGCACGATGTGGTTGTCCTGCTCGCCCAGGGCATGGCCGAACAGGCACAGGTTGTCGCCCTGCTGCAGCAACTGGTCGTAGCAGAACGATAGGTAATCGCTGCTGCGGATGGTCTTGAGCTTGTCCTGGCTCGGGCCTTCATTGACGAACAACGGTACGTCGTCGAGGGTCTTGATCGTGTTGTTGATGGCGAAACTGCCCAGCAAGGTGCCTTCGGTGGACGTGAGTTTGCGCGCCGTGCCGTCCTGGTTGCGTACCAGGTGCAGGCCGCCGTGCAGATATAGCAGGCGTGGTTTGTCCGTGGTCGCCTGGCTCAGGTCGAAACTGTGGTTTTCACCGAAGAACAGGTCGCTGATGGTCTCGGGCGCCTGCTGGATCGCCCAGTAGTTGAGCAGGTCGTAGTTGGTGGTGAACACCGTGTGGTAGTGGCTCAGCTCCTGGTTGAGCGTCGCCAGGGTCGATGGTTGCACCAGGCGCCATGGCATGTGCACCGCATGCACGGTGTTGATCAGTGCTTCCTTGATCGCGTAGTAGCGATTGCGCGGCGCGGCGGAGCTGACGGCCAGGGCCTTGTTCACTCGACTGGTGGTTTTCAGCGCCGCGAGCACCTGTTCGAAACTGCGCGTCTGCATCGCGTCGAACACGCTCAGCTCCGACGGGCTCAGGGGTTTTTCCTCGACGGTGCGGGCATTTTCGAACAGCGAGTCATAGCCGAAATCATCCCACACTGCGCGGCTGGCTCCATTGCCCACCAGCAGGCCGCTGAAGGCGGTGTCGGCGCGCAAGGCCTCCCAGTCTTCGAGCCGGGTGTCGTATTCCTGGAAATCGGTCATCGCAAGGATCATCTCAAAACGTGGCAAAGGCAGGGCGCGACTTTATCACGACCCAGTCTTGAGCCAGATCAAGATACGTCATGACTACTCGGTCATTCTGTAGGCCCTGCCGATCCGGCCTCAACCAGGAGCGTGACCCCATGAGCAGCACTTTTTTCATTCCCGCCGTGAACATCATGGGGCTGGGCTGCCTCGATGAAGCGATGACCGCTATTCGCAACTACGGCTTTCGCAAAGCCCTGATTGTCACCGATGCGGGGCTGGCCAAGGCCGGCGTCGCCACCAAGGTGGCTGAGTTGTTGGCGATACAAGACGTCGACTCGGTGATTTTCGACGGCGCCAAGCCCAACCCAAGTATCGCCAATGTCGAGCTCGGGCTGGGGTTGCTGAAGGAGAGCCAGTGTGATTTCGTCGTGTCGCTGGGCGGCGGTTCACCCCACGATTGCGCCAAGGGCATCGCCCTGTGCGCCACCAACGGCGGGCAGATTCGCGACTATGAAGGCGTCGACCGTTCGAGCAAGCCGCAGTTGCCGCTGATCGCCATCAACACCACGGCGGGTACCGCCAGCGAAATGACCCGTTTTTGCATCATCACCGACGAGACACGCCACGTGAAAATGGCGATTGTCGATCGCAACGTGACCCCATTGATGTCGGTGAACGACCCCGCGCTGATGGTGGCGATGCCCAAGGGCCTGACGGCCGCCACCGGCATGGATGCACTGACCCACGCGATCGAGGCTTATGTCTCCACTGCCGCCAATCCCATCACCGATGCCTGCGCCCTGAAGGCCATCACCCTGATCAGCAACAACCTGCGCCTGGCCGTGCGTGACGGCAATGACCTGACCGCGCGGGAGAATATGGCCTACGCGCAGTTCCTCGCGGGGATGGCGTTCAACAATGCGTCGCTAGGGTTTGTGCACGCGATGGCGCATCAACTGGGTGGTTTCTATGACCTGCCTCACGGTGTGTGCAACGCGGTGCTGTTACCTCATGTGCAGAGCTTCAACGCGTCGGTGTGCGCCGTTCGCCTGACCGATGTGGCCCATGCCATGGGCGCAGATACGCGCGGCTTCAGTCCGGAAGAGGGGGCCCGGGACGCCATCGCGGCGATCCGCAAACTGGCCCTGGACGTGGACATTCCGACCGGTTTGCGTGACCTGGGCGTACGCCTCAACGACGTCCCGGTGCTGGCTGCCAACGCCTTGAAAGACGCCTGTGGCCTGACCAACCCACGGGCCGCGGACCAACGACAGATCGAAGAGATTTTCCGCAGCGCGTTCTAAGCAACCCGGGGCGGCACGAACCTCACACAGAGCATCGCCGCCGCCCCTAGCAGTGCGCACAACGCCGCCAGTGGCCAAGCCTGTTGACTCAACAACAGGCTGGCCATGGCGCCGATCACCGAGGCCATCAGTTGGTGCAGGAACCCACTCAATGCCATGGCATAAGCGCCGGCCACCGGTGAACCTTCGTTGGCCAGGGACAAGCTGATGGGGTAGTTCAACGACTGGCCGAACACCGCAAAGCAATACGGCAACCAGAAAAGCAGCGCGATGCTGCTCAGGGTGAGACTGCCTGCCAGCATGGTCGTGCTCCCGCCCAACACCAGCGCGATGCCCCAGCCCATCATTCGCCGTTGACCAGTACGCAGTACAAAAGCGTTCACCACCAGCGCCCCAAGCAAGTACGCGGCACTGACCGGCCAGCCCAGCAGGCCGTATTCAATGGGCGACCAGTGGAAGCGCTCCTGCAGGATCAGCGGCGCGGCGGTGTTGAAGGCGACGATCACGCCGTAACCCAGTCCACCGGCCAAGGCCGGCAGCAGGAACGCGCGTTGCCGGAGAATGTGCCCGTAGATGCCACATGCCGATTGCCCGTTGCCGGCTTGCACCAGCACCGGGAACCTGGCCCGGGACACCGCCGCTGCCATGGCCAGGCTGACGGCGCCCAAACCGTAGAAAATCGCCTCCCAGCCAAAAGCGGCCTGGATCAGCGAGCCCAGGTACTGGCCGATACCGAGGGCAATCACAAAGGCGATCGATATCCATGACAGCGCCTTGGCCAACAGGTCGCCGCTGAAACTGTCCCGAATCAATACCCGCGCCATCACTGAGATACCGCTGGCGCCGATGCCCTGAATCAACCTGAGCGTCAGGAACGCCTCCACGGTGGTGCCCAGCGGCAGGGCCAGATTGCCCAAACCGTACAGCCCCAAGGCCGCCAGCAAGACCGGCTTGCGCCCCAGCCGCTGGCTCAGGCTGCCCCACAGCAACATGGGCAACGCCATGCCGATCAGGTACACCGACAAGCCCCAGGAAACCCGGGACGCATCGGCGCCCAGGTCCCGGGCGATATCGGGCAGGGCCGGCAAGTAGATGCTCATGCCCAGTTGTGCCAGGAAAACGGTGGTGCAGGTGACGATCAGGGTTGTACGGTTCTTCATCGAGCGTCCTGTCTCAAGGGCGGATGTCACGCCCGTGGGTCAGCAGCAGTTCGGTGATCTTTTCGCAAAACGAGCGAATCACGTTCGGCTCCATGTCGGCGCGCAGGGTAATGCGAATGGCGGCCTTGCCTTGCGGCACTACGGGGAAAAAAACCGCTGAAGTGAAATATCCCAGTTCGGCCAGTTCGACGGCCAGGCTGTTGGCCAGGGCCGCTTCACCGCAGGGCAGCATGCGGATTGCCATGGGATTGCCACGCTGTTCAGTGCGCACGAGGCTGTCGAAGAAGCGGATATTAGCTTGCAAACTCTCCTGCAGGGCGCTGAATTCTCGACTGCGGTGCAGGCGAATCGACGCCATGCCAGCGCCGATGGCCGCTGCGTTCAGGCTCTGGGACCAATAGCTCGGCCCACCGTAACGCTGCACCAGCGCCTTGTGCCGTTCACTGCCAAGCATGACCAGCCCGCCACTGGCGCCGAATGACTTGGCCAATGAAGCAACGATCAGGGTGCGCTCGTCCACGGCTGGGATGCGCGAACGGACAAGGCCTGCGCCGAACTCCCCGACCGCCGACAGCGCGTGGGAATCGTCCAGATAGAGAAACAGGCCATAGCGCTGCTTGAGATACATCAGGCTGTCCAGGTCCGCCAATCCGCCCATGCTGTAGGCGCTGTCGGCCACGTATGCCACGCAGCGCTGGCGTTTGCACAGGTCTTCGATGAAATCCATGTCGTTGTGCGGACAGGTGATGACTTGGGTTTCATCGGCGCAGGCGGCCTTGCTGTGGTTCATCGAGTAATGGGCGTATTTGTCGAACACCATGACCGGCGAACACTGGTTGGTGAACGCGCCGCTGGCCAGCAGCGGCAGGATTCCGGCGCTTGCCGCACTGCACGACAGGGCACTGAGGCAACTGGCCCCGAACAGCTCCGACAATTGGGTTTCGTACTGGTCCAGGATCGACAGCTTGCAGCGATTCCTTGAGTTGGCGACCCGCAGGGTTCCGGTTTCCCACAGGGCAGTCATGGCGCCGTCCAGCAACGCGGGGTGATAGTCCAGGCCCAGGTAGGACGTGGTACAGAAATGATGAAAGGTGCGACCGTATTGGTCGACCAGCACATTGGGTGTCTTGACCTCGACATTCAGCCCTGAGATTTTTCCGGCTTCAGTGCCCTGCCAGTTCTGGTCTGCGAGGGAAATCACCTTGCGGTAGTGGGTGAAGTGATGGGGCGCTTGAGCAGTCTGGTTCATGGTGCGATTACATTCCTTGGTGGGTGGTGCTGTCCGTGGGGTGTTTCGATAGCGGTGTGTTTCCAGACTTTACAGATTGTTGTGCAGGGCTTTGAATCGGCTGTTTCCGGCGTGCTTGAGTGTCACTGGAGATTTCTGCGTAGGACTTTGCCTAGGACCTTGGACGGGGAATCCATCAGTGGTGTCGGAGCTTCGGAGCACCCTGGATTTGCCCCAAGCCCGCGGGGTTATCACTCTTTTCTGGAAGGTAGCTTGCTGATGCTCTCAGGCCTCAATCATCTGACCCTTGCCGTCACCGACCTGGATCGCAGTGTGGTTTTTTATGGCGAGCTATTGCAGCTGCGTCTCGAAGCCAAGTGGGACAGCGGGGCCTATTTGTCGCTGCCAGGTTTGTGGGTGTGCCTGGCTTTCGGCCCGTTGCGCAGGCCCGTGCCGGCGGCGGACTACACCCATTACGCTTTCAGCATCAATGCCGGGGATTTCCCGCTACTGGTGGCGCGGCTGAACGCAGCCCAGGTGTCATCGTGGCGAGACAATCGCAGCGAGGGTGATTCGTTCTACTTTCTCGACCCGGACGGGCACAAACTCGAAGTCCATGTGGGTGACCTGGCGTCTCGGTTGAAGGCCTGTCGGCAGGCACCGTATGCCGGCATGGCGTTTTTTTCGGCGCCGTGATGGGGCTGTATCGAGTCGAGTGACTGGCCTATCAGGCGTTGGGCGGTCATCGTCGTGTGTCGAACAGCCGCAGGGTTTGCAACCGCGTTTACCCCCTGGTTGCTGGCGAAATCAGCTGCATCGGCCTCATGCAAGGCTTCCTGGATTTCCTTGATCTGCCAGGCTTCACGGGCCAGGTATCCGCGTAGCGCATCGACGGCCAGGAATGACTTGCTGCGCCGGTAGCCTTGGCCAATACCGCCGGGTTTCGGCGACTTCATCGGGCAAGCGCAATGACATGACGGATATGATGATCTCGATGTAGTGATTTGTAATACAACATCCTACGTCGTCCTTGAAGTGCCGCCAGTCCCGTTGGTCTCCATTGTATGTGTGAATGTTCGCCCGATAACGAGGCTCATCCTCTACAGTCTGATCGCCTGCGCTATTCTCATCGTATCGTGGGGGCGCGTTAGTCTTGGATGCTATGTCAGCATTACGAACTGACGATCACCCGCTCCGCTCACCGCAGCATTATCCGGATAACCACCAGCCCCATGGAAACTCGAAGTTCCGCGCCGCTGGCCAGCTACATCGACCTTCTGCTGGACGCCGTGTGTGCCGTCGACGGCCAAGGGCGTTTCGTATTTGTCAGCGCTGCCTGCGAACAGATCTTTGGCTACACGCCGCAGGAACTGATCGGCCTGCCGATGATCGATCTGGTGCACCCTGCCGACCGCCAGCGAACCCTCGAGGCGGCGCGGGAGATCATGGACGGCGAGCCCAAGCTCAATTTCGAGAACCGTTACCTGCGCAAGGACGGGCGGGTGGTGCACATCCTGTGGTCGGCGCGCTGGTCGCCGGTGGACCAACTGCGCATTGCCGTGGCCCGGGACATCACCGAACGCAAGCAGGCTGAGTCCCGACAGGCCGCGTTATATGCGATTTCCGAGGCGGCCCATGCTGCGGCGGACCTGCTGGCGCTGTTCGAGCGCATCCACCTGATTATTGGCGAGTGGCTGCCGGCGCTGAATTTTTCGGTGGCGTTGTGTGACGAACAATGTTCGCAACTTAACTTCCCCTATCACGTCAACGACCGGGAAGGGCAGCCCGAATTACCGGGCACGGTCACCGCGCGTTTGTGCGCCGAGGTGATTCGCAGTGGCCAGTCAATCCTCCTGACGCCCGGTTGCAGCCAGTTGCCGCCGGAGTTCGACGACCTTGTGGCGCAGCCAGACGCGCCGTGCTGGCTGGGTGTGCCGCTGAACTCGCAGAGTGGCACGATTGGCGCGCTGATCGTCAAGAGCGCGCCAGACACCGAGCGCTATACCGAGCAGGACAAGGAACTGCTGCAATACGTCTGCGCACAGATCACCATTGCCATCGAGCGCAAGCAGTTGCATGCCCGGTTGCAGCACATGGCTCAGTACGATCAGTTGACCCAGGTACCCAACCGTGAATTGCTCCGTGAGCGGTTCAAGTGCGCACTGGCGGCCGCTCGCGCTGCGTCCGGGCGCATGGCCTTGTTGTACATCGACCTTGACCGCTTCAAGCAGGTCAACGACACCTATGGCCACGGGGTTGGCGACATGCTGTTACAAGCGGTGGCCAAGCGTCTCAAGGGATGTATCCGCGACACCGACACCGTGGCGCGCATTGGCGGGGACGAGTTCGTGGTGCTGCTGCACAGCATCCAGGCCTTGGAGGATGCCCAAAGCGTGCAGGAAAAAATCCGCCATGCACTGGTCCAGCCGCTACGTCTGGAAGGGCACTGCCTGAGCATCGAACCGAGCATCGGCGTGGCCTGTTTCCCGGACCATGGCACTGAAGATGTCGCCCTGTTTCGCCACGCCGACGAGGCGATGTATGCCGCCAAACGCCACAATCACAGGACGTTCGGCATCTGATAGGGTGCGACCGTTCGTCGTGGCACAAGTACCTTTCTCAAACCTTCATCTCGTATCCAATTCGAATATAAGAAGGGCTCTGCGCGCCCTGCATTCACGAATAGGGAGGGTTGGACCATGCCCGGTTCAAGCGGTATTTATCCGATAAACATTGCTCATGATCGAACGAAGGTGTCCGAATCGGGTCGCAAAAGTGGGAGAACCACCATCACGACCGTCGATAAAAGCCCGCCGAAAGCCGAAATTGGCCGGAAGCCGGGTCGCACGTATCGCTGAATTCATGGTGGGTTCTGATTCAACGGTGGATAACCCACCAGAACTTTCATCAGAGGAGGGCGCTACCATGAGTCGTATGGCCAGCTTTTTTCGCACCACCAGTCTCATCGTGTTGATGGGCCTGGGTGCCAGCAGTGCCTGGGCCCAATCGCCTGCCGAATTCATCAACGATGCTTCAGCCAAAGGCATGGCCGACATCGAGGCCAGTCGTATGGCCCATGGGAAGGCCGAATCCAGGGAGGTCAAGGATTACACCATCATGGTCATCAACGACCGCACCACGGCCAATCAACACCTGGCGAAGATCGCCAAGAAGCTCGACCTGCCTGTCGCCCCCCGGGAGGAGGTGGCGGACAAGGCCAAGGCCCTGATGCCGCAGGTAAAGGAAGGCGAGTCGTTCGAAGCTGCGTATGCCGCCAGCCAGGTCAAGGCCACCGAAGAGGCCATCGCGCAGATCCAGCAGCAGGCCCAGACCACCGAAGTGCCTGAGATCAAGGCCTTCGCCGATGAAACCCTGCCTAAACTGCAGACCCATCTCGAAATGGCCAGGGCGCTGCAGGCCAGCCGCTGATCTGCTGTGTTTTTGTACTCACGGCCGGGACGTTCGCGTCCCGGCTGATTTTTGCCCGCCAAAAGGAGAACCCTCCAGCGCATCTGCGTCAGCACTGGTTCAGGTCTACTTTGTTCTTTTCGTCCAACCCTTCAAGACTCTTGGCTTCGCCCTGGCCCATGGCCTGGTAATGCTTTCTCAACGCCTCCAGTTGCTTTAGGTCCAGCGACTCAAGGCCGAGCATTGCATTCTGTGCCTCCTTGGTCGCTCGTAATAACTCATCGACCTTGAGGTGCAAGATGTCGGTATCGCGGTTCTGCGTGTTTTGAATCAGGAATACCATCAGGAAGGTAATGATCGTTGTTGATGTGTTGACGATCAGTTGCCACGTGTCATTGAACTGGAAAAAAGGCCCGCTGAGGGCCCAGAGTGCCAACAACACGATGGCCCCCAGAAACGTCTTGGGGCTCCCCGCCCAAAGGGCCAGTTTTTGAGCGATTTTTGCGAAGGTCATTGCTGTGTTCCTTATGGATGCACCTGTCCTTTGTGACAGCAATGAATTGATGAAAATTCTGCTTACATTTTCAGGCGCCGCTGTTCGGCAAGGTTTTTCGTGCAGCCTGAAAATCATCGCAACCAATTGCCATGTTGGCGGGTCACTCCTTAAGGCCCTCAGCTTCGGAGTCCACCATGAACCTCGCACGCACTGTTTGCCTTGCCTGCTGTTTGTTCGCCCTGCAAGGCTGCTTCGACAATTCGGGTAACGAGACCAAGGACAACACCGATGGCACTAAGTCCTCGGTGCAGATGCAAGAGTCGGGAGCGGAAAAGAAATAGACCGCCGCCCGCAACCCCTCCAATGGGCTGTCGCAAAACCCTGTGGGAGCGAGCCTGCTCGCGATGGCGTTGGGTCAGCAACATCAAGGGTGTTGACACACCGCTATCGCGAGCAGGCTCGCTCCCACAAGTTCTTTCTCCAGCATTGATGGTCACCGCCCTTGCTGCAACACCTTGAGCGCTGCCGAAGCGAGGAAGCCGGAACGGCTCTTCTCTTCAGGATGGTGCAACACATATTCATCGATTCGGTTGAGCAGGTAGCCGGGCAACGTGATGTTGAGTTTCTGCGCCTTGCCCAGGTACTTGGTCACATCAATGTCCACCAGCGCCCAGGTGCAGCCGGCATATTGCGCATTGGCGGCGTGTAGGGTGACGGTGTTGGCCGGCGGAATCGGCGAGCCGTCCTCAGCCAGAATCTCGAAATGCCCCTCAATGGCCTCACGCGCCATCGCCATGGCCTCGTCCAGGTCGTCGCCTGCGGAAAAACATCCGGGAATATCCGGCACTTCAACCCCCCAGGCGTGCTTGTCATCGCCCATGGAAATCGCAATCGGGTAAAGCATATTCATCGTCCTCCACGAACGTCGCGCAACGGGCCGGCTGAAGCAGCGCCTGTTGCAAAATACTGATGGCCGTTTTCTTGAGCAGGTCCTTCTTCGGATGAGGAACCGTGACCAGCCCCGGCTTGGTCGGGTGCTTGAAGTGATGGTGGCTGCCCCGAACTCGTACCAGATACCAACCGTCTGCAATGATCTGGCTTATCAAAAATCGGCTATTCACAACACTTCCGTGTGGAGTGCTTGGTGGGTACTATACCTACTGGAGGTGAGTGATCAACACTATAACCGCCGAAGGCAACCTCGGGAGGTATGCGCAGTCATCGCAACGAAGTCTAGAAGCGGCGTCGCACAAGGACGGCAGCGGGGTGGGGCGGGTTTATTTCGGGATGTGAAGCCGGACGTATTGCTTGTGTGGCGAGGGAACTTGCTCCCGCTGGGGGGCGCAGCAGCCTGGATGTTTAGCTGCTGCTGAAAAATGCCGACCACTTGGGACTAATGCCAGTCAGTTAAGAAGCGAAACGGGAACCTGTGGGCTTGCTCGCGAATGCGTCGGGTCAGCCAGGATCAATGTTAAATGACACACCGCTTTCGCGAGCAAGCCCGCTCCCACAGGGGATTTGTGGTGAATGCGATCCCTGAGAGCAACTCGGAAAAAATGTGGGAGCGAGCCTGCTCGCGATGGCGTCGGCACAGTCAACATCATCGCAAGCTGCCCCGACGCATTCGTGAGCGAGCCCGACTTCCGCTGGGCTGTGAAGCAGCCATCAGTTTTTTCGGTACGATTTGCCGGGCTCCCATCTGTGAGTCCGATCAGCCTATCCCCAGGTCCTATGACTGCTGCACAAACGTCAGCCGTACCGCAAAACCAATCAGAAGACTGCCAAATAACCACTGCTGCACGCGCTGGGCCGAAGGCGAACGCTGAAGCCAGCGACCGAGTGCGACACCCACCAACGCGTAGGCGCTATCGAATAGCAGGCCGACGCCGACCAGCATCACGCCCAGGGTCACGAATTGCCCCAGCCCCGGCCCGCCCCGTGGATCGATGAACTGCGGCAATAACACCGAGCAAAACAGCAAGGCTTTGGGATTGAGCAGATTGGTCAGCAGCCCACGCCGAATCGCCTGGTAGCAACGCCGTTTCCCGACCTCGATTGCGGCAGCTTCAAAACTCGGCAACAAGGTGGTCCGCAGGCATTGAAAACCGATCCATAACAAGTAAGCAGCACCGGCCAGACGCACGATGTCGAACGTCCACGGCGCGGTCTTGAACAAGGCCGAAAGCCCCAGCGCCGCCAATGCAACATGACACCCCCGAGCAATCCCCAGGCCCACCGCCGTCGCTAGCGCCGCGCCCCTGCCCTGACGGGCCCCGGTTTGTAGCAGCAGAATCATGTCCGGCCCGGGCAATACGTAGACCACCATCAAGGCCATCAGGAACAACCAGAGCTCTGCCATGCCACACCCCTTCATCGACGATTCGCAAGTGCCAAGTCTATGGCGCAGGGGCAGGGCAGGTGGTTGCGAAGTCGGCTTCTAAAGCTGCGCCAATTGGCATAACCTGCCAGCTATTCGCGTCATTCCATTGGAAACTGCCAATTAATGAAACTGGATGCCTTTGACCGCAAAATCCTCGCCGCGCTGCAACGCGATGGCCGCCTGAGCAATGTGCAACTGGCCGAAGAAATCGGCCTGTCCCCGTCACCCTGCCTGCGCCGCGTGCGAATACTCGAAGAAGCCGGTGTCATTCGCGGTTACCAAGCCGTCCTGGACCGCGATGAAGTGGGCCTCGGATTAACGATATTTGTCGGCGTGAAGGTTGAACGGCACAACGACGAACAAGCCGAAGTGTTTCGCCAGGCCGTCACGGCGTTGCCGGAAGTGATCTCGGCGTTTCTGGTTTCAGGCGAATCGGATTTTCTGTTGCAAGTGGTGGTGCCGGATTTGCGGGCTTACGATCGTTTTCTCACTGGGCGGCTGCTGAAACTGCCGGGTGTGAGTGATATCCGCAGCAACTTTGCGATTCATACGGTGAAGACGCCGGGGGCGCTGCCGTTGGGGCATTTACCGGGGACCGAGCAATGAACGACACAAGTGGGCGGCCAAGATACAAAAAGCCCCGCTGTGAAAAACACCGGGGCTTTTTGTTCTGTCGTTAGGTGGGAGTCTCGCGGCTCCCATTCTCAAACGTACTAGGATGGAATTACGTTTCGCATAGATTCACTCCTTGACTTGAGAAACCGCCGCCATCCTTTCCTAGATTCGGGTGGCGGCCGTACGTGGGCTAGGAACCGGGAGTCAAGGCACCCGGCACACCCGAGGGTGTCCCACGCACAGCCACCATAAAACATCATCGCAAACACAAAAAGCGCCTGCAATTTTATGGGCGCTGTGCGCCTTGAATTCAGCGGGTTCCTAGGGGCTGTTGCCGTTTGTATCTAAGCTATTGATATAAAAAAGAAAGCCCGCATCGTTGAAGATCTGACCCAACACCGATGCGAGCTTTCGATGCCCCGATTATTGCTCAGTGATGAGCATTGGTC